>CAZRGQ010000058.1:0-16426 GCA_964599645.1 uncultured Lentisphaerales bacterium | reverse complement strand
GACCGCCTGCACTCGTGAACAAAACCGATAAAATCAGGCTGCAACTCGACAGATTAAATCTCATAACGATCGCTCCAGGTTGTTGTTACAAAGAAAGTTGTAACAAGTTCAGACCATTCTCGCATATCTCGTTTCGTCATACAATATAAATATGGCAGATTGTTAATTTCTCCTGAACGTGTTATATATGGCTGCCGACACGGGTCATTTGATAGTGCGGTCACGTCTTGAACAAGAATATCGATAGAGAGGCACAATGTTTGCGGCGACGCCTGGCAACGGCGCTGGCGCAGCGCGGGGCTATTCTGGGGGTCCAGATCGGCCTCTGGCTGGCTGGGTTGCTGCTGCTCGGCTGCCGGCTGACCGACCTTGATACCACCGCCTTGCTGCACCTCGCTCTAATTGCCGGTTTGGCCCTCATCGCCGCCGCCACCGGCAGCCTCGTGGCACAGCGACGCACCCCCACCGTAGATCAGTGCCTGCCGCTGCTCGATGCCAGCAGCCGGGCTGGTGGCGTTATGATGGTGCGTCACCTGCCGGGTGCCGCCGCCTGGCAGACGCCGCAGGCACTGCAACCGGAGGTTGGCTACCGGCCGCGCCGCGCACTCGCCCTGGCTGCGGCGGCACTGCTCTTTGCCCTTCCGGTGGCGCTCCTGCCGCAACGCTACTTCAAGCCACCCACGCTCCCTGTGCGCGAAGGGGTCGCTGCCATGACCGAAAAACTACAGGAGCGGGTGGCTCTGGCCGAGGCGGAGGAGCTGCTGCCCGAGCCGCTGCTGGCGGCGATTACCAACCAGTTGGCACAACTCACCACCAGCGGTGATGCCGTCGATCCCGCCCGCACCCTCGAAGCTCTCGACCACATCGACAGTGAACTATCGCGCCAGAGTGCCGGTCTGGCCGAGGCGCTCCAGAACGAACAGATCACCTTGCAGGCAAGCCTCGCCCTGACCGAACAACTGAGCGCTGCCCTCAATTCAGGACTCCTCAGCGAGAGTCAGGCCACAGCCGCCATGGAGGCGGTGGCACAGTTCCTCGCCGGTGCCACGCCCCCGGCCGGACTTGCCAGCAACCTGCTAACCCTCACCACCAGCGAGCTGACGGCCGATGCCGCCACGCTGGAGCAGCTTGCCCGTCTTATGCGTAGCGCCGGCCTCGACCAGGAGGCGCGCCTCTTGCGTCTCAGCGAGTTGAAGCTGATCGACCCCTCCTCTCTCTGCCAGCAGGGCGGCTCCTGCACCAACAGCGCCAATTGTGACGCTGCACTGGCAGCACTTATGAACAGCGAAACCGCCAATGAGGCGCTCGCCCTCCTCTGCTCACTGCCGGGTATGGGGGGCGTTTCGCGTGGACCGGGTGCCGCACCGATCACCTGGACGACGCCGAGCAGTCGTGAAGGTGTCGCTTTCCACGACGCCACCCTCGATCCGACACACCTGCCCGATTACGACAAATCGCGCCTCGAAGGCCTCTCAGCCACCGCCCCCGAGGTATCGGACCGGCCAGAGAGCACAACCCCCGGCGCCCTCACCACCACCGCCACCGCGGGGAGCAGCGTCACCGAACCGATACTGCTGCCGCGCCATCGCGAGACTGTCAAACGCTTCTTTACTCCCGCCACATCGCCCCAGGAGAACCCATGAGCCTGCCCACCCCGCAAGAGATCGCCCCCGTTGCCGAAGCGCTCAACCGCACACTCGATGAGTTAAACCGCATGCTGCTGGGCCGTGCAGAGCTGCACCGCCTGCTGCTGGCCGGCATCCTCGCCCAAGGCCATATCCTCCTTGAAGGGCTCCCCGGACTCGGCAAGACAGCCCTCGTCAAGGCCGTCTCCGAGATCATGCACCTCTCCTTCAAGCGTGTCCAGTTTACTCCCGACCTCATGCCGGGAGATATCCTCGGCTCGCATATCCTGCAGCCGGGTGAGGGCGGCAAGCGCGAGCTCGTCTTCCAGCCAGGGCCTGTCTTCTGCAACATCCTTCTGGCCGACGAGATCAACCGCGCCTCGCCCAAGACGCAGTCGGCCATGCTCGAGACAATGCAGGAGCGCAGTGTGACTCTCCTCGGCACCACCCGCCCCCTCCCCACCCCCTTCTTCGTCCTCGCCAGCCAGAACCCGATCGAACTCGAAGGCACCTACCCCCTCCCCGAAGCCCAGCTCGACCGCTTCCTCTTCCGGCTCAACGTCGGCGACCTCGACGTTGCCACGCTCACCGCCATCCTGACCGAACGGCGCCACGGCACCATCCCCGCCCCTGGCTGGACCCTCTCGCAAGAGCAGCTCGAAGCCTGCCTCACTCTCACTGGGCGTATCGTCCTGCCCGAGGCTGTCGCCAAGTGGATCGCCCGCCTCGTGGCCGCCTCCCATCCGGCAGCCGCCGAAGCCCCCGAGCGGGTCAAACGCTACGTCCGCTACGGCGCTTCGCCCCGCGCTGCCATCGCCCTGGCCGAGTCCGCCCGGGCGCTCGCCCTACTTGCCGGACGCCCCTCCGTCGGCTTCGAAGATGTCCGTACTCTGGTCGAGCCGGTCTTCAACCACCGCCTGATTCTCAACTACCAGGCGCGTCTCGATCAAGTCAGCCCCTCGGCCATCGCCAGCGAGCTGGCCCGTACCATCGACCTTACCGGGCTCAACCTGCCCGAGGGCGTCACCGCCGCCATCCCCCGGGAGGAGGAGCACCATGCCTAAGCCGCTCTGCCGCGCGTTGTTGCTGCTGCTGGCCACACGCTGTTTCACTTACGCCACCACTATTGCCCTCGACCTCCCAACCACCACCATCGCGCCCGGCACCCCCGTTACACGCGATACCGACGGCAAGCCGCTCCCCAGCGGCATCGCCATCAACGAAATCACGCTGCAGCCCGCCCGCTGGCATCACGGCACGGTCGAACGGCGTTTCACCATCGAAAACCCCAACCCGCAGACGATTCCCATACGGCTCACCATCCCCGCCACCAGTTTTTCGCGTGACGGTCTGGCGCATCTCTCGCTCCAACTGCCGGCCACCGGCAACAGCCGCACCACCGCCCGCATCCAGCAGCCGCCGGTACGTATCGCCGGCTATGAGGGCTATATGCAGGTGGTCATCGGCAGCCAGCAGCCACGCGAAATCCAGATTGCATCGCTGGAGGTGCGGTCCTCCTACTACTCCTACAGCCCACTCTCGCTCCTCGTCTCCAAAAAGCTCTCGGCCGAAGAGTTGAAGAGCGCCATGATCGCTGCCGCGCCGGTCGATACCACCAAACGCGGCTACTACAACCCCTCTGAGCTGACAGACGAACCGTCATCCAAACTGACTGCCTACTTCTACAACGCCAGCAGCCTGGAGCACCTGACGCCCACCCGCTTCGAGGGTGAAGGCAGCGCCTGGCCGCGTCACTGGCTCGCCTACACCCCTTTCGACAACTGCCTCATTGCCGCCTACGACTTCGATGAGATGCCCCCTGAAGTCCACCAGGCGCTCCACGACTACGCTGCCGCCGGCGGCCACGTCACCCTGCTCGGACGCAACACCCTCCCGCCCGGCTGGTCGCCTGCCATCGGATTCGGCGGTGCCACCGCCTGCAGCGCTGCCACCATCGAGACGCTCACCACTGAAAACCTTGCCCTGATCGCCACCAACGCCATCACGACCCTTCATCCCTGGCTGGCCAAGTTTGAATCGCGCAGCAAGAATATCGCAGCCATTCCGGTCGTCAGCGGCATCAACGTCCCCGCCCGCACCTTCCTCCTGATCCTCCTGCTCTTCTCCCTGCTGGCCGGTCCCGGTGCCATTCTCTATACCCGCCGTGCCAGCCGCCGCATCTGGCTGATCCCCCTGATCCCCGCCATCTCGCTCCTCTTCAGCCTCGCCATCGTCACCTACGCCCTCCTCTCCGAAGGCCTCACGCCGCGCCTCTGCCGCCAGGCCTATACCCTGCTCGACCAAACGCGCCAGCACGCCGTCACCTATGGTGCCATCGGCGTCTATGCCCCCGTCTCACTGCGCGACGGCCTCCACTTCGATCACAACAGCGAGATCATCCCCCTCACCAAAGTGACCGGCAGCCGCATCCAGATCGGGCACGACCAACACTATCAGTCCGGCTGGATCGAACCACGCCTCCCCGCCTTCTTCCGTCTGCGCCGCAGCGAGCAGCGCCACGAACGCCTCGTCATCACACCGCTTCCCGACGGCTCCATCGAGGTCGTCAACGCCCTCGGTGCCACCCTGCGCGCCCTGCGCCTCACTGCGCCCGACGGCCGCCACTACGAGCTCCATAACCTCCCCCCCGGTGGCAAGGCTCTCCTCAGTGCTGCCGCAGCCGGCAGCTTCACTCAGCCGCTGCTCCCCGACCGACTGCCGACACCACTCCACAAACTCGACGCCGGCTGGAGTCTGGCCAAGCTCGTCAGCGACGACGGCTTTGCCAAACTCGATGCCGCGCCACCCCCCGGCAGCTATCTCGCCCTGCTCGACGACGCCCCCTTTATCGAAAATCCGCTCGCCTATGGACGCACCAAGGAGAGCGCCGCCTCACTGGTGCTCGGCATCTACCAGCAGGTGGAGGAGCAGCCATGAAGCTGGAGATCGACAACCTCGTGCGCCACTTCGGCCGGGTACGCGCCGTCGACGGCATCACCTTCAACGTCGGTGCCGGTGAAGTCATCGGCTTTGTCGGTCCCAACGGCGCCGGCAAGACCACCACGCTGCGTATCGTGGCCACCCTCGACGAAGCCAGCGACGGCGACATCCGCCTCGCCGGCACCTCGCTCTTCGACTACCCCGAGTTTGCGCGCCAGAAGATCGGCTACATGCCCGATGCCCTGCCGGAACATGCCGACATGACGGCCCATGAGTATATCGACTTTTTCGGGCGCGCCTTCGGCTTTCGCGGCACCGGGCTGCGTGACGCCGTTGGCGAAGTCGAAGCCTTCACCGGCATCGAACCGATTCGCGACAAGACCCTCAAAAGCCTCTCCAAGGGGATGAAACAGCGTGTCAGTCTCGCCCGCGCCCTCGTCCACCGCCCCGACCTGCTCGTGATGGATGAGCCGGCCAACGGCCTCGATCCACGCGCCCGCATCGAACTGCGCGAGCTGGTAAAGGCCCTCGCAGAGGCCGGCAAGTCGATCCTCATCAGCTCCCACATTCTGGCTGAACTCGATGAGATGTGCTCCGGCGTCGTCATTATCGAGCGCGGCCGGCTCGTCGGCAATGGCCGGGTGACCGAGCTGGCCGGAGGCTTGCAGCCGACGCGCCGGGTCGCCGTCCGTGCCCTGCAGCCGGCAGCCGAACTGCTGCCGCTGCTGCTGGAGCTGCCGGGCGTCAGCGAAGCCACCCTGCGCCATGAACACTGTATCGTCGAGATTGCAGCCGACGACGACGCCTGTGTCGCCCTGCTCAAAGAGTTGGTGCAGCGCCATATCCCCGTCGTTGAGTTTCGCCCCGAACAGGCGGGTCTGGAGGAGATTTTCATGAAGGTAACCCGTGGAGAGCTGGCATGAAGCTTGGTGACCGTCTCAATCCCGTCGCTCTCAAAGAGCTGCGCCAGGTCGTGCGCAGCCGGCTGATCGCCAGCGGACTGATCGGCTACCTCGGCGTGGCTCTCATCGCCGTCGCCATCATCCTGCTGAGCGCACAGAGCAACCTAGGCAAGGGCGAATCTCTCGGTGACCAGAACCTCGGTCTGGCCGTCTTCAATACCATCTACGTGATCCTCTCTCTGCTCCTTACCTTTGCCATGCCCTTCTTCATCGGCTTCCGCATGGCGGCTGAGCGCAGCAACGAACACCTCGACCTCCAATACACCACCGCGCTCAAGCCGCGCCAACTGATCGACGGCAAGGTGGCCGCAGCCTTCGCCATCGTCTTCCTCTTTATCTCCGCTTCGCTCCCCTTCCTCTCGCTCGCCTACCTCCTGCGCGGGCTCGATCTGCTGCGCGTCCTGCAGGCGACCCTGCTGCTGCTCTGCATCGCCGTCGCCTGCATCTACGAGGCTCTCTTTCTCGCCACGGCGGCCAACAACCGCATCCTGCGCGTCATGCTGCTGCTGGTCATGCTCTCGGTGCAGGGTATCATTACCAGCAGCACCATCGGCGGCGGTATTGCCATCCTCGACTGGCACGGCCTCTCATTCGCCACCTGGAGCGAGGCAGCCTTGCCGCTCTTGCTGCTCTTCGGTCTCCTCAGCGGCTGCATCCTGCTGCGTACCCTCACCATCGCCCTCGTCATGCCAGCCAGCGCCAACCGTGCTCCGGCCATCCGCCGCTGGCTGACGCTGCTTCTGCTCGCCTGGGGCGGCATCGCCTGGTTCTCCGCCCGGGAGGCAAAGGATATCGACTTTCTCATGGCCTGGGGCATTGTAGCCTCCAGTGCCACGGCTCTCTTCAGCCTCATCTCGATCTCGACTCCGCCCGGCTACAGCCGCCGCATCCTTGCCGCAGTCGCCCCATCCCGCTGGCGTCGCTGCTGCCAATTTTTCAGCTTCTCCGGCAGCCTCAACGGGCTCCTCTGGTCGCTGCTGCTCATGCTCATGGTTTTTGTGGTGGTCGGTTGCGCCGAAGCATGGCATGACCAACTCTTCGCCTCGTCGGCCAACCGCTCTTCGATCAAGGCCATGCACATCTTCGCCTACAGTTTTACTCTCCAGGCCTATATCTGGAGTCTCTACGCCCTCTGGCGGCAGGCCCGCCTGCAACGCTGGCTCTCCTGGCGACTCGCTGGCCCCTTCGCTGTCGCGCTCACCCTGCTCGGCTGGCTTCTCCCCTATCTGGCCACACTGGGTGCCGCCGGCCCGCTGCCGACGATGATCATCGGCAACCCCTTTGCGGCCTTCAGTGAAAACACCCAGGATACGATCCTGATCGCCACGGTAGCCGCCTTGTGGTTCATCACCGCCTTCCTCCTCAATCTCCCCGCTATCCGCGAAGCGATCCGCGACTTCAAGCCGCTGGCTGTCGTCGATGCACCTCCGCCACCGCACCGTAACAGGAGTCGCCTGCGTCTCCTCATCGCAGCGTTCTCGCTGCTGCTGCTTGCAACTATCTTCGTACTCTCCAACCACCTGCTCCGCGAACCGCGCTATACGATGCTGCTGCAGAACCGCAGCGGTATCATCCGCAGCAGTATCGTCGACTACAGCTACCACTCCATCTCGGACAACTTCCCCGCCGAAATCCGTACGCCTCTCGAGCAGAGTGTTGTCGCCTGGCCCGATGCCGTCCACTACTTCCGCTACCTGATGTCCGATGAGAGCGCCGAAAGCGCCCCTCTCGAGGCCGTCATCTGCAGCGATCCTGCCAAGCGCCGCTGCGGCAACCTCACCACTGCCCTGCTGGCCGGCGCCGGCGTACCGGCAGCGCCGCTCGACGACCTCTTCAGCCAGGCCCACTGCGCCTGGCATGTCTGCCTGATCGACAACGACTCTCCTGGCGGTGTCCCCTTCCTGATTTCCAAAAATGTCAACCTCAGCGCCGGACGTCTCTCACTCACGGGCAGCGGCACAAACCTCGTCTCGCTGGCCGACAAAGCTCCCTTGGGTACCAGCCGCGCCGTCTGGATCACCAAGGATGGCACTCCCCATATGGCCCGTGCCGGAGAACTTACCGAAAAACTCCTCCTCGGCACAACCAACACCATCGAGGTGCTCGTCTGCCACTGACCCTGCAGTCGGCACACACGCCATGCCTCGCCCGCCCCTGCCATGCCTGCTCTTCTGCCTGCTGCTCCTCTCCTGCCACCGACTCGGAGCCGCCGGGGAGTTCGTCATCAAGAGCCGGCAGGCCTACCGGCTCCATGAGTTCGAGATGTTGCAGGTAGCGCGTGCCTGGCACCAGACCCTCGTCGAGCAGCTCTCGCTACCGCTCGACTTCAGCGGCGGGCCGCTGGAGGTCGAACTCGGCCTTGAGCCCGAAGTTGCCGGTCCCATCAGCCACGCCCTCTTGCGCGGCAGCCGCGGCTACTTCGGTCTGGTGCGTATTCCCGACCCCGCGGCGATCGACCGCCCGGCCCTCAACTTTGCCCTCACCGCCGCCCTGCTGCGTTGCGCCATCCATAACAGCGCTCCTGCCGGCGCCACCGTCACCGAGCCGCCCGCCTGGTTTGTCGCGGGTCTCGCCCGCACCGCCACCCGCCACCTGCGTGGTGACGACTTCGAAACCAGCTACGCCCTCTGGAGCGCGGCCCGGCTGCCCGGCGCCCGGCTCCTCTGGAGTGCCAACCACTCCCCTGCGGCCACGACCCCGGCCTTGGCCGCCGAACTTACCGCCTGGGCGCTCGCCTCCTCCAACCGCAAAGAGCGCTGGCAGGCGCTCTACCGCCATCTGGCCGGGGGCGGCGATTGGAGCCCCGGGCAGATCGCCACCATCTGGTTCGACTGCGACGATCTCGACGAACTCGATGTGGCCTGGGATCGCTGGCTTATCACTCGCAGTCGTTACCTCTTTCAACCGGGCACGACCACCCCCGGCATCAGCGACCGCTTTCGAGCACTTCTGTTGCTTTATCCGTGGGAATGTGCTATCTATAATCCCAACATCAAATCAGGTGGAACTCCGCTTGTCTGGTGTCTGGACCACCCCGAGAGTCCCGGCATTCGTGCTGCCGCCGCCGCCAAGGCGTTGCAACTGCAACTGCACGGTGCCGGACGCGATGCCGCCTTTCAGGCTGTGACCGCTGAATATGCCGCCCTGCTGCAGCGCCTCGCCGCCGGGGCTGACAGCGACGAACTGCGGCTGTCGTGGCGTGCTGCCGAACGGCGACGGCTGCAGTTTGAAGCCGACTTGCCCGCCAGCGGCCGGACCACCAGACCCGATAGCGGGACCCGCCACCCTTGACTTTTTTGGAAGAGAGATGCGTACACAAGAGCAGAAGCAGAAAACCTTGATCGGGGCTATCCATCCCGATGTCCTCGCCTTTACCGTCGGACGCGATCCCGAACTCGATCTCCAGCTCCTCGATTGGGACTGTCTCGGCAGCGCCGCCCACGTCACCATGCTCAGCCGTATGCGCCACCGGCCACGCCTCTTCAGCCCTGCTGAATGCCAGGCCGTCATTGCCTCCCTAGTGCAGATTATGCAGCTTGGCCGCGATGGCAAATTCACCATTACCACCGCCGATCAGGATGTACACCTCGCTGTCGAGCGCCGCCTCACCGAACAACTCGGCGACCTCGGCAAACGGATTCACACCGGACGCAGCCGCAACGATCAGGTTGCCCTCGACCTGCGTCTCCACGCCCGCGATGCCCTGCTGGGACTCACCACCGAAGTCACAACTCTCGCCCTGGCGCTTGTTAAATTTGCCCGCCGCCACCGTGACCTCCCGATGGTCGGCCGCACTCACCTGCAACCGGCCATGCCCAGCTCGGTCGGCCTCTGGGCCTCGGCCTATGCCGAAGCGTTACTCGACGATCTCCTTACAGTCGATGCCGCCTACGCCTACACCGACCGCTCACCGCTCGGCTCGGCCGCCGGCTACGGTGTGCCACTCCCGCTCGATCGCAACCTCACCGCCCGCCTGCTCGGCTTTGCCGCCCCGATTCACAACGTCTTCTACGCCAGCAACAGCCGCGGCAAGTGTGAGGCGATTATCCTCGGGGCGCTGGTGCAACTGATGCTCACCGCCTCGCGCCTCGCCGAAGACCTGATCATCTTCTCGATGCCCGAATTCGGCTACTTCATCCTGCCGCACGAACTCTGCACCGGCAGCAGTATCATGCCGCAGAAATACAACCCCGATGTGCTTGAACTGATCCGCGCCAAAGCCGCCCGCCTGCTTGGTCACCACAACGCCGCCTGCACCATCCTCAAGGCGCTCCCCGGTGGCTACAACCGTGACCTGCAGGAGACTAAAGAGCTCTATTTCGACGGCCTCGAAACCACCCGGGCGACGCTTCGCATTCTCCAGCTCATGACCGCCGGCCTCACAGTCAACCCCGAGGCGCTGCGCGCCGGCTTTACCCCCGGCGTCTTCGCCACCGACCGCGCCCTCGAACTCGTCGCCGCCGGCCTCCCCTTCCGCGAAGCCTACAGTCAGGTACGTGACAATCTCGACGACCTTGCGGCGGCCGATCCGGACACCGCCATTGCCGCCAAAACCCACCTCGGTGCCACCGCTGGTCTCGATTTTACTGCGCTCGCCGCCCGCGCCCGCACTCTGCGCCAAAGCGCCACCCAGCGGCAGCGTACCCTCAACAACCACTTTTCACGCCTTCTCGGCGTGGCTTATCCCGCACTCACGCCCCGTCCGGTGCGTGCCTCCCAAGGAGCCTGATACTATGTCATACCGCACCACGCTACTCAGCTTCACGCTGCTCTGCACTGCCCTGGCCGCCACACTGCCGGGCCAAACCGCCGCGCCACCGGAGAGCGTCACCCCGCCACCGGCCGCCATCGCCGCTCCTGCGCCACTGCCGCCGCCGATCGAACGCGCCGAGGCGCCCGTGGCACGCATGCCGGAAGCCAGCGCCATGACGCGTGAATACGGCATGTCGTGGCGTGAAGCGTGGCACTATGGCGGTGTGATCATGTGGATTATCCTCGCCATCTCGATCCTGGCCGGTGCCCTGACCCTCTACCTCCTCTTTATTCTGCGCCCGGCCCAGATTGCGCCACATGCCCTCGTTGCCGAGCTGCGCGACCGCCTCAATGAAGGCGACCACAAGGCGGCACGCCGCGCTTGTGAGAGCCGCAACTGTTCGCTCGCCTCGATCGGGCTTGTTGCGCTCGACTACCTCCGCAACACCCCCGACGCCAACACCCCGCTGCTCAAAGATATCATCATCGCCGAAGGTAACCGTCAAGCCGAAGACCTCCAGTCGCAGACGCAGTTCCTGCTCGATATCTCCGTCATCGCCCCGATGCTCGGCCTCCTCGGCACCGTCCTCGGCATGCTCAAGGCCTTCGGCTCGATCGCACAGGACTTCACCGCCGCCAAACCGGTCATCCTGGCCCAAGGCGTCTCACAGGCGATTATCACCACCATCTTCGGCCTGGCCGTCGCCATCCCCTGCATGCTCCTCTACTCCTGGTTCCGACGCCGCACCGTACGCATGGTTGCCCTGCTCGAGACGGCTGCCGTCGATCTACTCACCGCCCTCAGCGGGAGCCGCACACCATGAAGTTCCAGACACGACAGCCACCACGCCTTCCTGAGGTGCAGTTCACCTCGCTGATCGATATCGTCTTCCTGCTCCTCTGCTTCTTTATCACCACCTCGGTCTTTTCACAGTGGGAGTATGAGGTCGATGTCGTCCTCCCGACAGCCCAATCGGGCAAGATGCCCGACCGCCTCCCCGGCGAGATCATCATCAACCTCACCCGCGAAGGGCGCATTGTCATCAACCAGCAGACCCTGAGCAGCGCAGAGCTCCACGACCGCCTCACGCGCCTGGCCCGCTTCTTCCCCGGCCAGCCCATCGTCCTGCGCGCCGATCGTCTCACCTCCTACCAGCACGTCGTCGGCGTGATCGATATCTGCCGCCAATCCGACATCTGGAACATCTCCTTCGCCACCAGCGCCGACGAGACTCCTCCCGGAGGCAACTCACGTTGACCCGCCATGCTCCAGAGATCAAGGCAGGGACGGTGCGCCGTCTGCTGTTGGCTCTCCTGCCGGCTGTGGCGGCCCTGTCGCTGCTGCTCGTCCCCGGCAACACTGTTGCAAACGACGACGCCATCCTGAGCGCAGATCGTAAGAGTCTCGCCGACGGACTCTTCGCCCGCGGCCTCTATCAACTCGCCCTGACAGAGTACAGTGTGCTGGCCGACCTCACCCCGCCCCCTGCCGCCCTCGATGAGGTGCTCTTCCGCCTCGGCGAATGCCAGCGCCACCTCAACAACCCCGCTGCCGCCGAAACCGCCTACCGCCGTTTGGCTGCCGAATTCCCCGACTCCCCGCGCCGCCACCGCGCCATCTTTCTGCGCGCCATGATGATCATCGAACTCGGCAATCCTAACGTTGCCGCCGAGCTGCTCGAAGCCCTCCTCGTCAGCGAGACGCTCGCCCCTGACCTCGCTCTGGCTGCCCGTTATCAAGCCGGCCAAGCCTATGAAGCCGCCGCCAAATTCGACCTGGCAACCGCCCACTATACCGCCCTGCGCACTGCCGCGCCCGACGACCCGCAAGCCGACTACGCGGCACTGCACCTTGCCCGGCTGCAAGCCCGCAGCGCCGAGCCTGCCGCCATCCGTGAGGCGATGTCGCTCTATACCAGCCTTGCCGCCAAAGAGGAGCAGCCGCGCCTCGCTGCCGAAGCCCTCTTCCATGCTGCCGCTCTGGCTTACACGACCGAAGATTTTGCCACCAGCGCCCGCCTCTACCAGCAGCTTGGTGAACGCTATCCCGACGATCTCCGCACCGCCGCCGCCGCGCTTCCCGCCGCCTGGGCGGCCTTGCGCAGCGGCCGCAGTACCGACACCATCAGCCGTGCCGACAACGCCCTCGCCAACGCCACCCTCACACCGGCACAACGTGCCGAGTGGCTCTATCTCCAAGCCAACGCCAACCGTCAGCTCAACCAGCACGACGCTGCCGTGGCACTCTACGATACTCTCCTCGCAACCGATCCCGTCTCGCCCTATGCGCACGCCGCCCGCCATGAACAACTCATCTCCCTCTATCGCAGTGGCGCCTACCCCCGCTTCCTCACGGAGAGCGATGCCTTCACCGACCCACCCGCCGACTTCAAAGCCGAACTCATCTGGCTGCAGGCCAGCGCCGCCGAAGCGCTCAAAGAGACCCCCCGTGCCATCCAATACTACCGCCAGCTCACCCGGGAGGCTCCGGACAGCCCGCACGCTCCCTATGCCACCTACCGCCTCGCCGATCAGCTCCAGCGCCAGCAAGCCTGGGCCGAAGCCTCGCGCCACTATCTCCACCTCGCCACCACCTGGCCCACCAACACCCTCGCCCCGCAGGCCCTCTTCGCCTCCGGCCTCTCGCTGGCGCAGGCGGGCCAATCGGAGGCCGCCCTGCGCGACTGGCACCAGCTCCTCACCCGCTTTCCCGACCACGAGACGATCCCCTCAGCCCTCTTCCAAAAGGCTCAGGAGGAGGTCAAACTCCAGCGCGACAAAGACGCTGCTGCCACCCTCGATCGTCTCATCGCCGGTCATCCCGCCTATGAGCTCGTCGATGAAGCCCGCTTCTGGCGCGCCCAGCTCGCCTACGCCACCCGCGACTTTAAACTGACCGAGCAGCTCTGCCGTGCCGCCCTGGCCGGCCAACCTGCCACCAATATCCGCCGCGAAACTGAATTTCTCCTCGGCCTTGTGCTCCATGCCACCGGACGCGAAGCCGAAGCCGCCGCCGCCTTCCAGCCTCTGATCGGCGACTCCGTCAGCGCCAAAATCTCGCTCGAACGCCTCAAATGGCTCACCGAATATCAGTATGAGCGTCAGGCCTGGGCTGAAGCCGCCGCCTCGGCCCGGGAGATGCTCAAACGCGCTCCTAGCGACGACTGGCGTCAGGTGGCCGCTACCCTGCTCGGACGCGCCTGCCTCGGCGCCGCCCAGACTAACGAAGCCGTCAGCGCCTACAGCCAGGCCCTCGCCTTTGAAGTCCACACTGCCAGCGCCCCCGAGGCCGCCCTGCGCCTCGGCCAGCTCCAGCTTGCGCAGGAGCAGACCGAGGCGGCCGCCACCCACCTGCGCCAGGCTGCCGAGCTTGCCACCTCTCCTGAACTGCAACATATCCGCGCCCACGCCTACGCCTCGCTCGGTGAGCTGGCCGAAAAGCAACAGCAACCCGACGCTGCCATCCGTTACTATATGAGTGTCGCCCTGCTCTACCACGACGCCACAATCGTGCCCCACACCCTCGACCGCAGCGCCGCCCTTCTGGCTGCTGCCGGCCGTCACGACGAGAGCCGCACCACCGCCGACGAACTGATCGCGCTCTACCCCGAAAGCCCGCAGGCCCGCCGCTGGCAGGCGCTGCTTAAAACCACTGCGGAGGGCGCAGAGTGAGCGATTACTCCTACCGCTCCGATTGGCACCAGGAGCGACGCCAGCGTCGCTTCCTTCTCGTCAGCCTTGCCTTCGCAATCTCCTTTGCCTTCCATATTTTCATGATGCTGACCGTCTCGGAGTGGCACCTTGAAAGAGTGCAGGTCTCGACCGAGGCTTTGTCCGAAATCCGCCCCCCGCTCCAGGTCGAGCGCCTCGAATTAGATCCGATCCGTGCACTGGCCAATCCTGCAACCGGCCACCCCGAGGATGGCGCCGGTCTCGGCGTGCCGCGCGAAGAGCTGCGCGAACTCGCCCGCCTTCCCGACCCCGCCCTCGTGACTCCGCCACCGCACCCGGCCGACTCCCTCGCCGGCACGCTGGTTCACCCTCAGGCGCCACCGCGTCAACCCACCGCCATCGGCTGGCAGCCGCGCCAGCAGATCGTGGCCATCGTCGACCAAGTCGTCAAAGACGACCTCGCCACCCTGCCGCGCCGTGAAATTGCCGCTATCGAACGAGTCGCCCGTGCCCCCGACTACGTCCCCGCCGTCGATGCCACCCGCGACCGCTTCGGCTCCGGTATCACACCCCTCGCCCCGCCACCAGCCCCTGTTAGCAGCTCCGATAGCGCCATTGCAGAGCCCGAACCGCCCACCGCCACCCCCTCACAGACTCCCGACAACGACGAGCTGCTGCTCGCCGAAAACAACACCCCCGACGCCGCCATCCACCGCTTCGGCGAGGCGCCCGGTGATGTGACCGAGTATCAGGCGATCGACTCCCGCCTCATGATCCGCACCGAAGTTTTTGCCCCCGAAGGCCCTGCCGGCCACCACTACTTCACGCTCCATATCATGCGCCGTGACGCTGCCGAGCTTCCCGTCGTTCCCAAAGATATCGTCTTTCTGCAAGATAGCTCACGCAGCCTCGCTGAAGAGCGCCTCTACTTCTGCCGTCAGGCACTCAAGAACATTATCCCGCAACTCAATCCGGCCGACCGCTTCAACATCATCCGCTTCAGCGGTGAACCTCGCTTCTGTTTTCCACACTGGACTCCCCTTACCCCTGCAGCCATTGAACAAGCCCACAACTTCATCGATGAGATGCGCTCTGAAGGTGCCACCGACCTCTTCGCCTCAATCCGTGCCCTGCAAGCGCTACCCCGCGACGCCAGCCGCCCGCTGCTCGCCATCCTGATCACCGATGGCCAGGCCACCACCGGCCTGACCGCCAGCACCGATATCATCGGCCACTTCACCCGCAGCAACACCAACAACATCGCCGTCTACGCCCTCGGCACCCACGGCCGCGCCAACAACTACCTCCTCGATCTCCTCACCTACTGCAACCGCGGCCTTGCCACCGTCGTCACCACCGGCCGCTGGGATATCCAGCGCGAGATCGAGGCTCTGGCCGATGGCATCGCCGAACCGGTGCTCGGCAACCTCAGCGTTATCAGCGACACCGCCTCACGTGCCGATCTCCAACCGCTGCCTGCTGCCCACCTCTACGCCAACCGCCCCCTCGAACTCTACGGCATGACTCCGCCCGGCGTCACCAACCTCATCCTGCAGGTGCGCGGTGAAGGGGGCAGCGCCAAGTGCGATGTCATCTTCCAGGTCAATCTCACACAAGGTATTCACGGCGGCGAAGGGGTACGCAAAGGCTGGGCCCGCCGCCGGATGCACAGCCTGATCGGAGCCTACGCCCGTCGTCCCGACGACGCCCTGCTACAGGAGATACGTCTGCATGGCCTCCGCTACAACCTCCCGATTCCTTACAGTAATCAGCTCTAGCAGGAGCAGCCCGGAGTCGAACGTTGGCAGCCTCGCGCAGCAAAAAATTTATCCGGCGTCTGCGGGCGCGCTGTGAACTGCCCGCCATCCTGCTGGCCCGCTTTCTGATCACCCGTCTCAGCCGTCCCGCCCTGCTGCGTCTGGCCCGCGCTCTCGGCGACTTCGGCTGGCGTTGCGCCGGCCGTCGCAGCCGTGTCGCCGCAGCCAACCTTGAGATCATCTTCGGGCCACGCCTCACTCCCCGGCGACGCCAGGCTCTTACACGTGCCTACTTCCGCCACACCGCCCGTGTCCTGCTCGATATCCTCTGGTTCAGCCATGACGGACGCCAGCGCATCGCCACCTGGGTCACTCTCGACCGCAACCTCGACAACTGGCTCGCCGCACAAAAAGGTGCCATCATCGTTACCGGACACCTCGGCAACTGGGAGACGGCTGGGCAACTCGTCGCCTCCCACGGCTATCAGCTCACCAGCGTCGCCAAACCGATCGGCACCCCCAGCACGACGCGCCGACTCAACAGCTTCCGCCGCGCCCTCGGCCAGAAGATCGTCATGACCGACGGTGCTGTACGCGGCATGTTGCGCGCCCTGCAGCAGGGTGAATTTGTCGCGCTGCTCCTCGATCAACATGTCCCTCCTGCGCAAGGCGGACTCTGGATCGACCTCTTTGGCCTCAAGGCGACCATCTCCGGCGC
>CAZRGQ010000057.1:0-16812 GCA_964599645.1 uncultured Lentisphaerales bacterium | reverse complement strand
TTCTGGCTGCGTTTCAGACTGCCGTAAAAAACGCCACTTTTGGGACAGGCTCTACCTACTTTGATCATACTATTCCTCGCCGTCATCATATTAAATTCCCTTGCTCATTTGAAGAGCATATTATGGCACTAATAGCCTCAAAGGCGAACCTGCGGTGAGTCGCCAAAGCAAGAGAAAGTGTATCATGAAGCGACAGATAAAAAATCTATCGCAGTTTTGAGTCGCTTAGCTTAACGCCCCTGCGTATCTTGCTTCATATCGGCGAGGGAGAATTCGGCCTGGGAGCTGATCTTGTCGAGCTGGCCATCGAGCATCCAGCAGATGCGGTCGGAGCTGCGCAACATCTTGGGGTCGTGGGTAGAGCAGATGACGGTCACGCCCTCTTCGCGGTTGAGGGTCTTGAGCAGCTCGATAATCTCTGTACCGGTCTTGGTATCGAGGTTGCCGGTCGGTTCGTCGGCCAGCACGACACTGGGGGTGTTGGCCAGGGCGCGGGCGACAGCGACGCGCTGCTGTTGGCCGCCGGAGAGTTCGAGCGGTTTGTGGTCGACACGGTGACCGAGACCGACGCGTTCGAGGATGGCGCGCCCACGACGGTCGGCATCCTCTTTGGAGGTGCCCTGGAAGACCATCGGCAGGGTGACGTTCTGCAGCGCCGTCATGACGTTGATCAGGTTGAAGGTCTGGAAGATGTAGCCGATGCGGTTGCAGCGGAACCAGGCCTGCTGGCTCTCGGACATATCGAAGATCGATTGGCCGTCGAAGATCACGCGCCCTTCGGTGGGGCGGTCGAGGGCACCGATCTGGTTGAAGAAGGTCGATTTGCCAGAGCCTGAAGGGCCCATGATCGAGAGAAACTCGCCGCGGTAGACGTCGAGGTCGACGCCTTTGAGAGCCCAGAGCTCCTCTTCGCCGGTGACGTAGAGTTTTTTGACGTTTTCGGTGCGGATGATGATATCTTCTGGTGTCATGGCAAGGCAATCAATGGCCGAATTCGGCGGTGGTGAAGTCGATCTCCTCGGGGCGGGCGGCCTTGGTGATCATGCCGTCGTCGATCCAGAGGATGCGGTCGGAGGCTTGCAACATCTTGAGGTCGTGAGTGGCGGAGATGATGGTGACGCCCAGTGTTTTCTGGAGCTCCTTGAAGAGGTCGATGATCTCCTGCCCGGTCGCCTGGTCGAGGTTGGCGGTCGGTTCATCGGCGAGGACGATGTCGGGCGAGTTGGCCAGGGCGCGGGCGACGGCCACGCGCTGCTGCTGGCCGCCGGAGAGTTCGGCCGGCTTGTTGAGGAGGCGGTGGCCGAGGCCGACCATCTTGAGAATTTTAATCGACTTCTCACGCGACTCTTCGCTGCTGAGTCCGGCAAAGCTCATCGGAAGCATCACGTTTTCGAGGCAGGTCATCACCTGAATCAGGTTGAAGGTCTGGAAGACGTAACCGATCTTGCGGCAGCGCAGCCAGGCGAGTTCTTCGGTATCGAGCTGGGCGATATCGACCTGGTCGATATAGACCTTGCCGGAGGTCGGCTTGACGAGGGCGCCGATGGCGTTGAAGAGGGTCGATTTGCCGGAGCCGGAGGGCCCCATGATCGAGAGGTATTCGCCACGATAGACATCGAGCGTGGCGCCACGCAGGGCGTGGGTGTGCTGCGGCCCGTCGGTGTAGATTTTATGGATATCGACGCCCCGGATGATCACCGGTGCGGAGTCGTCTTCGGGCTCGGTGAAGAGTGCCTGGAATTTGACGGGATCTAACATGGTTGCGCGTAGGTTGGGGCTAGACAGTGGAGCGGAGTGCCATGGCCGGTACCATGCCGGCGGCGACGCGTGCGGGGTAGATGGCGGCCACGACCGAGAGGATCACACCGGCGGCGACGCCAAAGAGGGCGTAGAGGAGCAGTGTGCTGAAGGAGAGTGCGGCAAAGACGAGCCCGCCACCATAGGTGATGCTGTAGGCGATCAGGGCAAAGATGGCGCCGGCAATCGCGCCGGCGACTCCACCGACGAGGCCGATAATCGAGGCCTCCAGCACAAACATGCGGGTGACGAAGCTGGAGAGGGCACCGAGGCACTTCATCGTGCCGATTTCGCGGAAGCGTTCCGTGACCGACATCAACATGGCGTTGGCGATACCGATCACAGTAACCAGCAGCGAGATAGTGACGATCCAGGAGTTGCGGAACTTGTCTTTGCGGATTTCGGCCGCCTGCTCGGCCAGCTCCTCCTCGCTGAGGGGGCGCGAGAGCAAGACGCAGCGACTCTCGAGGTTGGCTCCCAGTTCGGCCGGCTCATGGCGCGAGAGGGCCACCATGGCGTTGAGCGAGTGGTCGAAAAAGCTCTGCCAGGCGAAGTTTGGAATGGAGCCGTCGCCCATGACGAAGATGACACCGGCCTGCTGCAACGCCTCTGTGGCCGTGGCGGCTTTGCTCTTGCGCAGCGTACGCGAGAGCGACGGCGTCAGGCCTTCCGGCAGCAGCAGAGAGGCGATATTCTGGCGTGTGAGCTCTTCGAGCACACGCATCTCAACCTCGCTAAGGCGCCCACTGCCGACGAGGGCGATGGTACGGTCGGTGAGACTGGGGAGATCGTTACGGACAAAGGAGGCGATACGGGCCACCTCTTCACGGCGGGCATCCTCTTCGGCCACGCCCTTCTTAATCAGTTGTCCGGTAAGAATCGAGATCAGAAAGGCGATGCCGCAGACGACACCGGTGATGGTGACAATCGAGCGTCCGAGGCGGATGCGCAGCCCCTGAATCACCACCTCGAAGGCAATGCGGAGGGGAAGCTCGACTTGATTGGGAATGGTTTTGGAGTTGTTCATCGCGTGGAGCCTAGAAGGGGGCACTGGAGACGGCATTCTTAATCAGATTCATGGCGATCGTGGCCATGCCTATCAAACCGACACCGGTATAATAGCCTGCCATAAGCGTGGGGGCCATGCGCAGGAAGTTGGAAGAGCCGAACTTCTTATGCAGGTAGAAGCGCCCGGCCAAGGCACCCGTGATTTCAAGTATCATGGTATGCGGCAGGGCACCGAAGCCGCGTATCATGCCATATATAAAGAGCGTCGGCAGCCCGAGTAGGCTGAAGAGCCCGAAGAGGAGCACCGTGAGAACGCCGCCACTTAAAATCACATTGGGATGGAGCGCCTTGGCAAACTCGGTATCGGCAAAGCGGCTGGCGGTGTCGACGGCGGCCGCAGCGCCGTCGGCCGCCTCGGGATGGAAAGTGGCGGACCACAAGAGGGTCTCGGAGCGCGCCAACAGCTCCCAGTTGATACGTGCCGCCGGATAGATATCGGAGGGAATCGCATTCGACTTCCAGATGAAGGTCCAGAAGAGGAACGACATGATGAAGAGAGCCGGTAGCGCCACGAGGTCGGCCTTGATCAGCGAGCGGAAACGGACACCGGTCAGCTCGTTGACGCGGAAGGATTGCGACATGCCGCCATAGTTCTCGATCGGGATGGGAGCCAGCCAGATATCGAGCGAGTTGGCGCCGGAGAGGATAAAGGCACCTTCGCGCACGAAGGGAATCTGCACCATCTGGCCGGTCAGGCCGAGGAGACGTGCGTTGACGTAGGAGATGAAGGGGTTATAGAGGAAGGTGAAGACGATCAGGAAGGGGAGAATGCCGGGCACCAGACGGTTACAGACGTAGACCATCGAGAGCGCGCTGATCGCATAGACTACGATGGCCAGCCAGAGGGGGTAGTCGCCACGACCGATATCGGGCGTCTTCCAGAGGCTGCCGACGGCCGCCTGTCGTGAGTCGGCCTCCGAGAGTTCAACACCGACCTGCTTCTTGGCCTGGCGGCTGCGGCGGATCACATCGCGCACGGTGGCGATCACGCTGATCAGGGCGATGGCGGCCGAGGTGCCGAAGCCGAAGCTCATCCAGAAGTCGATCGAGTTGACGAACTGGGTGTTGACGGTATTCATGCCCGGCTGCCACTGAGCGAGGATGTCGGTGGCATGGAGGATCGGGTTGACGATCAGCGTCACGACGATGGCGCTGAAGGTACCGACAACAGCCCAGAAGGGGAGCACCATGCCGGTGATGATGATGCCGGGATCAATCACCATGCCGGTCGGCGTGGCGGGCAGGAGCACTTCGGTCATGGTGGTGGTATCGACGAAGGGCTGCGGGATCAGGAAGACCGGTTTGTCGAGGAACATGCCGGTAATGGCCGGCACACCCACCTGCACGATGCCGAAGGTGATACCGATGACGGAGCCGAGCGAGAAGAGACGCCATTTGGAGTAGACGCGGTGGCCATGCTCGTCAAACTCAAGCGCCTCGGTCTCCAGCTCCTCCGGCTTTTTGGTCGACTCTGCCAGCGCCAGCGCCCCCTGGGCGCTGATCGGTGCCAGCGGAAAGGGGAGGCGTTCGACGTCGCTGCAGAGGCGGAAGAAGAAGTAGCCGAGGGTATATTTGTTGACGAGCCCCACGATGGAGACGTAGGCCAGCAACAGGACCGGCTTGATCCAGTCGCGATGCCACAGCAGACGTTCGGTCACGGCCGGACTATCGGGTTTGGGGCACCACCAGGTGGGGAAGAAGTCGCGCATGCCCATATCGCGGGCGATATCGGAGGTCACCACGTAGACGCGGTAGACCAACTGGCCGAAGGGGCCGCCCGGGAAGAGGAGGTTGCCGGCCATCATGACGCCGGCGGCATGGAGCAGGACGATCAGGTTGCCCTTGCTCATCGTCTTCATGGCGCGGCGGGTTACTTCGCTGAAGAGAATCACGGTAACCCAGGTGGCGGCGCTGCCCATGCCACCGCCGGTCATCAGACCGAGGTAGATGGCGCCGGGCATCATGACGAGGCCGCAGAAGAAGATACCGATGATCGTGGTCCAGCCGAAGCCGTCTTCGTAGACGCCGGTCGGGGTGATCAGGTTGCGGTATTGTTCCAGTTCTTTATCGATCTTGGCCATGACAGATTAACTCCGCGACTCCATTCCGGCTTCAAGCATGCGACGCGCCTCGGCGTAGAGGACCTCTTTGCGGTCATCGGTCACGGCGCGCCAGTGGAGGAAGTGACGCCGGATCAGCGCCACCAGGGGGGTATTGAGACGGAGCCACGCTTCGCGGGTGCCTGTGATCCGTTGCAGGCGCATGAGCGAGATATATTCGCCCGTAGCGGGGTCGGTGGCGAGGTCGATTGAGATGCGTTGCGAGACGCCGAGGTCGAAGGGTTTGAGCCAGACCTGAGTGACGATGGCGGGGACATACTCGGTGCCGTCGGGTCCCCCTTCACGTTCGTGCACTTCGAGGCGCGGCACACCGGCAAAGAAGGGACCGGCGCTGCCTTCACCGAGATTGGCAAAGTATTGGTAGAAGAAGCCGAGCACGGCGATGCGGTCGTGGTGGGTGAAGGTGAAGGGGAGTTCAAAGGCGAGCTCGTCGTCTTCAGTCGTGGGGAGGGTCCAGCCCGACTTCTCGGCCGGCTTGGCGATCTCCATGGCGGAGCGCGCCGGGAACCAGGTGGAGAGGATCGTCGCCACGGCAATAGCAAGAGAGGCGTAGATGGTCGAGATCGAGGTGAAGTTCATATTCATGCCGCCGGTCCAGTCGAGCGCGGTCAGGATGCGTCCGGTACCCTGGCTCAGGATGTAGCCCAGCAGGGAGCCGACCACAGCGTAGACCAGGGCTTCAGCCACAAACATGAAGAAGATGTAGCGTGGCGCAATACCAACGGCGTTGTAGACGAAGATTTCGCTGCGGCGCTCGTAGACAGAGCCCTTCATCGTGTTGAGCACGGTCAGGGCGGCGATGATCAGGGGAATCAGCAGATCGATCAGGCCGCCGAGCGTCTGCTCGCGGGCGCGCCGCCCCA
The DNA here is from genome assembly GCA_964599645.1 of uncultured Lentisphaerales bacterium. GTDB lineage: Bacteria > Verrucomicrobiota > Kiritimatiellia > RFP12 > JAAYLN01 > JAAYLN01. The sequence goes on along the minus strand of CAZRGQ010000057.1, from coordinate 10,964 downwards.
GATAGGCGGTGCCATCGAGTCCGTAGCTCGTCTCACGGCCGGTCTGTTCGAGGTATGAGACGATCTCCTGTTTGGCGGTGGCAAAGATCGCCTGCTCCATGTCGACGGCGACCGAGAGGGTGCGCAGTGCGCCTCCGGCCGGGGCTGCCAGCGCGTCGGAGAGCGTAATCAGCGTGAGCGAAGCGGGCACGCGGACGGCATCGCGGTCGGCCAGCAGGCTGCCGGCGCTTTGCTGCGGATTTACCAACGCTTCGGCATCGTAGGGCAGGAGGTTGTCGCCATCCAGATCGGCAGTCGCCTCCAGCGAGTCGGCCACGAAGATGTTATGGACCAGAAAGGGGCGGCCATTGATCCGCACCGCCGCATTGCCGGCGTTGACGGCGTCTATGGTGATACCGAGCGCTTCGGCCATCGTATCGGGCAGCATGGCGGGCGGCGGCACGCCGGGTACGCCATCGGCCTGGGCGGCTGTAAACCAGCCGTTGGTGGCGAGGAGCTTGATCGAGTTGCGCAGCGGTTCGGTGTGGCGCAGCAGGAGGGCGGAACGGGCTATCTGGTTTGCGGCCCGGGTGCCTTCGCCATGCACCACACTGATCTCGGGCGTGACGCCGCGCCCGAGGGTGTGGTTGTAAGTGCCAACTACGGTAACCCGCTCATTGACGCTGAAGAGCTCGCCATAGCGGCTGTCGAGCGCCGCAACCTCACTGGCGCTGATCGGCATAAAGAGCGGCTCACGTACCAGCAGCCCCTGATAGGCGGCCGGGCCGACCGTGCTGACTTTGTCGACCACATTGCTCTGCACCGAGGTGAAGCTGATCATCACAAAGGTCATCAGGACGAGGGTAGCACAGGTGAGCCCGGTACGCACCTTGCGCTTGTGCATGTTGTTGAGTCCCAGCATGAAGGCGGTCAGCATCACCCCCATCTTGTTGACTTCAGCCCCCTTGATCGCCCCCTGGGCACTGCGCAGGGCGTCGATATTTTCGCGGAATTTGGAGGAGAGTACCAGCGTGATACCGCCTGAGATGAGGATGATAACAAAGCCGAGCAGGATCATCATGGAGGAGCGGATCATCTGAAAGGCAGGGTGGAGAATCCGCAACAGGGCGAAGACGACGAGAAAGATGATCGTCTGGGCGGTGAGCTGTTTGCGGATATCGGTGAAGCCGAAGACCAGCTTCTCGAAGAAGAAGATGAAGGGGACCAGGAGTCCCATATACCAGAGGATGCCCCAAACGGCTTCAGCAATCGAGTTGCGGATTACGGGGTGGTTGATAATCTGATAGGAGACGGCCTGACGGTAGTCGCGCAGCCGTGCCAGCAGCGGCCGCTTCTCCATTTCGGCCTTGTCGAAGGCCTCAGCTGCACGCTCATGGAAGGTGGCCGTCATCTCATCCACCATGCCGTAGTGGCGCTGCAGCACGAGGCGCTTGCTGGCCAGGAACTCCATCGAGGCCGCCGCCTCGGCCGCCACATTACGCAGCACGGGGGTATCCTGCGCCAGATAGCCGAGCCCGTCGATCTCCTCCTCAGGATCGGGTTCAAAGGCCGGGTCGCGCACTCCAAGGCAGAAGGCGCGCGTTACCGAAACCTGCTCATTCTCGGGCGAACCGGCCTTGAGGGTCACAAAGAAGCGCTCTTCAGGCGGCACAAAGTTGAGAATGCCCTCGCCCATGACAAACTTGGCCGTACTGCTGAAGGGGGTCAGCCCCTGGGTGCGGATAAATTCGGCATCGACAAAGGCCCGCATCGACTGCGGGTTGACGCGGTTGAGAATCGCGACCGCCGTACCACGGTAGAGGATCAGATTGACAGGCGAGCCGTCGAAGGACATGGTGCGCGATTTATACATATTCTGCGCATTGAGACCCTCATCCTTATAGTAGGCAATCAAGCCGTCATCACCGAACCAGACGGCGCTGAGGGGGGTGGGATCGGCCCAACCAAAGAACATATTGACGGTCAGGAAGGGTTGCCGGTACTCACCGTAGGGGTTGGTATAGAAGAGGGGGCGGCGCTGAAAACCGGCGGCAATACGGTTGTAGCGCGACTCATCCTCTTTGATGCAGATCATGGTGTCGGCCATCGGATAGTTGGGCACCACCGAATTGCCGATGCCGGAGGCGAAGACGGTACCGGTGAGATTATAGTATTGGCAGCGTGAGAGGCGCGGGAAACGGCCGTAGCCGAGGGTGGCCGAGAGAGTCGCCTCGCCCATGACGAGCAGCGAACCGGCGATCGTCTGCAGGTTGGTCATGGCAGGATGCGGCAGCGGCGTGGCAAAACTGGCGTAGTCGCCCTCGGGGCTGATCACCGAAAAGGCGGGAAAGGAGAGTTGCGACCAGAGCTGGGCATGAATCGGCATGCCGCTCATGGTCGCATTGATCGCCGTACCATGACGCATACCGCGGAAGTCGACGGTCACTTGCTGCGTGAGGCCGAGGGCATAGGCGGCATCCTGCAACATGCGGCGAAAGACGTCGGCTGCCTCGGAGTGGACGATATTCAGGCCACCGGTAAAGCTGATCACTTCACGTCCGCTGCTGTTTGGCGCATTGCCCGGCATCAGCGTCGGCGCGATTACGAGAAATTCGCTGTAGTTGCGGAAGAGCTTAAAGATGGCGCTCTCCTGTTCAATGCGCTGCAACGCGGTCTGATGGTAGTTTTGCAGCTCGATCAAACGGGTGGTAAGAGTGGCCCGGAGATCGATCTCGGCGGGGTCATAACGGTCGATAAAACGTGGCAGTGGGAGCGCCGCCAGCGAGTTAAGCGCATCGTAGTGGAGTTTGGCTTTACGGAAGGCGTGATAAGGCTCGCCATTGAGGTCGTTGGGATTGCGCTCAAAGCGGATGCGTGCCTGCAGCAAAGGCTCAGCGGCGTAGAAGACGCGCCGCCGCATGATATAGCGGAACTGCTCTGTGAAAAATTCACGATCGGCCGGCAGCAGTTCGCGCAAAGCCTCGGTACTGGCAGCGCTGTCGACGGCAAAGGCGGGGTTGGCAAAGAGTTGCTGCAACCGCTCCAGGGTTGCCAGACGTTCTTCGTGTTCCTGGCGATCGAGGTTGATACGGTCGCCCACGATATTGCGGTTGTCGTAGGGGCCGATGGCAGCCAGCAGACTGGTGAGGCTGTTTTGCGCGGTGTAGTCGCCGCTAGTGGCGACGAAGATCACATCACGTTCGAGCCGTTCACGATGCGGCAGGATACCTTCGAGCAGATTGAGCTGAATAGCCACTTGCAGCGCTTGCAGCGAGCCGTAGGCGAGATCGGGCAGATAGGTGAAGCTGTCGTACGAAGCCGAGATTACCACCGCGCCGGCGCTCTGCGGCCGCGGGGCGCGCATGACAGCCACAAGGTTGGTCGTGGCGCTTTTCTGATAGGCTGTCTGAATATCGAGCCGCACCGTGCTGCCAATATGTTCAAGCAGCTCCGGTGCCGCAACCAGACGCACATAGTTGAGCGGCAGGTTCTGCCGCAAGGCCTCAATCCGGCTCCACTGGATGGCATCGAGCCCTCCCGAGTGGGTCACGATCATGGCGCGGAAGCCCAGCTCGTTATAACGCCCCGGTGCCAGGCCGAGCTCTCGGAAGAGCGGGTGCGCCATATCTACTACGGCAATCTTGCCGTCGAAGTTGTCGCATTCACGCACACTCTCCTCGCTGATCAACATCAGCTCGCCGCTGAGCCCCTCCGGCGGCGTGACCATCGGTTGCACAAAGTTGGGCGGGGCGGGCCAGAGGTCGATGGCCAGCGGGGTCCCCTCCAGCGAGATTTCGGTCTGTGTGGCGTGCGGATAGACGGTGTCGATCTCCTGTTCGTAGAGTTCGAGACCGGCGTCGACAAAGCGCTGCCTGATGAGCTGATAGGTCGCCTCATAGCCCGGCTGTCCCGGCGCCCGCGAGCCGAGCGCCTCAATCTCATCCAGGGTAGTGCGGATCGCTGCCGCATCGAGGGCTGACGTCATGGCCGAACGGTCGTAGTCGCGACTGAAAGGCTTGGCCGGCTCAAACTCCGGTGGCGCAAAGATGCGCAGAAAGAGTACAATCGTGAGCCAGGTTGCCAGCCCAAAGGCCAGGGCCCAGGCCACTTGACGCAGCCGCCGCTGTTTTGTTGAAGGCTTCATGTTATCAGGGTATGTCGGGATAGTACTTGCCGCCACCGCCGGTGATGCTGGCACCATTGATGGCCGTAAAAATCAGGAGCACGACTACGGCACCGGTAAAGGCACCAACGAAGAAGGGCTGGAGTTTGGTGCGCACAGCCGAGGCACCACCGATTTTGAGCACCAGCGAACGAATCACCCAGGCCACCAGCAGACTGCCCCAGTTGGCGCCGTCGTTGAGGTGCGAACTGCCCAGGATAAAGCCGATCGGGTGGAACCAGAAGCCGGCAAAGAACTGTCGCAACAGGGTGATGATCATCGTGACAACGCCCCAGACTACCATCACCCGCGCTCCCCAGTTGGGGCCATCGTTGATCACCTGCTCACCTTCACGCAGCAAGACTGCTGTGGCCTGGGCGTGGTCGACCCGGAAGCCGCGCATATAGAAGTCGAGGCCGTTAAAGGCCCACTGGAAGCGGATGTTGTCGCCCCCGATGGCATAGGCATTGGAGAGGAAGACCCAGCCGCCGACAAAGAGTCCCCCCAGAATGCCGAGAATACAGGTATAGAGGAGGTGGCGGGGCTGGATGCGCATGCGCTTGCCGATCTGAATCAGCTCAAACTGTGTACCGGGAATCAGGAAAAAGACGGTTACCGTCAGGAAGCCCGAGAGCAGAAGCGAGATAAAGAGCCCTTCGCCACCGAAGACAGCCAGTCCGCCGCAGAGCGAGACAAAGACCATGGCGTTATAGGGGGTAAAGTAGCCGAAGGGCAGGCCGCATTCGGCGCGGAACTTGGTGCTCACAAAGCCAAGTATCAGCAGGAAGGCGAAGAAGATCGCGATGCTGTGCAGTGTTGCCCCCACCAGATGGGCCCACCAGAGCACCCCGAGACCGCAGAAGAGTAGCAACAAAAGGGCGGTGCGACTCGAAAAAAGGTCGCCCTCCTCACGCTTCTCGCCACGGAAGGCCGCCTTGATGACGCCCCAGAGATACTTCCATGAGAGGGCGATCACGATGATGAAGTACCCCAGATAGCCGCCGATAAGCTGCTCATGACGCCAGGGAAACTCGACATGCACCTTCATATTCGACCAATGCCCCACCCAGAAGAGCGAGCGGTAGAACCAGTAGCCGAGCACAAGGCTGATCAGAACGTTGAGTTCGAAGAAGACGGCGATACTGACGATGAAGATGCTGACGATGAAGTTGACGTTGAACATGCCACCCAGAGCCGGATTCTGGAAGTATGGCCCGAGGGCGACATTGATGGAGAGATCGGGGATGCGCGGGTTGAAGACGTGCCATCCCTTCAACAGCCCCCAGATCAGGGCAAAGGCAAAACCAGCCCACATATAGGGGTTGCGCCACACGGCCGGCAGGGCGCGCGGCTCTTCCTCATCCTCGGCTCCGATCAGGGCGAGTGGAATGCGGGTGTTGGGCAGCGGGTAGCGCTCGCTCTCGGCCCACTTCTTGCGCATGATCACGTTGGCTGCCAGGAAGGCGCCGCAGAGGAGGAAGATGTAGGCGCTCCAGAGCAGGGCGGGACGCACCCACTCAGCCATCGGAATATAGCCCCCCAGCAGGAAGGTGGCGCCGGCCAAACTCCACATCTTGTCCGGTTTGATGGCCGCACCGACCGGACGCTCCGCCGCCGGCAGAGCCTCATATGCCGACCGTGTGATTACCTTGCGTCCGCGGAAGGCCCCCTCCAAGGCCGCCACGCTCATCACCTTGGGGTCGGCAAATATCACCTCGCCACGCCCGCGAAGCCCGAACTCCAGCCGCAGATGGTCATTACACTCGTCGGCCAGCGGCATGCCGTAGGCACCCAGCCGTACAAAGCCGGTCTGGTGGAGATAGGTCCTCTTGTTGGCGCTATGTTCACTGAAAACTGCATTGCCGCCCGGTTCACCATCGGCATAGACGTGGCAGAAAATCTCGCTCTCCGGCTCCAGCCGCACCGCACGCGCCAGGACTGTGACCATATGGGGGTTGGCCGCCGTAAAGAGGGTCCGGTTGCCCTCCTGCAACGGCAGGCGGAAAGAGATTGCGGAGACGTCATCCGCCGTCTGATTCTGCAGGCGCGGCAGCTTGGCAAAACGCCCCTTCTCATACTCCACCTCCTCCCAGACAACCGCACTCCCGCGCTCCTCGACCCCATCCTGCTGCAGCTTCCCCTGCAGCAGGTTGGGTCCATGCGGCCAGAGATGCTCACTATAGGCATCGATATAGTCGAAACCGCCGGTACGCATCGGGCTGGAGACCAGTCCCAGAAAACGGTGCCAGAAGCCTTGCGTCATCATCGGTACTGCCATCAGCATGGCAAAGACGACGCAGAGCAGCTCGGCACGCGACAACATGCGGGCCTTGAAGAGGGCATAGAGCGCCCCACCCAGCACTACCAGCAGCAGCAGCACACCCATGGCCGGCACCGGCAGCGCCTGCTCCGGGCTCTGGTTGCCTTCGGCCAGGTAGACCATCGAATACTGGGTATAGATCCCGGCCAGCAGCAGACACAGAATCGTCGCGATCAATGATCGCGGTGTAATACCGGCGACAAAACGGCTGACGCCGCCTGCCGGCTGCTGCTCTCTATTGTTAGTTGCCATGCCAACTGCCTCAAAGTTGTCGTAAAAAGCTTAAACGGCTACATAAAGCAAAAAGCGTGCCGCCATCTTCAAGCTATGGCATCACCGGCCTTCCAGCCGTTTGCCATATCCAACCAGCATGGCTTTTTATGTTTAAAATTGCAAACCAAATGTTATGTCCCCTTGCGCATTCCCCATAAAGCGACTAAACTTGACGCCATGAATGCCCCAACTAAAGCCACCTCTCCGGCCGACACCACCTATCAACCGGCCCATCTCGGTCGGCGCTCGCAAGAGCCGCTTACCGAGGTTGATCGCATCCCCTGGCGGGGCCAGGCGCTCACGATTGAGCTGCACTGCACTGAATTTACCTCGCTCTGTCCCGTCACCCAGCAGCCCGACTTCGGCAGCCTCACCATCCGCTACCAACCGGGCGCCTGGCTCATCGAGACCAAATCCCTCAAACTCTACCTCTGGCACTTCCGTGAACGCGGCCTCTTTAATGAAGAACTGGTGGCCATGATCGCCGACGATCTCCACCAACAGATTGCCCCCGTCTGGCTGGAGGTGGTCGGCGGTTTCAACTCCCGCGGTGGCATCGCCATCACCGCCACCGCCAGTCGTGGTACTCCTCCCCAACCCGCTCACACCCCGCAGCCCTGAAGATGGCTCCTCCGCAACACACTATAGTGCTCCTGAGCGGCGGTCTCGACTCATCGGTCCTGCTGGTCGACCTGCTACAACAGGGACATTGCGTGACGGCGCTCGGTTTCCGCTACGCGGCACGCCATAACCGCCGCGAACTGGCCGCCGCCCGCCACCTCTGCCGCAGCCGTCAGGTACCGTTGCAACTGGTCAGCCTCGACTTTATCGGCAAAATGTTCACCTCAGCGCTGCTCGAGGGTGGAGTGGAGGTGCCCCGCAGCGCCTATGATGAAGAGTCGATGCGCCAGACGGTGGTCCCCTTCCGCAACGGCATCATGCTGGCGGTGGCAGCCGGGGTGGCCGAAAACCTGGGTGCCGACGCCGTAGCCCTGGCGGCGCATGGTGGCGACCACGCCCTCTATCCCGACTGCCGCGACAGCTTCATGCGCGGCATGGCGACTGCCATGCGCCACGGCACCTATGCCGGCGTCAAGCTGCTGCGACCCTATGTCAACCGCTCCAAAGAGTGGATCGTCAGCCGCGGTGCCCGGCTCGGGCTCGACCTCTCCCGGACCTGGTCATGTTATGTAGGGGGAGCGCTCCACTGCGGCACCTGCGGCACCTGCCGCGAACGCCGCCTCGCCTTCACCACCGCCGGCATTCCCGACCCGACGCGCTACGCTGCTGTTAATTGATGCACTTGTGTCCAAAAGCGACACATGGGCCCCTGAAATCGAATGAACGCTTCTCTCATAGGCCAGGGCTCGGCTTGCCGCTACTCCAGCCACTCCCAGGCGACCACCTGCCAGCGCCCGCTGAAGCCATCGCGCACCACCGTCGCCACCGCCCGCTGCTCGGCCGTCGTGCGCCCGCTGTGGGCCGTCACCCGGGCCGCTAGGGCAACCACATAGACCTGCTGCCGGAAGGAGACCACCTCGGCCAGATCACGGATCAAATCCTCCTTCATGTCGTTGCCGAGGCTGCCACGCCACCTGCCCTCGGCCACTCCGGCAATGGCCGGATCATCCAGAAAGGCGTCTGACGCCCCGAAGCCGAAGCCCAAATCTCCCACCCCGATCGGGAACGAGCCGCCCCCATAGAGTGCCGCCTGTGCCTCAAAGAAGGCCTTGGTAAACCACTCCACCCCGTCGTCATCAAGCCGCAACAGACGGTTGCTGGCATTCAGCATCGTCAGATCGGCCGCCAGCGCCTGCACCACATTGGTATGCGTCGTCGAGAAATGCACCCGCCCTCGTACCGGTGCATTGGTGGCTCGTACGGTAAAGAACTCCAGAATCGAGCAGGCTCCGAACCCGAAGCCATCTGCGCTGCGCAAGGGACGGTCGTCAGCCAGGGCAATCGACTGCCATGACACTGGAGTCGCAGTTGCCGACTCTCCAATGCGCTCCTCCGGCTGCTGAAGATAGCCGATCTCGCCGGCCCGCCGCAGCAGACGGTTGAAGTGACGCAGCGGCAACCCCTGACCATAGGGCAGATGCCACGGGTTGCAGATTGTATTGGTCGTGCCGTTGAGGGTACACGCCTCGAGGCCGATCACCGCACTGCCGGGCGCCCCCGGATAGCGCCGCCAATCTTCAAAACGACCGTTGCGCCGTGGATCATCGACTTCATAACCGCACGGCTCATTAAAGACGAGCAGGTTGGTGCGGGCGGGGGTGTTGCCGATACCGGGATGGTAGCCAGCGGCTTCATCGACCCAGTAATCCCCCAGTTTGACACGCGGCAAGAGATGGATCGTATTGGTGGTGGTCACCATTTCACGCACCCAGACTTCACCATCTTGGATGTAGGTGTAGTAGCTGGCAATGCCAAGCGGCAAAAAGAGGTTGGTACCTATCAGTTCATAAGCGGGTGCCGGATCTAATCTGGTGCCATCAGGGTTGTTATAGGCTACCAGGCGTGTCGGATTAGAACCGCTCTGCGGTTTAAAGATGTCGTCCCGCGCAGTAAAATCGTCACCTTCAGCCGGTATGGCATTGGTCTGCACCACCGGAAAGGAGATATAGGGCTCCGGCATGACAAAGGTGAGAAATTCGGTAATCGTCCCCTGTGCCATCTCGGGAATGGCGTTGGAGAAGGTGAAGCCATAGCTACGGTTGTCAAAAGTCTCTTCGGGATAGATTACATTGTTGGTCCAGTTGTTTGGCTCTTCAATCTTGTTCTTATCCCCCGTATCCCAACGGACCGGCGGCCAGTTGGTGTAGACCGCCACCACCAGTTGTGCCTCGTCAGCCGCCGTGATGCGGTTGGTGGCAAAGGGGAACCAGAGCTCGATGCCGGGAGCGTAGTGGTTGGGCTTGTTGTCATTCAAATCGAGCGGCACCATTCCCACCGCCACCTCGTTGATCAGCGGCACATCCTCAACCGGCCACGGCTCCTGCCAGGCGATGTGCCCCTCAGGACCCTGTGGTACACGATCGGGGTCCATGAAGTTGATCAGGTTCCAGGCCAACGCCTCGGGGTTGGGGAGCCCGGCCGCCGCAAAGCGGTTGGTCACCTCCGGCAGCCAGCGTTCGGTGAAGTCGTGTTTTTTATAATGCTTCTGGAGCTCGTCGGACAAGTCAGACAGGCCGGACCGGTCAGACTCTCCATCCCAACTGAACGCCAATCCATTGGTCCAGCTATTGACATCAAACTTGGGCACCAGCTTCACCTCGCGGTTGCTGTAGACGAGGCCGTTGGTGACCGTCACATCGGGACCGGGATCGTACGACCAGACAAAGAGGTTGGAGATCGTGCTGCTGAGGCCTGCGCCGCGCTGCCGCAGATCGGGCAGTGAGATAAACTGATCCAGCGGCAGGTCAGGAGTGGTAGCCTGGGCGCGTGCTGTGAGAAAGTCGGGGAGAACTTCGATATCAAGGTTTCTGCTGGACAGCCACTCAAGCTGATTGCTGGTGGCGTGGTTGGCATCAAGCAGGCCGGAGCAGTTGAAGATGGCAAAGCTGATGTAGCCGTTGGTGCCGGAGACACTGCTACTGCCTTCGATGACGGCTTGGATAGGAGACCAGCGTGGCTTTAGTTGCCACTGTTGATACTCGTCGATCAAAGAGTTCGGCAGAAAAGCGCCCACAGCATCATTCAAAAGAGAAACATTGGTTGCAGCGCCTGCAGAAGAGCTGTAGGAGACTAAAATGTTGGGTGAGTGTGGTTGATGCTCTGCATCTCGTATTGCTTCTGCAGCCGCATAGTAGACACTTCCATCATCAAAGTTGTAATAGTAGCGATTGAAGAGTGAAGGAGATCCGTTGAGGTATGTCAATAAATCGGCATTGCGTAGTGCATCATCCAGCGCCAAGTTGATAAACTGGCGTGACACCACACGATCGTGCCTATGGCGCACGGCAAAGCGTTCGGTACGTGCCGTGAAGACGTAGCCGACCACCAACAGTCCCAAGACCGCCAACAGCCCGAGGGTGATGACCAACGCCGAACCGCTTCTCTGCCGCATCCCTCGTCGGAGCCAGTGCGCCGTAACCGGGGCTAAAGCCCCTGATTTGCTGCCGCCTGAAGGCGGGACTCCGACCCATGCCGCTCCGTGCTGCCCTGCCCCCCGCCGGAGTACCGGCTTTAGCCGGAAGTCAAAAAGGGCCTTCAGGCCCGACTGCC
>CAZRGQ010000056.1:0-17227 GCA_964599645.1 uncultured Lentisphaerales bacterium | reverse complement strand
GCGGTAAGCGAATATTAGCTTTTTGGGGGCATGGGGTCAAGGATTGGGGCAGATGCGGGGATAGTGAAGGTACGGCAGTGAAGGTACGGCATCCTTCCTGAGATCACGACAAATTTGCGGTTTGCCATTTGAAATCGCAATTTGTGCGACCAAGTCAGGGCAACATCTGCAGCCGATCGAGATCAAATCGGGCGCAACTATCGCTGATGACTGGTTTAACAGCTTGTCGCGCTGGAGCGACTTGGCTGGAGCAGCGGTCAAGCGACCGCATCTTGTTTATGGCGGCAAGGAGTCGTGGGAGCGCAAAGGGGTAACCATCATGCCATGGCAGGAGATCAGTCGATTGGCTGAGGGTATCTAAGAGTCGTCCAATGAAGGTCCTGAAGCTGTGAGCAGATGCCGGGGCCAGATGCGGGGGCCAGATGCGGGGACGGACTCTTCGTTGTGATGGTGGCAGCCTGTGCGCTTTATGTTATCTTTACCACATGTCCGCAGCCATTACAGCTAGCTACGGCATACGCTCAATAGGCAACCACGCCTTTGAGGCGCAGGGGGGTAGTCACTGGCTCCATCTCCAGCAGATGCAGCACCTGGCGGTACTGCATCACCCCAACTCCGGTCACCTTGATCGGGTAGTCGAGCTGGCGGTTGCCGCTGCCGTCGTGTTGCCACTGCCACTGATTCTCTCCCGGTGAGTAGACCTTGACCGGAGAGAGCTCTGTAATCGGGAACTGCAGCAGATGCCAGCCGTCGAAGTTGATGGCCGCCTGGTCGGGCCAGTCATACGAATTACAACCATAGCCGGCTGTACCGGCCGCCAGCCAGCGTTCGCCTTCGGCATCCTCAATCTCCCAGAAGATTTTACCGAGACTCGAATTGCCCTTGACCCAGAGCCCGATTGTTGCGGGCCGTCCTGCCACCGCTACGGGAGCTGTCGGACGCAGGAAGACATACTCCTGCATCAATGCCGGGCAGTTGTTGGTCGGCAGATGCGTCAGTTCAAGAGAGGGTCCCTGTTGCTCATCCTCAACCTGACTCAAGGCAAAGGCTCCCGGGCGCCGGATAGCGGCAAAGGCCGGATTCATATGCGGCGTCTCCAGCCGCTGATCAAGCCCCTCTACCAGATGCCAGTCGGCGAGGTCGGACATCGGCGCCACAATATCGGCCTGGGCGCTGCCGGGGTAACGCTCGCCGGGATAGTCGCGCTGCAGGGCGACCGTGACGGCCGTCAGCGGTGTCGGCCCGGCCAGATAGAGTGGCGACTCGGAGAGTGTCAGCGCCAGATGCTTGTCGGCCGTAGTGAGCTGCGTTGTAGCGCCGGTCAAGGCGGTCTGCGTCAGCTTGGTCTCCTCTGCCAGTTCGAGTTCAGCGGCCACCTCGCCACGCGTTGTCCAGAGGGCGTAGATATAGTTGTTGCCCTGCTTGAATTCGAGGGCGTAGACGGTCAGCGAACCGGTCGGCAGGAGCCGCACAAACGTTGCACCGTCGAGCACCTGGGTCAGCGTAGCCGTGGCAGGCATCACCGGATGGGGTTGCAGCAGCGGATAGCGCGTAAAGGCACCATCGCCCCAGATGGTGTTGTAGTAGCTGTTGGCCATCTCGCTGATGCCGATCACCGGCACCAACTGTTGCCGCCAGGCGAGTCCGATAAGGGCATCACGCGTTCTGAAAGCCGCCTGCTTCTCTGGTCCCAGATGGCGGATGATACGCGACTTCCATTCGAAGCAGGCCTCGACGGGGATCTCGCCGTAGCCCATCACCCGCGCCAGCTCACGCAGTTGCCAGTTGGCGTAGGCTACACTCCGTTCGGGTGGCATCGTCATCCCGACCGACTCCTCGCCCAGCATATCGATATAGTCGCGGGGCAAACCGGCTCGCATCAGCCGTGCCACAATTCCCAACGACTCACCGCTGTTGCCGACCACCAGCTTCACCTCAGGGGCATATTTGCGCCACATCTGGGCCACAAAGAGCGCCTGTCCCAACACACGCTGCTGGGCGGCGGCTTCAGCCTCATCTACCTCGGTGGTGCCGCCGATCAGCTCAAGCGGGAAGGGTCCACCGCCGCCCTCGTGAAAGATCAGGGCCGACTTCACGTGCGGATATTTTGCGACCAACTCGCCGATCTGGCGGGCAGCATCGGCTTCCCGCTCTGCCGGCGTCTCGCCCTTGAAACGCAGATAGCGGAACTGTCCGAGTGTCAGCCCCCACTCTGCCACATCCTCCTCACCAAGATTGCGCAGCAGTGTGCGCCGCACCCCCATGCGCTTGAGGAGATCGCCGATCACTTCGATCTGCCGTGGCGTACCGTGTGCCCCGAAGAAGTTCCAGACGAAGTAGGGCGACTCATATCCCGCCCGGCGTCTGTCGGGCGGCAAGAGCGCCAAGGAGTTCTCCTGTCGGAAGAGGGAGCTGCCCCGCTCATCTGTAACCTCAAATCTCACTCCATACCAGCCATACTCCTTTTGGGCCGGAGCAACCTCTACGCTGGCCCCGGCTCCCGCCTCGTGCAGCCGGTATTGCCGCTCGCCCTGCTCCAGAACCTCGCCGCTCAGGTTGCGCACTTCCCACTTGACGCCATAGCTGCCCGCCTGCAGCGCCGTCAATCGGGCCGTAATCGTCGCCTTCTCATCAGGATAGTAGGTGCTGGTCAGTCGTCCGGGAACCGTCTCGAAGACGACCGGGCTCTGCTCGAGGGTAGCGGCAAAGATCTGCACCGAGCTCTGCTCCAGTGCCGGTTTGCGATTACGGTTGAGGTAGTAGTTGTCCTTGTCGTACAGCTTGCCGAGAAACTCAAAGTCGAGGAAGGGATTCTCTTCCAGCAGCAGGACATCCTGAATGGCACCGGCATCGAAGTTGAATTCTACCAGGTAGAGCGGCAGGCGTCGGTCGCCGTCGTTGACTTCGCCCGCCAGCCGTACAGCGGCTGGAAGTTCTGCCCCGGCCTGTCGCGGCAGCTCGATGGTATCATCGCAGACTGCCTGCTGGCGTCCGTCGCCGGGCCGGAATTTGGTCAGGCGCGCCGTCACGACAGGCACCTTGTCGGGATGATCAGCCACGGCGCAGAGCGCATAGGCCTTGAGATACTGGGCCGTCGGCACCTGAAAGTGGAGGCTCTCCGGCATGCCGTCGAAGGCCGAGCGCTGCAGGTAGCCGTCACACTCCAGGGCGAAGGAGCCTAGATTTTCGCGGCAGCGGCCGGTATCGAGCGAGCCGGTACCATCAGCCACGATGAAACGGACACCGGCCACGGTAGCGTAACGTTCCAGCGACGTGCGTGCACCGGCCAGCGGCCCGGGGCGGGCATTGCGCGCGATATCGAGTGGCAACTGCAACGCCGCGCGCCCGGTCAGTGGCTGCGCGGGCGGCTGCGCGTCCAGAAATTCAATCTCGCCACCAGTAGCCAGCGCGGTTGCCACCGAGGCGAGCGGTGTGGCCGCCGGAAAGCGGGTGGCATACTTGCCATCGAACCAGACCTCGTACCAGACGCCTGTGCGCACCACGCGCAGGTGGAGATCGCTCTCCGACCCGGCGGGGTAGCTCTCCCAACGGGCCACAATCCGCGCCGCCTGTTCTGGCTCATAGCGATACTGCAGGCGGGGACGGGTGAAGAGCGGCAGTTTGAAGCCGGCAGGGCCTGTGATGTTGAAGCCGGCGTCGGGGAGCACCAGACTCTCGTTGACAAACTTCCGGCTTTTGACGAGCTTGCCCTCAACCAGCTCGGCCACTTCACGCTGCACCAGTTGCGAGTGGTTTTGTGCCATGGCACGGAAGGTGAAGAGTTGGTTCGTCCCATCCCGGGTGGTGAAGTTGACGGTGAAGCCCGCCGGATAAGAGCCGCTGCGCACGACAAAGGCCGTCTCAACAGCCTCCGGTGCCACCGCGAAGTTGTGTATCGCGGCATGGGTGGCGATCTGACGTGCGCCTCTCTGGATAAAATCGGGCGGCAAGACCGCCTCACCTGCCCTGAGGGTGATCGAGTCGAGGTGCAACGGCGTGGCGCTGGCAAAGTTGTAGCCCACCAGCGGCAGACCATGCGCCTCGGCCAGCGCCTCGCGCACCATCACGCCATCACGCTCCACAAAGAGCGTAGCGCTCCGTCCGCGTACCTGGAGCTGCACCCGATGCCAGCGGTTATCGGGGAACGGGGCCAGCGCCGCCTCGCGACCGGTCAACCGTACCGCCGGCACGGCCGCCGCCGGAGCAGTCTTGAAATAGGAGCCATTTTCAGCCACCGTGACCACCAGGCGCTGCAGACTGCGCGGGTCGTCGGGCGTCGCCGACGAGAAGAGCGTCAGGTCGAAGGTCCGGCTGCTGTTGCGTGGATAACGCACCAGAAATTCAAAATCGTAGTTGAGGCAAGCCGGTTCCGTCGGCAGCTTGAACATCGTCTTGTGCGCCGTGGCGGCCTTTTCTCCCTTAAAGGCCAGATGCTTGAGAGAGGCGGGCGCCTCACGGATCGCGACGTCGGCCGTCAGCCCCGGCGTGGCATCGCCATAGCGGTCAAACTCCTCAATATAGATGGTGCGCAGGTTGTCGGCCAACGCCACAGCTACCAGCAGGGTTGCGCTGGCGACGGTTACTGCTCTTTTATAATACATCTTGCTGCTCCGGCAGGATCGGAATCAAACTCTGTTCTGCACTCTTGGTAAGCCTCCAGTATACCGCCCTTGCCGGCACCACTCAAGGCGTAAAGATAAGCATGCACTTTTTTAAGCTTTTTTACGCTTGCAATCATGAGTTGTTTTAGTGTAAAATTACCCCTTTTCTGGAGAAAGAACTACATGGCTGTCACGATTAGACTCAGTAGAGCCGGCTCCACCAATGCTCCTGCCTACCGTGTGGTGGTATCGGATACCCGATTCCCGCGCGATGGTAGATTCATTGAGATTGTCGGCTCCTATGATCCCAAGCGCAAAGAGAATCGCTTTGCGCTCGATATGGATCGCATCAAATATTGGCAGGCACAGGGTGCCAAGGCTTCCGAAACGGTGGCCAGCCTGATCAAGCAGGCTGCCAAGGCTGATGCTGTCACGGCTTAACCACTAGAGTTGGCGAGCACCTGATGGGCAATGTGCCGGTACAGATCGATGTTATCACGCTCTTTCCGGCGATGTTTCGCGGCTTTATCGACGAGAGCATGATGCGTCGTGCCGCCCGAATGGGTGCCGTGCGGATCGAACTGGTCGATCTGCGCGACTTTGCACAGGACCTGCGCCGTACAGCGGATGATCGTCCCTATGGCGGTGGACCGGGCATGGTTATGAAGCCGGAACCGCTTTTTGAGGCAGTTGAGGCGTTGCGGCGGCCTGAGTCGCGGGTGATTCTGATGTCGCCTGCCGGCAAACAGTTCAATCAGGCACGGGCGCGCCGGCTGGCACGCGAGAGCCACCTCATCCTGATTTGCGGCCACTACGAGGGGGTTGACGAGCGGGTGCGGCAGGTGTTGATTGACGAAGAGCTCTCAATTGGCGACTATGTGCTGACCAACGGGACCCTGCCGGCGGCTGTCGTGACTGATGCGGTGGTGCGGCTCCTGCCCGGTGTTCTGGGCGGGGGTGAAGCTGCGACAGACGACGAGTCGTTCTCGGAAAATTTGTTGGAGTATCCGCAGTACACGCGCCCGCCGGAGTTTCGTGGCATGCGGGTGCCGGCAGTATTGCAGGGTGGCAACCATAAGGCAGTTGCCACATGGCGCAAGCGAGAGGCGCAGTTGGCTACAGCCCGCAAGCGCCCTGATCTGTTGGCGCAAAGTGAAGCAGAGAGCACCGGCGCAAAGCGGTGCAGGGAGCCCGTTATTGGGCGGTGAGTAAGGTTTATGCGGCCACCCGCCCGGCGGGTGGTGCGCTTGATGAGGAGAAGAGAGTCATGGTTGGCAATGTAATCGACAAGATCAAGGCTGAGTCGCTCAAGAGCGAGATGCCACAGTTTAAAATCGGCGATTCAGTTCGTGTCCACGTAAAGATCAAAGAGGGCGACAAAGAGCGTATTCAGGTCTTTGCCGGCGTAGTGATGGCGCGTGATGGCGCCGGCTCTACCGAAACTTTTACCGTACGACGCATCTCCTACGGCATCGGCGTGGAGAAGGTCTTCCCCGTGCACTCGCCCTATGTGGAGAAGATCGAAGTTGAACGCTCGGCCCGTATCCGGCGCGCCAAGCTCTACTATCTGCGCAAACTGGGTGGCCGGCGCGCCCGCCTGCGCCAGGCTTAAACAGCTTGCTTAAATTTGAAGAGGCGATCTGGGCCACAGCCCCGGAGGCTCTGGTGGCGGGCGTTGATGAGGCCGGGCGGGGACCTCTGGCCGGCCCCGTAATCGCCGGTGCAGTCGCCATGTCGGCCCCAACCGCCCGCAGATTGATGGCAGGGGAGCTGCGGGGATTGACCGACAGCAAGCAGTTAACAGCCGCCAGACGTGAGCACTATTTCACGCTGCTCTATACCTGCCATGACGTGCGTATCGGGCTGGGAGAGGCTGATGTTGCCACGATCGACAAACTCAATATTCTTGCGGCCACCCACCTCGCCATGCGTCGCGCCTTGTTGGCGCTTGGCAGACCGCTGCCCGATCATGCCCTGATAGACGGCTTGCCGGCAGCCAACCTTCCCACTCCCGCGACCGCTGTGGTCAAAGGCGACAGGTTAAGTCTCTTGATTGCAGCGGCCAGTGTGGTCGCCAAGGTGACTCGCGACCGGCTGATGGTGCAGTTGGCGCAGCAGTATCCTCAATATGGCTGGGAGCAGAACAAGGGCTATGGCACCTGCGCTCACCTGGCGGCGCTAAGGCAGTATGGTGTCACCAGCCAGCATCGCCGCTCCTTTCAACCGGTGGCTGAGCTGTTGCAACCAACCCTGTGGGAGGCGGGAGAAGCTTGAAGCTGACACGTTGGTTGCAGAGAGTCTGGCGGCGTGCCAGTGGTGGGAGTACGGCGCGTGAGCTTACCCCGCAGGCTGCCATCGGGCGCTGGGGCGAGCATGAGGCTGAGAAATTTTTGAAGCGAGCCGGATTCAAGCTTCTGGGGCGGCGCGTGCGACCCAACCGTCGTGACGAGATCGATCTGGTGATGCGCCGGGGACGGGTGATCGCTTTTATCGAGGTCAAGACGCGTAGCAGCGAGCGCTATGGACGTCCGGCGACCGCCATTGATCGCCGTAAACGGCATGCACTGCGCCGGGCGGCTGCCGCCTGGTTGCGCCGCGCCAAATATCCGGCTGCCGCCTATCGCTTTGATGTTGTCGAAGTGATCAGTGAGCCGGAGTCGGAGCAGCCAACTATCAGGCATCTGGAGAACGCCTTTCCCTTCAATCGCCGTTTCCCGGTATAATTGGGCGGGAGCGGTTGGTGGCGTCGGACAACTGTCAGGGCTGCAGAGGAAGCAGGCTCCCGGTGGTGGCGACCGCCAGAACCTCGTTGCCATAGCCGTAGGGGTTGATCGCCTCGTAGCGACAGGGGATCACCTCCCTGTTTTGCCAGTCGATCATGCCGAGTTTGCGACCGTGCAGCAGGGGACCGGCACCGGCGCTCTCCTGCCAGGTGCCCTCTTTGGCAACGATCAGCAGATTGCGCCATGAAGAGTAGATAAAGGAGTAGTCCAGCGGGATGACAAGCTCGCCGGCGAGGTCAATCACGCCCCACTTCAGGTCGCGGGCCACTTTGAGATGGTTGTTCCCCAGCGGTGTATAGTAGTCGTAACCGGCAAGTTGTTGCACGGTGGTGTGGTCGGGAGCGATGATGCTCCACTCGTCGTGGCAGCATGCCAGCAGGCGCTCATTGGTGATCTTTACCAGAGAGCTGTAGCGCAGCGGTATGACACTCTCGCCTGCAACGTTGATAACGCCCCAGAGGGCGTTGCTGTTGACGATCATAAGACCGCTATCGAGATGTTGCAACTCCTGGTAAACAAAGGGCAACAACTCGTTGTTTTCCTGATCAACCACTCCATAGAGCGAGGCGCGTGAGGCGATAAAGCTGTTGCGGTCGAGGCGCTGCTGGCGGCGCACAGGAGCGGCAACGGTGTCGGGAGTCGCCTGCAGTTCGCCACTGAGCGAGTATCTCTGGGAGCGGTAGCCATGCTGGTCGCCGTTCAGGTGGTCGGTGTGCACCGCTTCAATATAGTTGAAGCTCGGTGCGACAATCTCTTTGCCGTCAAGGTCGATGGCGCCAAACTTCTGATTCAACATGGTGCGTCCGCCCTGATTGGCGTAAGGAAATATTTCGTCATAACGTGGTTCCAGAATGACTTCTCCCTGCATACTGAGGAGTCCCCAGAGCTGATTGGTCGCCTGGAAGGCGAGGCGTTCGGGGGCATAGTAGTGGAGTCCGGGCCACTGCAGCGGCACGACGTTGGAGCCGTTGTGACGATCGATAACCCCCCAGAGGCCATTCGTCATGACGAGGAGTTGCGCCGTGCTGCGACGCTGCCAGCGGCGCTGGCGCTGTGGTGCCAGCTCCTTGAGTTGTTCATAAGTTGTGGTAGTAATCTCTTGCCCTTGCGGATCGATAATGGCAAAACCTGTCGTCGTGCGGACGCGAGCCCGATCATCACTGAAGGGAGCAGCATCAAGATAGGCGGGGGGGATTACCCACTCTCCCTGCGCGTCGAGATAGCCCCAGAGTGACTCCTGGCGTGCTGCGATACGTCCGTTGCTGAGTGAGCCGATCTCAGCATAGCAGTTGGTGGAGAGGGGGATGCCATTGGTCGAGAGGAGCTGCCAGCTACCCTGCCACAAACCTTGATAAGGCGAGGTCTGGTTGAACCACTGGCGGATGGCGATGTAGTGGAGGAACTCAAGGTTGGAGGTGCTCATGGCGGGAGCCGCAGGTGTCGGGGTGGGCAGCTCTGCCAGGCGGTCGGCCACGGCATCGTCGAGCATCCGCGCTTGCAGGGTGACGTTGATGCCGCTGATGGGAGCGATACGGCCGGGAGGCAGCGGGATTTCAACCTCTGCATCGGGGAGGCACCAGCTCTGCCAGAGATGGGCATCGGCTGCGGACGAAGTATCGGCCTCCGGCTCAAGTGGTGGTGCGTAAGAGCTGATCAGGCGTGCGCCGGTGGCTGCAATATGGCTGGCATAGTTGTCCCACCGCGAGTTCATGCCGGCATAGGTGAACCAGGCGAGCGTATCGGCGGCGGTCAGGTGCGTCCTGATGGCCAGAGCCGGGATGTGGACGGCACGAAAGGCGTGCCACGGGGCGCGGTTGTTAACCTTTACTTCACTGATGATCATGTGCCCCATGCCGGCCAATGCCACCTTTTCGCCGGCAGCCAGGCGCGTTGCAATCAGGGTGGCGGCCCTGGCAATTTCAGCCTGACGTTCATTGCCGGCCAGGTCGTCAGCCATCTGCTGCAGACGTGCAATGTAGTTGCTGCCGAGTTGTGCCGGCGGGATGGCGCTAGCACAGGGGCGCAGACCGGCACGTCCGTAAGGACGGTTGAAGGCGGGGTTGAAGAGGTCCTGATCATGATAGGCGACACTCTGCAAGATACCGGGGAGATAGCCGTGACGCGAGAGAGCGGCGGCATATTCGCAGACCCAGGCCCAGGCGATTGAGGCGTTGATCAGGGCGTTGATGCGTTGGTCATCGACCTCCGCAGCGGTGGCATGGTTGTCGATAAAGTAGTGTGGCGGCAGGTTCTCAGGTTTGCCGGCGCTGGAGCCAATCAGGATAAGCAGAGCCCCGCGACGCTGGTATTCATGGAGTGCGGCAGTGAAGAGGTCGGCTTGTGTCTGCCAGGAGCGCGTAGCGAGCAGCACGACATCGTGCGGATTGATCGCAGCGTAGCTGTGACCGTAGGTGGCGTATGAGAGACCGCCGGCGCGTGAGTTCAGCTCCTCCGACAGACCGGCCTGCAAGCCGAAGGGGAAGACTATCTGCGAGGCGGGATGTGCCATCAAGGTGGCGGCAGCGGCCTCAGCCGCGGCTGTGGTTTGTGCCATGGTGGCTTGAAGCTTTGGTAAACGTCTGCCATAGGCCGTCAGTGACGACTGCAAGGGTGTAGCAGCAGCCAGGCCGGTAGCCAGCAGAGCGGCCAGCGGCAATAGCAGCATGCGGAGTTTGAACCCGGATCTGATGTAGTTGGTCATAGTGTAGATACCTGTAATTCGTTACAGCATGGAGAGTGCCAAACGGGGAAAGGGGAATTATTCTAATACACGGTTGAACATGCTAAACTCCAAGCTGTTTTTTTCTCTCCTCTCGGGTTGTACAGGAGCGAGCATTGTGGGCGGAGGCATCACTGGGATAATGACAAAATGCGAACGACACTTACAGCCATAATTCTTCTAATGCATGCTTTGTTGACTACTGAAGTTGTTTAAGGAGCGGAAGCCGTAAGAGTGCTTGTTATACTTCCCTTATGCTCCAAGCGCACCTCAGTCGGGTGCCAAGCCCCCGCGGACGGGACTTCTGACTTCTGAATACGGCGAGATTCAACTATAGTTGAATCTCACCCCTTGCTTTCTGCCGCAGAGGTTTTGGCTTGAAAGATGGTGGGGAGTATCTCTATCATCTACCCCTGTACCGATCAGCCGAGAGTAGTTATGTCACACCCCCATGAACTGGTTTTAATTATCGACTTTGGCGCCATCAATGCCCAGATGGTGGCCAAGGCTGTGCGGCAGCTTCAGGTCTACTGCGAGGTGCTGCCCCACACCACTCCACTGGCCGAGCTTAAGGCCAAGCGGCCGCAGGCAATTATCCTGCAGCGTGGCGCAGCGGTGGGAGCGGAGGATACGACTGCGACTCCACCGTCCGGGCTGGCAGAGTTGGGAGTGCCGCTGCTCGATCTGAAGACGAGCGGCTACAGCGCAGAGCTGCTGCAGCGCTTTCTGCTAACTGAGTGCAAGCTGCGCCAGGATTGGACTATAGAGCGCTTTATCGAGGAGTCGGTTGCCACCCTGCGTACCACCATCGGTGAACGGCAGGTGCTGCTGGGGCTTTCGGGCGGGGTCGACTCGGCTGTTGCGGCCCTGCTGCTGCAACGGGCTGTCGGCCGGCAGTTGGTCTGCGTCTTTGTCGACCACGGCTTAATGCGCCTGGGTGAACCGCAGCAGGTGGTGGAGACCTTCCGCCACCGCTTCGGTATCAACCTGGTAGCGGTGGCCGCTGAGGAGCGCTTCCTGACAAATCTGGCAGGGGTAAGTGACCCCGAGGCGAAGCGCAAGGTGATCGGTGAGCTCTTTATCCGCCTCTTCGAAGAGGAGGCGCGCAAGCTGGGCGATATCGACTATCTGGTGCAGGGGACGATCTACTCCGATGTGATTGAGAGCGGACGCGATGGCGGCAAGCAGGTCAAGTCGCACCACAACGTGGGGGGGCTGCCGGAGCGGATCGCCTTCAAGGGGGTGATCGAACCGCTGCGTAGCCTCTTTAAGGATGAGGTGCGGGCGGTGGGGCGCACCCTAGGGTTGCCGGCGGCGCTGACCGAACGCCAGCCCTTCCCCGGGCCGGGGCTCGGTGTGCGCTGTCTCGGTGAGCTGACGCGGGAGAAGCTGGAGATGCTGCGTGCCGCCGATGCCATCTTCTGTCGGGCACTGGAGACGCAGGGTTATGGCGACCGGGCCAGCCAATATTTTGCTGTGCTTACCGATAACCGCTCGGTGGGGGTGACCGACGGCGCACGTACCTATGGGCGGGTGGTGGCGTTGCGTGCCGTCAAGACGCTTGATTTTATGACGGCCACCGTATCGCCCCTGCCGCTCGACTTCCTAGTGGCGGTGGGCGAGGAGATCGCCACCACAGTGCCCGGCGTCAACCGCGTGGTTTACGACATTACCGGCAAACCGCCGGGGACGATCGAGTGGGAGTAGGAGTAGACAATGCCAGAACTGCCTGAGGTAGAGACAGTCGTAGCCGGTCTGCGTGAGCATGGCCTCTGCGGGCGCAAGATCGTGGGGCTCGATCTCCACTGGCCGCGCACCTTCGGCGCAGAGCCGGAGGTGGTCAAGCAGGTGTTGCTGGGACATGTGATCGTGGCGGTCGGTCGCCGCGCCAAATTCATCATCTTCGATCTCGACAGCGGGACACGGGTCCTGGCCCATCTGCGCATGACGGGCAAATTCATGCTGGCATCGGGTGAGACGCCGGTTGGCCCCCATGATCGGGTTGTCTTCCACCTCGACGATGGACGTCTGCTGCTCTTCAACGATACACGCAAATTCGGCCGCTTCTATCTCTGCAGCGAGGGTAACAACCCACTGGAGCGGCTCGGCCCCGAGCCGCTGGAGGCGGAGTTCAAGTTGCAACCCTTTGCCGCCACACTGGCGCGCCGCCAGCGTGCCATCAAGCCGCTGTTGCTTGACCAGAGCGTCGTTGCCGGTCTGGGCAACATCTACGTCGATGAGGCTTTATGGCAGGCCAAGATTCACCCTGAACGCCCGGCGGCCACGCTGACAGCGGGCGAGGTCAAGGCGCTGCACCGGGCGATTCGTCTGGTGCTGGCCGATGCCGTGGCGCACCGCGGTACGACGCTCGGTGACGGCCGTACCAACTTCTACAGCGTGGCAGGGCGTCGTGGCAGCCACGCCGACCACCTGAACGTCTTCCGGCGTGATGGTGAGCCGTGTCCGCGCTGCCACACCACGATCAGTCGCTCGGTAGTAGGACAGCGTGGCACCCACTTCTGCCACAACTGCCAGCCGCCGCCCGGCGGGCACAGTCCGGCCGGAGTACCGGCTTTAGCCGGAAGCCAAAAAGGGCCTTCAGGCCCGACTGCACACGGCTGCAAGCGGGGCTGATGCGGAGGGATTCCTCACGCGAAGGCGCGAAGCGGGGTGGAGAGGTAACCACTGATCACAACCGATTTACCGCCGCCCCTTGATGCTTGACCTGTAGCAGCAAAAGAAGGAAACTATGCCCATGCCACTATGTGAAGCCACTATTACCGAACAGAGTCACCTCACGGGCGGATATCGTCTGTTGCGGCTGGCTGCTCCCGAGATTGCAGCAGCGGCCGCACCGGGGCAGTTTGTCCATCTGCGCATACCGAATCTCGAACCGACGGCGTTGCGGCGGCCGCTCAGCATCTATCAGACCAATGACAACGACTTGACGTCGCTCTATAAACCGACCGGACGTGGCACCATCAAGTTGGCCGAGTTGGCCGTCGGCACCAAGGTGAGTCTCTTGGGGCCGCTGGGTAACGGCTTTCCACTCGATACGGGAGAGCGCCTGCCGCTGCTGGTGGGAGGCGGCTACGGCGTGGCGCCGCTGGTCTTTCTGGCGTCACGCCTGGCCAGGCCGGGAGTGGCGTTACTGGGTGGACGGAGCGCCGAGGATGTGCTCTGTCAGGAGGAGTTCGAGGCGTTGGGCTGGCGGGTGGAGGTCACGACGCAGGACGGCTCACGAGGGCAGCGTGGTCTGGTGACAGAGCTGCTGCCGCGCTATCTCGCTGATCAAGCGCGAGAGTGTGAGCTCTTTGCCTGCGGACCACGCGGGATGTTGCGGGCCGTCGGTGAACGGGCCATAGCCGCCGGACGACGCGCCTGGCTCTCGCTCGACAACCACATGGCATGCGGCATCGGTGCCTGCCTCGCCTGTGTGCAGCAGGTGCGGAACGCGACCGGAGAGGTGGTCTGGCAGCGCGTCTGCAAAGACGGGCCGGTCTTTGAGGCACGCCAGATCGTCTGGGAGGAGGAGTGATGAGCGTCTCAACACCCCGCCTGGCCGTCAACGTCGGCGGCATTGCCATGCAGAATCCGGTTACGGTAGCCTCGGGCACCTTCGGCTATGGTGTCGAGTATGCCGAGTGGATCGATGTGCGACGCCTGGGGGCGATCACCGTCAAGGGTATCCGCCTCGAGGCGTGGCCGGGCAACCGGTTGCCGCGTCATGTCGTGGTACCGGGCGGCATGGTCAACGCCATCGGCCTGCAGGGTCCGGGCGTCGCCGGCTTTGCCGAGAGCTACCTGCCGCAGCTCCGTGAGTACGGGGTGCCGGTGATCGTCAACATCTGGGGCACCACGGTTGAGGAGTATGGCGAGGTGGCGGCGCGTCTGAGCGACCTTGAGGGCGTTGCAGGGATCGAGATCAACGTCTCCTGCCCCAATGTCAAGGCCGGCGGCTCCTCCTTTGGCACCGATCCGGCCGTAATGGCCTCGGTAGTGGCGGCCGTGCGGCGGCGTACCAGACTGCCGGTACTGCCCAAGCTGGCGCCCAACGTGCCGTCGATGGCCCCCTTTGCCCGCGCAGCGGTGGAGGCCGGTGCCGATGCCCTGGCCTTGATCAACACCCTGCCGGCGCTGGTGATCGACATCGAGAAGCGGCGTCCGGTCTTGGCCAATCGGGTGGGCGGTCTCTCCGGTACGGCAATCCATCCGGTGGCGGTGCGGCATGTCTGGGAGGCAGCCCAGAGTGTCAAGGTGCCGATCATCGCCATGGGTGGCGTCTTTGAGCCCTCCGATGCGATCGAATTTCTGATTGCCGGTGCCACGGCGGTGGCGGTCGGAACGGCCAACTTTATCGATCCCACCACACCGCTACGGGTGATCGAGGGAATCAGCGACTACCTTAGACGCCACCAAATGGACGATGTAGGGCAATTGACAGGCTCGCTGAAGTGGGGGTGATTTGAATGCAAGTAATGGGTGAGAAGTGAAAAGTGGGGGACTGGCCGTAGTGGCGCAGAGGCAGGAATGCCTGTGGTACAGTGGGCGGGGCGGAGCTGCCGGTGTGGAGCCCGGCGGTCCCAAGGGGGGCTGACGCGGTCTGTTTAAGAAGATTGTTTAAGAGTAAAGGTTTAAGAGGGAGAGTTTAAGATCAGCGTTTAAGGGAAAACATAAGTGCAGAGCCTTGTTTACGGTCGATTCCGTCGCGTTATCACTGCGTGCCTGCCAACTCTTGTAGCAGCAGATGCCAGGGCAGGGCAGCCATATTTCGTTGGTAAATCTCTTTTGCTTCGTTGTGGCATACTACCAGGCCGGTGCTGTTGGGGAGCTGAGGCATCAGTTTTTTGATCGTTTTGAAGTGATCCGATTTCGGAGTTGCGCTCTGTTTAATCTCGATGAGGGTGGTTTTGGCACCACTCTCGACTACCAGATCGACTTCGTTGTCATTGGAGTCGCGATAGAAGTAGAGATTGAGGTTCAGTGCCCGATTACTGATCGCTTTAAAGAGCTCGAGGGCCACAAAGTTTTCAAAGAGCGCCCCTCCCTGTGGGCCACGTCTCAAGGTCTCTGCCGTAGGATAACGCAACAGCCATGAAACGAGCCCACTATCACCAAAGTAAATTTTGGGGCTTTTTATAATGCGACTGGTCAAGTTGCGTGAATAGGGGCGCAGTAGAAAGATAATACCGGAACTCTCCAATATCGACATCCAGCGTCGCACCGTGGTGGTAGAGACTCCTGCCTCTTTAGAGATTTCATTGTAGTTGAGGAGCCCGCCGACACGCGCTGCCAGCAGCTCAATCAGACGTTGAAAGAGAGAGAGCTCCGCAACTGCCGTGATTTGTCGCACATCCCGCTCAAGATATGTCTGCACATAGGCCGCATAGAAGAGATTTGGTGCGACGCCATGTGCCGCGACATCGGGATAGAAGCCGTTGTAAAGCGCCTCGAAGGTGGTTGCGATAGTCTTGCTTTCAAGATTGAGTTCCTGGCAGGAAAAGGGTGTTAATCTGAATAGGGCTGTGCGCCCGGCCAGCGACTCTGTTACCCCCGCCATCAGAGGAAACATCTGTGAACCGGTAAGGAGAAAACGGCCATGGCGATGACGCTCTTGATCGATTGCAATTTTGATATAAGGCAACAACTCCGGCAGGTACTGTATCTCATCAATAATCAGACAGCCTTCACGTTGCAGGAAGTTGCGTGGATCGTCGCGAGCAGCCTGCTGCGTGAACGGGTCATCAAGTGTGACGTAAGCAGCATCGGGAAATAGATGCCGCAGCATCGTCGATTTGCCTGTTTGACGCGCTCCTGTCAGCACAACTGCAGGAAACTGAGCAGCCGCTTGTTGCAGAGTCGGCTCGATTTCACGCGCAATGTATCTCTTTTTCATGGTGCCATCTTAACACAAAAACTATGCAAAGTGAACATCAAATGTTCGATTTGCATAGATAGTGAGGGCGGTGGGGGATAGGTAATCGTTAGTGACGGGTGTGTGGCATAGACGAGCCTGAGGGGCGATGGTAAAAGCATCCAGCAGGGTGACAGTGGAGACCTGACAGTGGGGACAGGTAAACAGTATGGTGACAGTGGGGACAGGTAAACAGTAGTATGGGGACAGAGTAGTATGGGGACAGAGAACAACAATACCATCTCGTTCTCTGTCCCTAGTAGCGCAGTCAATAATATGATGGCGTGTTAATCTCGCATATTTAAAGTAACTATGTCACATCCCCATGAACCGGTTTTGATTATCGACTTGTTACAAGTGTCGTTAACACCCTGTCATGAATATCAGTGACGGGGACGAAGCGTGGTGGAGGAAGCATGACTTCATTCAAGCCGCTCTTCTTCAGCCGCTCAATGATCTCCGAATTCCAGATATCATTGATCTCGTCCTCCAGTTTGTTTAGCACACCGATATAGGCGGGATACTCTTTTGACAGTTTGTACGCCTCACAGGGTATAAAGAAGAGATATTGGAGGATATGCGTCTTGTCGAGCTTGTCGACAGCATTAACGATCCCCAACAGGTGGCGGAATAGCTGACCAAAATCGAAATGCACGATCTTTTCGGTTAAGCCAAAATCTTCCGCCGTCAACTTAAACGAGCGATTCTTTATCTTCTTGTCATCGACATTTTTAACGCCGAGGCTCTTGAGCTTCTTCTCATAGCTCACGCTCATGTCCAAGCTGTGGCGATCAAAAATCTCACAACATTTGCATTCGTAGTAAGTCACCGACAAGGCGTTTTCAATGCAGGCATCCAGATGCGGTGGGGTGGCACGCGGGTCTTTTAAAATGGGCATCTTTTTCTCAAATTCCACCCGCTCCATGAACTTGTTCTTGTCGGAGAAATAGAGATAGCAGAGCCTGCTCGACGAGACGACGCTGCACATTTTCGGGGCCTGGCAGTTTTTCGACGCTGGTTTAAGCTCGTTCCCGGCAAAGGCTTCGTAATTCCCCGTGCGACTCAGATCATCTTCAAGCTCACGCTGGTACTCTTCATTAAAGTAGAAGCGTGCGGGAGCGTTAGCCGCCATAGGCTTGTGCATGAAGTCTGCCACGCCCAACCTGTTTATCAGGATTTCACAAATGTCTGTTCTGTTCATAATTAACCT
>CAZRGQ010000055.1:5751-17368 GCA_964599645.1 uncultured Lentisphaerales bacterium | reverse complement strand
GCGGACGTCTATTGCTGGCAAAAGCTACGACAGATGCTCAATTAGCAGCCAGCTAGCGCATAAACAGCACTGTATACCACCCAAATAACCGCTATTTTAACCAGCGGACAGGTCTTCTGTGCCCCGAATCGGTTGCCGAGCACCATTAGCACCAGTGAGTAGCGCTTTTCGCTCTCTCGATTCCTCTCCATCCTCGCTTCAGAGTCATTTCGGCCTAAGGAATCTCTTCAACTTCCATATTTTGACGCACTCAGCCGCAGTCAACTCCGCCAGGGACAGAACTCCGCCAGGGACAGAGAACAAACTCCGCAACTTCGACGGGGACAGAGAACAAACTCCGTTGACTGTCTCCGCTGGGGACAGAGAATACTGCTGGGGACAGTGGTGTCTGTTTCTCTGTCCCCATTGACTCCTACACTGCTTATTGTTCTCTGTCCCCGCCTACATCTGTCCCCGCCTACAGTCTCCGCCTACGCCTGCTTACACCATCCACCACTCTTCGGGCGTGACGGATGTAAGTCCGAAGGTGCGATACTCCTCCGGCAGTGAAGCGAGCAGCTCCTGTGCCTTGCGTCCGATCGCCTTTGAGGTCAATTCGACGTTGATTCGTCCCGCCTCAAGAGTGGCGTGCTGCCGCGGGTCGAGACCCCAGATGCCGTCAGGCGGCCGCATCTCAGGGGCCAGCGGGCCACTGCCCAGGGCTGCTATATCGACCGTTTGCGGCTGGAGGCACAGCATGTTGGAGGTCTCCCACTTGGCGGCGTGGTCGGTGCCCGACGCCTCTTCACCTTGTGTAAGGCTCATCTCCCACAAGGCGACCCCGCAACAGGTGCCGTCGGCCACCACCGGTTTCAGCCCCTCGCTGATCAGATCTAGCTGCGTCTGAATATTATGCCCCGAGACGCCGATGATGACACGGAAGCCGCTCGCCTTGAGGCGCTCAAAGAGCGCCGTTACCATCTCCACCTTCCAACCACGATCGCCCGGCAGCAGACCAGTGCCGTCACGATTGTGGATGGCATAGGGAAAGTAGAGAGGGGGATAGACGACACCACCGAACTCCTCGGCACACCTGACCAGAATGCCGTGCGCCTTCAAGGCGTCAGTGCCCAGCGGCAGGTGTCGGCCATGCCACTCGATCAGCCCGAATGGCACATAGACAACGGGAAAGGCAGATGCTGCAGCCTCCAGTTGTCCCGGACGCATCAGTTCCATCTGCACGGTAGTTGTAGCACTGTTCGACATCGTAATAATCCTCATCTTTGGCCAACATTATCACTTAACACGGTAGCGTGGCAAGTGCGACCCTGTTTGACACCCGATCATGTTTCGAGTAGAGTTGCTTTCAACGTGGTAAAACACCTATGGAGAAGAGTGATGAATAGAACGGTTTGTTTGGTGATGACGTACATCGCGGCGCTGGCAAGCAGCGTCGGGGCGGCAGAAAAGCTCTATAGCGGCGCTGCCGGTGGCAGTTGGGACGCCGCCGAAAATTGGACGCCGGCAGGCGTGCCGACGCTTGCGGATGATGTTACGATCGACAAGGCGGTCAAGTCGGTCGCCTCAATTGCAGCCAAATCGCTCAATATTACGGAGACGGGGCTGCTGGCCGTCGGTGGCACAGGTACCAGCGCGCCGGTTCAATCACTGCCCAGACCGTCGATAGCGCCAACCTGCCGGCCGTGATCGCAGTCGAGATCGCTGGGTCGCTCACCACAGCCGGACGTCTCTCGATCGGCGGCCGCAGCGGCACCAACAAGCTCGCCGTTACGGTCGGCGGCGACTTCATCATGCAGTCGGGCTCGACGACGGCCATTTACGGTGGTCGTGCCGATACACCGGCTGAATTAACCAGCCTTGGCAGCGATGCCTCGCCGGTTGATGTCGGTGGCACGCTTGCATTAGAGGGAACGGCACGCCTCTACAGCGAGAACGACGCTCTCTCCGGCGGCATTGTGCGTTATCAGGCGCATGCATTCACCGTTGCCGCTGCGGCTGAAGTAAATGCCGATCAGCGGGGCTATGCCGCCTTTAAATATGATATCCCCGGTGAAGCACCTGACGGTATCTACTCATGCGCTGATAATCACTATACATATGGTCCCGGTCGCGGCACCGGTTTTCAGTATGGCGCGGGATATGGCGGTACCGGCGGCCTTGCCGGAGCTACATATGGACGCACTTACGGCTGGCGGGCGGCACCCTATCTGGCAGGCAGCCCGAACGGTGCCTATGGCGGTAACAGTGCCTATTCTGCCCGCGGCGGCGGCAGTCTGGTTTTTTATGCTGATACAATTTCGATCGCCGGCAAACTGACTGCCAATGGCGGCAACTCAACGCACGGCGCATCTTCCGGTGGTGGTATCATGCTGGTGGCCAACGACTTCACTTTCGGTTCCGGAGCAAACCTCTCGGCTGTTGGAGGAACCGTGGAATACACGTCAGCGGGTGGCGGCGGGCGTATCGCTGTGATAGCCTGCGATCCAACGGCCGATGAGATGGCACTGTTGGAGGCCGGTGACGAACCTGCAAGTTTAAGCTATGAGCCGCTTAACCAAGGAATGGTGGCATCCGATGTGCGGGGCGGTCTCGGGGCAGGGGTGCGTGTCGGAAACGGTACGGCTCTCTACGTGATGTCAGAGGATTATGCAGAGCGCTACCTTCTTGTTACCGGTGATGCAGGCGAGATCGGCGCAAGTACACCGCCGCTTGGCATGCACATGTACCAGGAGGGGAGTGTGATTGCCTTCTCCATGCCGGATGAGCCGCAATTGGCACTGGATGGTCGTTCGGCTTATACATGCATCGGCTATCGCTACTACGACGCCAACATGAGTAGCGTCGTCACCAATCTGGCGCTCTCAGGGAGTCTTGTGCTGGACAAGAACTACATCCTCGAGTGGCTCTGGGATGCCAACTCCAGGCAGGTTGTAACGCTGGTTGAGGCGACCAGTGGCGGCGGTATCAGGGTGGCAGAGGAGCTCTACAGCGGCGGCTACACCAACCTGCGCAGTCCGACAGCCAGCTCGCCGCTGATCGAAGCTGTGGCTGCCAGCGGCTGGGAGTTTCTCTTCTGGGAGGGCGATATGCAAGCGGGCAAAGCCTTTGACAACCAACTGATACTCTCCGGTGACGGTGTCTCACGTAAAATCCGCCCCGTCTTCCGTCTCAAGGAGGCCGCGACCACCCGCACCTTCAGTGGCACCGGTTCCTGGCTCGATGCCAGCCGCTGGTCGCCGGCCAACATTCCCGGCAGCAACGATCTCGCTATAATCGCCGGCACCTGCTATGTGAGCAATGTTGTCGTAGCCGGTGCGATCTCGATTGAGACCGCCGGTACGCTCGTGGTCGGTGGCCTCACGGCGAGTGTCGCTGCCCAAACCGCCATCTCCGATGTCTACGCCGATAGCGTCGCCATGCGCGTTTACGGGTCGGTTACCAATGCCGGGAAACTCTCGTTTGGGGGTCGGCTGGAGAGCCGTCCACTGGCGGTACAACGTAGGCTTGATGTCGATATCCGTGGTGATCTGCTGTTGGCCAACGGCTCGTCGAGCTACTTCTATGCGGGACAGGCCACCATGCCAGAGAGCCTGACAAACATCTTCTTCCAGGCCTCGAAGTTCAAAGTGGGCGGCTGTTTTGAGCTGGCGGGCACGGCCAAGATGTTCAATGAAAGCGACTATTTTACCGGCGGGGTGATCAAATATGAGGCCGCAGAGTTTATCCTTGGCGCGTCGGCTACGATCAACGGCACCACGCGTGGCTACATGCTCGTGCCTTTCGAGACGGTAGATCAAGCACCTGCCGGTATCAAGTATCTGCAATTTAGCCATGATATGAGCTGGTGCACCTACGCGCCGGGATCGGGCTACTCCTATCAATACGGTGGTTGTTACGGCGGCGCCAGCTACAACCTGCGGCCGGCCAGCGGTGATGTCTACGGCCTCATCAACGCCCCCTATCTGCCCGGCTCGCCGTGCGGTCCCTACCAGTTGCCGAACCAGACCAGTCGTGGCGGCAGCGCCATCCTCATCTCTGCCGGCAACATGACCCTGAACGGCAAAATTACCACCAATGGCGGTACGCAGTCACATTCGGCCTCGTCGGGTGGTGGCATCATGTTGCTCGCCGATAAACTTGAAGTGGGTGAAGGGGCACTACTGACTGCCAAAGGAGCCGACGACGACTACGGCGGTGGCGGCGGCGGGCGTATCGCCGTAATTGTTGGCGCAACTGAGGCAGAGGTGGCACGTCTGGCTCTGGGGGAGGAGCCAGAGACCTTAACCTATGGTGCGCTTGCTCGTGTACCGTTTGACGTCAGTGGCGGGGGCGGTGCTCTCTTAGGCGGCGGCTCCAGCGAGAGGAAGCGCGCCGGTAGCGGTACGGCCGTCTACATCGCCACAGTAGCCGGCGATAAAAGTATCACTGTGGCCGGTGATGTCGGTGAGGTCGGTACCACCACGCCTCCCTATGGCGTCACCGTCTTTCCATATCAGGAAGAGATACTTTTCCAGGGACCGGAGGCCGATGCGCTCTCTGCCGATGGTGAATATCGCTACACCTGTATCGGCTATGATCTCTATGATGCCAATGCCAACCTGCTGCGCCACGGCACGAGCAACCACTTTGCGCAGGTGGCCGATCACGACTACCGTGTGGTGTGGAACTTTACCAACCAGAAGGTCGGCTTGTTCTCCCAAGCCGATCCAGCTCACGGCTCGATCCGCAGCAACGGGCAGATCTACTCCAACACCCTCTTTGAGGTCTGGCGTGAGGTGGGCGCCGCCACCGCTGCCATTGAGGCGGTTCCTAACGCAGGATTTGAGTTTCTCTTCTGGGTCGGCGATGTCGAGTATGGCCAGAGCGAGGCCAACCCCTATCTGGTGCAGGACCACAGCGTTACGCGCCGTCTCAACCCCGTCTTTCGTGTGGTAGCTCCACCTGCCACCAGAACGCTCGATGTAGGCTCGGCGACCGTCAGCCGCGACTGGCTGCAGGCCGACTACTGGTCGCCCGACGGCATCCTGCCGGGCAAGGAGGATGACGTTATCATCACGGGTTGGGTCGACTGCCTGGCCACCAACACGATCCACGTCAAGTCGCTGACGCTGCTGAACAACGCCCGGCTCAGGATGGCTGTGGAGAAACCTGGCACTCCCAGCGACACCATTCTCAACAATGTAACGCATCCCAACGCCAAACTGGGTGAGATTGCGCTCCTGGTAGATGGAGATCTGACGCTGCAGGATGCGGCGCAGTTGACGGCCGGAGGACAATACCAATCCAACCGCTGGTCACGCATCGCCGTGGCCGGCGACCTCTCTCTCTTCGGCACGTCGCGGATGCAGATTACGGCGGGCGAAACCAACAACCTCTTCTCGCACGTCAGCGCCGCCGGCCATCTCACCGTCGGCGGCACCCTGCTCGTCACCAACAGTGCTATACTCTATCTGCGGAGCGAGTTCTACACCGGCGGCAGTGTCAAAATCGAGACCGATCAACTGATCCTGGGTGCAGCAGCCACCATCTCGGCCGATTCCTGCGGCTATGGCAACTACACCGACCGCAATCCCAGCACGCTGGCGCCCGGTCGTGGTTGGAACTACAACTATGGCGGTGGCCATGGCGGCTATGGTGGCAACCACAATGAAAGCTACGGCAACCCCTATGGCTATGAATTCTGTCCGATCGAACCGGGTGCCTGTGCCGGCTTCTACTGGACCGACTCCACCACGTGGGGTGGTGGTCTGGTACGCTTGTACGCCCGCAGGCTGAACGTCTATGGCACGATCACGGCCAGCGGTTCTGTGACCTCAGGTTCAGGACCGGCCGGTGGCGGCATCTGGCTCGGAACGGTCAAGCCGCCGCTCTTCGGCCCCGACGCCGTGCTCAGAGCCGATGGCGGCGCTTCGGGTTACACAGCTCCGGGTGGCGGCGGCCGCATCGCCGTTACCCACGTTCACGACTTCAGCCAGCTTGAAGCGATGGCCATGACGGGGCAGTTGCAACCCAACACGCGCTTGGCGACCGAAGAGGAGTTCTTTGCACTCTACCCCGGTGTGACGGTCAGTGTCGTGCCCAGCACTGCCAAGGGCGGCCGCGGCACGGCGACCGATGGCACCTTTGCCTACATCACGACCAAACCGCATGGCACCATCATGCTGTTGCGTTAATGGTTTGGCACGTTAGCTGCTGAATAATCGTTTTCTTGAAAGGAATTACTATTGATGAAGTCATCCTGCATTTTCCGCTCCTGCCAACCACTGCTGCGCTACACCTTGTTGCCGCTGCTATGCGCTACGGTCTACGGCGCAGTGATTTTCGAGGAGAATTTCCAAAACTACACTGATGTGGCACCGGGAGTGGTCGCAATTGAGGGTATCAGTGTCGGTAACGATCCGATCTGGGCTAATGCCGCCGAGCTGAACGTGCGCACCAAGGAGGCGACGCCGATCTACGTTGCGCCGCTCAAGGTGCCGGCCGATGGCAAGTTTGATCTGCTGGTCAAGCTGCGCTTTCTCAACTCGGTGCCTCCCAAGGAGGCGACAGCCGGTAGAGCCTCGTTTTTCGACCTTGAGTTTGCGCTTAAAGGAGGCAAAAAAGAGCTGGTGCGGGTCGCTGCCGACAAGGTTGGTGGCTTTGACGTCCCCTTTATAGCCAACTCGCAGTGGGAGGAGCTGGCCGTCAAAGTAAGCGGTACGACCGCCGAACTCCACCTGACGCGTGATCGTGCCTTTCAACTGTTGGGTACCGTCAAGCTTGCCGCTGAGGTCGAGAGTCTCAACTTTATCGCAACGGCGGAGCAACACTTCTCACTGCGTGATATTGTGATACGTACACCGGCCCCGCTTGGCGGCTATCCAGTCGAAAAACATTTTGCCGATTTCCGGGCGCTTACACAGCCGTTTGCCGGCGCCAGGACGGCTCAGGAGGGGACTACCGTCTCGCTGACAAAACCGGGGAGCGAGCGCATCCGCCTGCAGATGGGCTCGGCCGAGGCGGTTGCCACCATGAAGGTGAACTTCTCCGACGGCAACTCGCAGAGCTCCACGCTCACCATCGGCACACAGGAGCAGAACCTGCGTGTCGCCATCGGTGAGCAGAAGAAGGGCGAGAAGGTCGTACTGCCAGACTCTTGTCTGGTCATCCAGAGCCTGGGCCAGCTCTATATCCGCCCCAATCTCAAGGTCTACCAGTCGAGCTACGATTGTGAACCGCAATATATCGATATCGTCCGCGAGTGGCAGCGCCTGCCGGCAGCCTCGCAACATATCTTTACACTCGATTTCCGCCAGGAGAGCGGCAACCTCTATCTCTTCGTCGATGAGTCGCTCTTTGCGACCTTTAAGCAACCGGAGGCGACGTTTGACACGATCGACTTCACCCTCGGTGCCGGGGTCAAATATCAGGTAGTCGCCAAACCGGAGGCCGATCCGCTCTACACCAAGCTCGATCTCTTTGCCAATCCACGCGCCAAGGCCTTCATCGATGCCAAACTGAGCCTCAACCCCGGTACACAGCAGGTCAAGGGCATCCCGATGATCGTCGCCGACGGCCTCAACTCGGCCGATATTGCCATCTGCAAACAGGGGAAGGGCAACTGGGCACTGGAGGTGGAGGAGTATCATGGGCGTACCCCCTTTTACGGTCTGCCCAGCGCGGTACACTATCGCCTGCCGGCGGCGATCTACACCAAGGCCCATATCCTCTTTGCCCTCGATCCCGACAGCCGCAAGGATGCCGTCTTGACGGTACGCCTGGGGCACTATATCAACAACGGCTCCGGCGGCAACATGTTGGGGGATGTGGTGATCGACCTCCGTGACCGGAAGCCGCTGGAGTATCCCGGTATCGAGCAGGTAGGGACGGTACAACACCGGGGCCGGGAGCTGCCGCTCTACCTCGCCACTGTCGATCTGGCGCAGGCCATCGGCAAGATTATCGATATCGCCACGCAGCGCGACTATATCGACTTCGAGCTCACCGGCAAAGGGTGGGTCAACTTTGAACAGCTCAACAACGAAATCAAGCCTGACCCCAACTCCGACAGCGCCTTCAACGTCTTCGGCATCACCCTCAAGCAGGCACCCGGGCTCAGCTTCGCCATGCGGCAGGCGAGCCCCGGCAACATCTTCACCGCCGACGAGCGCGAGAAGCGGCTCTACGTGACGGTGACCGATCCCCGGGGGGTGGCGCAGAGGCTCACCTGGCAGGGACGCGACTTTGAGGGTCAACTGCTCTTCCAGGGCGAAGCGACAAGCTTCAGCAACGAAGTTGCGATCGATCTCGCCAAGGCACCGGTCGGTTACGCCACCTTGGCGCTTGCACTGGCCGGCAAAGATGGCCAACGGCTCTTTGAGCATGAGGCCGCCTTTGCCATCCTGCCAGCCGATGACCGCCAGGCCACCATCGAGGCCTCGCCCTATGCCGTCTGGTGGTTTAACGCCCATGGCTCCCCCGGTGCGGCTGAAATCGGCGGACCGATTCTGCAGAAGGCCGGTATCCGTCACGCCTCGGCCAATCTCCTCAAACCTGAAGATGCCGCCAAGTATCAGGTGGTCGGTACCGGCGACATCCGCCTGCCACGCGCTACATTCGACTACGAAAGCGGCAAGTTTAAGCCGGTTAAGGTCAAGCGCCCTGATCCGGCCGATCCCAAGAAACAGATTGAGGTCGAGATTTCGGGTGAGGAGTTTATTGTTGAGGGTCTCAAGGAGCAGATCGCCAGAACAGCCTTTGTCACCCATCTGATGTTGTGGCACGAGTCGGCACCGGGGCATGGCATCCCCGAGGAGCTGCTGTTGCGCCCCGCACCGCCGTTGAGCGAGCGCGAACAGAATACCGCCAAGTATGTCAATGAGGTTGGGCGCATCATGCGCCAACACTTCCCCAAGATCAAAATCCAGATCGGCAACTCATCAGCCTCGATCGGGGCTGCCACAGTGCCGCTACGCGGTGGTGCCAACCCCGACTACTACGACGCCATCGGGATCGAGACACCCTCACAGGTGATTCCACCAGAGCGGCTGATTGAGGTGGGCTTGCAAGGGATGCAGGTCTCAATGGACATTGCCCGCCTGCTCTCCAAGGGCAGGGAGATCCCGGCCAACGGCGCCTACGAGTTCACCTACCGTTGCGAGCGCGACATGGGCGAGCTGAAGCAGGCACAGTGGTATGTACGCGACGTCCTCGTTACACTGGCGCATAACTTCACCCTCATCAGCCCCGGTATCTTGTTCGACT
The DNA here is from genome assembly GCA_964599645.1 of uncultured Lentisphaerales bacterium. GTDB lineage: Bacteria > Verrucomicrobiota > Kiritimatiellia > RFP12 > JAAYLN01 > JAAYLN01. Next base: position 8,125 of record CAZRGQ010000055.1, on the reverse strand, counting down.
GCTCGAACGGCTACTACAACGGCCTCTGGGGCGGTTCCGGCCTGCTGCGCCGCGCTCCCTACTGCTATCCCAAGCCGGCCTATGTCGCCTATGCGGCGCTGACGCGGGCGCTCGATGGCGTTACCTTTGTGCGCCAGCTTCCGACCGGCTCGTCAACCATCTACGCTTTAGAATTCAAACGGTGTGACGGACGGATGGCCTACGCCCTCTGGGCGGCACGCGGCGAGGTGGAGTTTGAGCTCGACGCCGCTGCCAATGGTGAAATCGTCCAATTTTTCGGCCAGGCCAGCCAGACCAAGGCGGGCCGGGTGAAGGTGGCCGCCGGTGAGTCGCCAGCCTATTTCATCACAGCCACGCCGCTCAAGGGCCTGACGGTCAGCGGCCGCAGCTTTGCCGGCGATGTGGCACTCGGTATGGCCGCGCAGGTAGCTGATACGCTTGATGATGCTGCCCGTATTACACTCAGCCCCGATCCGCTGGTGGCCCTGGGACACACCCAGACGATGTTGCCGATCATGGAGCCGAGCGACCTCTTCACCATCACTACGGTCGAGGACGACGAGAAGGGCAACTGTATCGAGGTGACCCTCGGTGCCAGCGAACAGGCAGTTTCAAAATACATCACCGAATACACCACCCTGCGCCTGCCGCAGCCGGCCCCGATTCCCGGTGATCCCGAAGTGATCGGCGTCTGGGTCAAGGGCAACTCCAACTGGGGACAGATTCGCTTTGAGATCGAAGATGCCCAGGGCGAGGTTTTCAAGAATATCTCGACCGGTTCGGCCTGGGGCTGCGATATCATGGATTGGCCGGGCAATCTGGCCGTCAGTTTTGACGGCTGGTCGTACGTCTATACGGCATTGCGGCAGACCGATCTCGTTCCGACCCACAGTCCCGGACCCATCTCCGAGCAGTGGGTCTCGGGCGGCGGCGACAAAAAGATCGACTTCCCCATCAAGTTGCGTGCCATCACCGTCGGCATGAACCGCACCAAGCTCAACCTGACAGGATTTGAAGCTGCGGCCCCTTCAATCCGCCTGAAAGATGCTGGCGGCGTGGCAGCCTCCGGCAACCGCTAACCCCCATGGGAGAGTGGCATGGGATTAAATCACTGGAAGCCCGCCGGCAATTACAATGTTGGCGACTGCATGCCGTTCTACAAGGATGGCCTCTTTCACCTCTACTACCTGCTCGACCAGGGGCATCACAACCATCCCGTCGTCGGACAGCTTGGCGGGCATCAGTGGGCGCATGCCACCAGTGCCGATCTGAAAGAGTGGGATACGAGCCATCCGCTGGCGCTGCCGCTCGATTTTGAAGCCGGTGAGAGTAGCAACTGTACCGGCTCCATTATGGAGTGGCAAGGCAAGGTCTATGCCTTCTACGCCCTCAGGTCGCGCCATTTTAAGGGGGAGCAGTTCCGTGTGGCCGTTAGCAACGATGGCGGCTACACCTTTGAGAAGTGGAGTGAGCCTGAACTTTCAGTTCAGCCCGAGGGGTGTACCCCCGACTTCCGCGATCCGGAGGTCTTTGTGGGTGCAGATGGACTTATCCACCTCCTGATCACGACGCAGGAGATAGTCAGGGAGGGCGGCGTAGCGATCACCACCGGCGAGCTGCTGCACTATACTACCAGCGACCTGATCCACTACCAGCGCAAAGAGTCGCTCTTGCAGACGGTGCCGACGCCTGAATGTGCCAACTACTTCCAGTGGGGCGATTACTACTACCTCACCTACGGCTTCTGGAATGCTACCCGTTATCTCTACTCCCGGCAGCCCTGGGGGCCGTGGCAGACGGCGACGCTCGACATCGCGGCCTGTAGGCAGTGCCGTGTCATGAAAACCGCACCATGGAGGGAGGGACGACGCATCGGTGTCGCGTGGTCGGCAACGCTCGTCGAGGGGAGCTACAAGTTTGGCGGCCGGATGCTCTTCAGAGAGTTGCTACAGCAGCCGGACGGTACACTGGGCACGAAATTTGTGGAGGAGGTGATTGACCGGAGCCACCTTCTGCCTTTTTCGGATACTGAAATTTCGTCATCGCAAAGTACGTCTTGGAAGCTGCTCGGGACAACCGGGAGGAACTTTCTGCTCTCTGCCGAAATCGACTTTGCACCGGGGACGCACGAGTTCGGCATCCTGATAAGCGATACCCAAGGAGTGGGGCATCGGCGGATGGTGGCATTTACTCCCGGCAGGGGCGAGGTTGCGTCGCTCTTCGGCGACCACATCGTTCAGATTCCCGGAGTCGACTACCGGCGCGGGAGAATTCGTATACGCCTGATCCGTACCGGCGATCTGCTCGATATCGAAGTTGATGGCTGTCGTACCATGGTCTCGCCGGGTGTCGATTTTGAGGGCTCGGCCGTGGC
>CAZRGQ010000055.1:0-5651 GCA_964599645.1 uncultured Lentisphaerales bacterium | reverse complement strand
ACCATGACGGACTGGAAGATGCAACTTGTACCGACGGCGGTGCGTCGCTTCTGGGTTTTTTCCGATCTGCAGCAGAGCGATCCCGGCAACGCACGGGCATGCATGCATACCGGCGTGGAGGACTTTCTGTCGCTGGGCCTGAAGATCGACGCCGCGTGCTATCTGGGCGACGCCACTGAGGGCGCAGTTCGAGCGCATCTCGATGAGATGGTCGAGATGCAGGTCAGGGCGCTGTCGCGTGTCGACGCGCCGATCTACTACGTCTGCGGCAACCACGAGTTCGACTATCTCCAGCGGATGGAGAAGCCCTGCACGCCCGTGATCCCGATGCGCGACCGTGTGGCGGGCGAGCCGCAGTGGCACATCGCGCCCTCACTGCAGGAGTGGACGTTCTCCGCCGACTTCGGTGAACTGGCGCTCTTCTTCTTTACAGATCACTGCGCTCCCGACAGCTCCTGGTTCACCTCCCATTGCAACCTGTGGCAGACGATAGATCCCCTGCCCGGCCAGAGGCCGCACGCAGAGGGAGAGGATGCCGGGATCGTGCGCGAGGCCCTCCGGGCACTCGGCAAGCCGGTCTTCACCATGTCGCACTACAGTTTCCCGGGCGGCAACCGTGACAACGAGGGATCGCTCCAGAAGGATATCCTGCCACTGGCAGACAACGTCACTGCGCACTTCTACGGGCACAGCCACATCGGCGACCGCGCCTGGGGAGGCGAGAACTATCTGCGCCAGATCTCCACGATCAACGATTCCTGCATCACCCAGTTCGACATTGCCTCCCTGGAGAACCGGCGTGGTAGCGCCATCCGCTCCGCCATTGTAGAGTGGTACGGCCACGGGCGCTTCGGCGTCTTCTTCCGCAACCACTCGCGGCGCGACTGGGAGAAGTGCTTCGTACAGTAGCCGTTGGAGCGTGGTGGAGAGAACCACGAATGAACGCGAAGCGACACGAATGAGGGCGCTACGCGCCCTTGTAAATCGTAAGCTGTGAGTCGAATGTCCCCAAAGGCACGATACTTTTACGCCACAGGTAGCAAAAGCCATGACGATAAAGCATGATCTCCATATCCACACCCATCTCTCCGCCTGTTGCGGCGACAAAGAGGGGATGCGTGCGGGGAATATCATCGCGAGTGCCACCGCACGCGGTCTTGACACAGTCGGTTTCTCCGACCACCTCTGGGCCAATCCGGCCATCACTCCTTCAGAGTGGTATCAGCCGCAGGACGAGCAGCAGGTAGTGCGACTCAGGCATGAGTTTCTGGAACTGCCCGAAGAACCGCTGATTAGGGTGCTGGTCGGGTGCGAAGCCGACATGCGGGCACCCGGTGAGTTTGGTATCACACCCGAGCTGGCCGCTTCGCTCGATTTTGTGCTCCTCGCTTGTAGTCATTTCCACATGCGCAGCTTTGTCGAGCAGCCTCCTGAGCGTACGCCGGAGGCGCTGGCACGACATCTCCTGCGCTTCTTTCGCTCGGGTGTGAACTCCGGGCTTGCCACCTCAATCGCACATCCCTTTATGCCGCTTGGTGATTTCGACAAGCTCGATGCGATCCATACCGCCCTTGATGAGCATGAGCTCTCCGATGCCCTGAGCGAAGCGGCCGCCAATGGTGTCGCGCTCGAGATAACGCTCGTCTTTCTTCCACGCGCTGGTGCCGATGGCAAACCGCTTTTTTCGCTGGAGACCCCCCAACGCCTGATCTCACTGGCGAAAGCCGCCGGTTGCAAATTCACCTTTGGCAGCGATGGCAGCTCATGAACCTCAAGCCCGAGTCCGTGCCCCAAGCCGTGGCCAAACGCCTTGCCATACCCCGCCTTGTCAAGAAAATCACGTGCGACGTGATCGACGCTGAGCGATTACATTGTAGTTTCTCCTCGCATGTCATCAAGGTATGGTATATGATATGCGCTGTTTTAATTTGTCAACAGGGATACTTATGGCCAAGATTACCTTCATGGGTGCCGGCAGCACCATTTTTGCGAAAAATGTTTTGGGCGACTGCATGTTGCGTGAGTCGCTGCAGGATGCCCACATTGCACTCTACGACATCGATGGGCAGCGCCTGCGCGAATCGAAGCGGATGCTCGACACGCTCAACCAGAATATCAATCAGGGGCGTGCCCGTATTACCACGCACCTTGGCGTGGCCAAACGCAAGGCAGCGCTCAAAGGTGCCAATTATGTGGTCAATGCGATTCAGGTGGGTGGCTATGACCCCTGCACGATTATCGATTTTGAAGTGCCCAAGCGTTACGGTCTGCGCCAGACGATTGCCGACACGCTCGGTATCGGCGGCATCTTCCGCGGCCTCCGAACGCTGCCGGTGATGCTCGATTTTGCACGCGACATGGAGGAGGTTTGCCCCAACGCCTGGCTGCTCAACTATACCAATCCGATGTCGATCCTGACCGGCGGCATGTTGCGCGCCACTGCGATCAAGACCGTCGGGCTCTGCCACTCGGTACAGGGGTGTACCTATTCGCTGCTTGGGCCTTTGGGCCTGGAGGAGAAGTATCCCCCCAAGGAGTGTGTACAGCTTGTGGCTGGCATTAACCACATGTCGTGGCTGCTCAAGCTAGAGTACAAGGGACGCGATCTCTATCCCGAAGTGAAACGGATAGCGGCTGCCAAGCTGCGCCGCTGGCGCACCGGCAAGGAGAAGGGCAACAATATGGTGCGCCTCGAGATGATGTTGAACCTCGGCTACTATATCACCGAAAGCTCAGAGCATCTGGCTGAATATGTGCCGCACTTCATCCGCGATACAGCGCCTGAGTTGATCGAAGAGTTCAACATCCCGCTTGATGAGTATCCGCGCCGCTGCATCCGTCAGATCGAGGACTGGGCCAAACAGAGCAAGGAGCTGGTCGGCAATCCTACCCTGACGCACAGCCGTTCGCACGAGTATGGCGCTTCGATCATGGATGCGATTGAGACCAACGTGCCCGATACCATCGGCGGCAACGTGCTCAACAACGGATTGATCAGCAACCTGCCGGCCAATGCCTGTGTTGAGGTGCCGTGTCTGGTGGATGGCAACGGCGTACAGGGCTGTTATGTGGGGGCGCTGCCTGAAGTCTGTGCCGCCTATAACCGCACCAATATCAACGTCCACCTGTTGACGATCGAAGCCGTGTTGGAGCAGCGCCGTGATGCCATCTATCAGGCTGCGATGCTCGACCCGCATACCTCCAGCCAGTTGACGATCGACCAGATTCGCAACATGTGCGACGACCTGATCGAAGCACATGGCGCCTGGCTGCCACAATACCGCTAGACGGCAACATGTAACCGCATGAGCGAATGGCACTTCATAGGTGAACCGTGGTTCAAGTGGGGCGTGTTGCCGATACTGATCTTCTGCGCACGCCTCTCAGATGTAAGCCTCGATACGATGCGTATCATCTTCCTCAACCGGGGGCGCAAGCTGATTGCGCCCCTCTTGGGGTTTGTGCAGGTGATGATCTGGGTCGCTGCCATTACGCAGGTAATGAATAACCTCAACAATCCGCTCTGCTACTTTGCCTACTGTGGCGGCTTTGCCGCCGGCAACTACCTTGGTATTATGATCGAAGAGAAGGTGGCGGCCGGTATGCTGACTCTGCGCATCATTACGCCGGAGGCGACAGAGGAGCTGATGGCTGCCCTGCGCAAGCTGGGGCACGGCGTGACCTCACTTGTGGGACATGGGGCGCAGGGGAGCGTCAATCTGCTCTACGTGGTGTTGCGTCGCAAACATTTGCCAACAGCGGTCAAGCTGGTCAGAGAGCTGACGCCGCACGCCTTCTACTCGACTGAGGAGGTGCGCGCCGTTGGCGGAGGCACACTGGCGGCCCACCAGTTCAATTGGAGCTCGCTACGCCCTTTCCGCCGCAGCAATGAAGTCTAGTCTGCTGTTAGCCGGCGCAGAAGGCGTCGAGATCGAAGTGCGCCAGATCGGTGAGGATGAGATCGGCGGCTGTGACGTCTTGTGAAGGGCCACCGGAGCGAGCCAGGGCGACACAGTACATCCCGGCACGTTTGGCCGCAAGCACGCCGACGGCTGAGTCTTCAAAGACGAGACAGTGGGCGGGGGCGAGATCGAGATGAGCGGCGGCCGTGAGAAAACAGGAAGGATCGGGCTTGCCGGCGGGATAGTCTTCGGCTCCCAGATAGAAGGCGACACTGTCGGCAATGTCGAGATGGGCGATTGCCTCGATGATATCACCACGTGGGGAACCGGAGACGATGGCGACCGGCAGCCGCTTGGCGAGGGTCCGCAACAGTGCAACAGAGGAGGGAATGGCGATGCTGGCACTGTCGCGCAGACGCATAAAGTAGGTACGCAGGTAGTCGGCACCTTCGGTTAGCGACATACCCGCCAGCTCCGGTGCCAGACGCTGCATGGTGGCGAAAACCTCGCGCCAGCCGCGCCCGTAAACTATCTGGTGCGCCTCGTCGAGGGTGATGGTGGCACCGTGATCGTGCAGACACTCCTGAGTGGCCTTAACCCAGATGACATCGGAGTCCTGCAGAGTGCCGTCGAGATCGAAGAAGAGTGCCTTGACCAGCTTCATGCCTTGATCGCACCGCAACACTTTTTGTACTTCCGGCCACTGCCGCAGGTGCAGGGGTCGTTGCGTCCGATCTTCGGCGTCTCACGCCGCTCCGGCTCATGTCCTACGATTTCGCCGTCGATGAAGAACCACTCGCCATCATTTTTGGCAAAGGTTGCCTTCTCGTGGTGATGCTGCGGCACATCTTTAACGGTGTAGTGGGCGATAAACTCGATGGAGCCCTTTTCGTCGTCCCTGCCGCCGCCCTCGGTATGGAGAATCTCGATACCGCCGATCCATTCAGCCGATTTAGCCCAGTGCTGGGTACCATCGCTGTCAAACTCTTTGCGGACGCGTTTGCCGGAGGTGCGGTAGAGATAGTCGACGCTGCAGAGGGCATAGGCCGTGTAGCGCGAGCGCATCAACGCCTCGGCAGTCGGGGCCGGCAGACGCCCCAGCAGATAGGGTTCGCAACAGAGTTCAAACGGGTTTCCGCTATTGCAGGGACAATCAGTTTCAGACATCTTGCTGACCTTTATGATCAATAAAAAGGAGCCAATATAGCGAATTTTGCAGATAATTCAAGTCTAAAGAGGCTCGTGTCGAGGTCCGTCGTCTTTTTTTTCGGCTGGCTAATCCTGCTGGTTCCCCACATTCTGCTCCTGTTAGCGTTCCAGCCATAAAAAAAATGGCACCCCCGGCGCGACTCGAACGCGCGACCCGCAGCTTAGAAGGCTGCTGCTCTATCCAACTGAGCTACAGGGGTGTGATTGCCTGCTATTGTACAGCATTAAACCACTTTTTTCAAACTGAAAACGGAAAACCCGGGTAATCGGTCAGCGACAGGGGTGTGGCAAATATGAGCGAGAGGAGGAAGAGCAAGATGGCCGTTTTACCGCGAATCTCCTCGAATGCGAGCTGTGGGGAACACGGTGGCGGTTATCTTGTCTCGCACGAAGGCACGAAGCCACGAAGGGGGGAGAAGATCACGGTGGCGGGTTTAGCCACGGATGGTTGGATGCAAAGGACGCTTGGGGGTGAACGCTGATTACGAGTATGTGGTTGTGTCAAGCGAGAATGATAAAGAAATCATCCTTTCTCATAGA
>CAZRGQ010000054.1:0-18032 GCA_964599645.1 uncultured Lentisphaerales bacterium | reverse complement strand
ACACGCGTCATCAATCTCTACGATCTGGCCGATGCTGCGTATGACGCCAAGGAAAAATGCAAAAATTTCCGCGTTTTGGTGTGCTTGCTGGCCGCTTGCTTCCCACTCCAAATTGCGGTAGCATGGTCTCATGAAAAAAGAGTTGCCCATGAGGGAGTGCTCTGACACAACCTGTCTGACCCGGATCCATCGTGTAGTACGGGAGTAAAAGGTTACCAGTTATGTCACGTACGGAGAGACAAACTAAACGGGATGCCGCCCGACTGCCTACAGCCGGGTGCTTGGCGTTCCTCTTGCTGCCGGGCTTGCTCCTGACGCCACTCCTGCAGGCTGCCCCCAGCTTTCACGGCGACCAGAGCTTTCCCGCTCTCGGACTCCGCTTCCGTCCTCTGGCGCAGGCTACCCCTGCCCCGCTGCCGCCGCCCAAGACCTGGAACTATACCTGGCATCGGGGCGACGAGGAGGGACGCGAGGAGCGCTTCGATCCGCTCGAATTGTGGCGTGCCACGCAACATGGTGCCGCCTGGCGCGATAACCGGGGCAACCGTCTCGTGGTGGCCCGCGTTACCACGCTGCCGCCACGCCTCACCGGGGAGCACGTCAGCCGGGCCACCTTTGAAGCTGCCATGGCAGACGACACCAGCCGCCTCGACCCCGCCAGTAAAGAGGACCTCCTCGCCTGGCTGGCCGCCTTCACCGAGAGCCAACCCGCTGCCCCTGTCACCTTGAAGGTCGGTCCCAACCTGACGGCTGCCCACCTCTTCCCCGGCAATAACGGCCGGAGCTTAGCTCTGCTCTTTCAGGTCAAACGCCGCTACCAGCGTCGTACCGACCCCCATCCGCTCTGGTATTGTGCCACCCTGACGGCGCTCGACAACACACCGGCCGCCACCTTGCGTCAAAATCTGGAACAGCAGTTCCTGCCCCATATCACGGCGCTGGAGAGCCCGATAAATGAGCGCGATAAACAGTTACAACCGGGCGGCGTGCGCCACACGGCCGAGCAGCCCGACTCTGAAGTAAGGCAGGCAGCACGCCGCAGTATCGCCAACCTCGAAGGCTGGTGGAGCGCCGATGCCGCTTCCTATATCCTCCTCTCCGACCTAAAAAGCGCCACCGGGCGCGCTCTGGTGCGTGAATTGCAACAGGCGCTGCCGTCCATTCAGCGCACCTTCACCAAGCTGGTGCCGCCCTTTGAACAGCAGGCTCCGATCTCCGTCGTCCGCATCTTTGCCAATGGTGCCGACTACCGGAACTACGTCGATTCCGATTTTGCCTGGAGCGGTGGGCTCTGGTCGGCGGCCCAGCGCGAGCTGGTCATTCTGGGTGAAGATCGCAACCGGGCGGAGATCATGCGCATTATCAGACATGAGGGCTTTCACCAATACCTCTTCCACGCCACGGCGATGCTGCCCCATGCTATCTGGTATAATGAGGGCCATGCCTGCCTCTTTGAGGGACTAAAGCTCGGGACGGGATCGCAGACCACTATCGATGAGACGGAACGGGTGCGCTACCTGCTCGACAACCTGCCTGCGGTCGCTCGTCACCTCCCGGTAGTGCTGGCGATGTCGCCGGACGACTTCTACGGCGGTGATGACGAGACACGTCAGCTTAACTATGCCACCGCCTGGGGCTTGGTCTACTTCCTGCGCAAAGGGGCGCCGGCCAATCGGCTGCACAACTATCGTAACGTACTGGAGAGCTACCTGGAGTCGCTCCGTAGCGAGCGTGATGGACTGGCAGCCACTGCGACAGCCTTTAAAGCTGTTGATAACGCCACCTTGCAGCGCGACTTTATCGACTTCTGGCGACGTGGCCGCGCCGCCGCACGCCGCTATAACCCCCGTTAATCAGAGATGAAGCAAGACAACTACCAAGAGACTATTACAGGTTTGATCGACTACCTGCGCTACCAGCGGGAGTGTGGTCAGGTCTCGATCGAGATCGAGGCCGCCACAGCCGAGGCGCTCAATGCTGCCAATGCCGCCCGCCGGCAGCAGGCCGTCGCAACACCACAACGAGGCAGGGCGGTCACCGCAGCGGTCGCGACCCCGCCTCCCACTATCGAAACGACTGGTGATGATCGCGCCGCGGCTCTGGCCGGGATCGCCACCCGCAGCGCCGCCTGCCGCAAATGCGGACTCTGCCAGGGACGTACCCGGGTGGTGCCGGGACAGGGCAATCCCAACTCGCCCGACGTCATGTTCATCGGTGAGGCTCCCGGCGCCGAGGAGGATCGTCAGGGACTCGCCTTTGTGGGACGGGCCGGCCAGCTTCTCACCAAGATGATCGCCGCCATGGGCTACAGCCGTGATGAAATCTTCATCGCCAACATCTGCAAGTGCCGCCCGCCCGACAACCGCATGCCGACCGCCGCCGAGATGGAGGCCTGCCTCCCCTTTCTCAAGGAGCAGATCGCCATCGTCCAGCCGCGCACCATCGTCGCCATGGGCAACACCGCCATCCAGGGACTGCTCGGCAGTACCGGCATCTCACGGCTGCGCGGCATCTGGACTACCTTCGAGAAGATTCCACTGATGCCCACCTACCACCCCGCCTACCTCCTGCGTTTTCCCACCGTCAAGCGCGACACCTGGGAAGACCTCAAAAAGGTGCTCAAGCGGCTCGGGCGCGCCGTCCCCAAACCCGCCCAAAAGGAGCCCACTTCATGAATCACCCCCTGGCGCGCCCCCTGCGGTTTACCCCGGTCCATAAATCGTATCTCTGGGGTGGCAACCAGATCGCCACCCGCTATCGGCGTCAGGGACTACCCGACGTCTGCGCCGAATCGTGGGAACTCTCGGCGCACCCCGACGGCGAGAGCCTGCTGGCCGAAGGCCCGGCGGCTGGCGCCTCGCTGGCCCAACTTGCCAGAGAGTTCGGACGCGAGCTACTCGGGCAGGCTGCCCCCACGGACGATACCTTCCCCCTGCTCTGTAAAATCATCGATGCCCGCACCAGCCTCAGCGTGCAGGTACACCCCTCGGCGGAGGCGGCCGCCAAGCTCAACTCGGAGAGCAAAAACGAGAGTTGGCACCTCCTCGCCTGCGAGCCGCAGGCCACCCTCTATGCCGGACTGCGCCCCGGCACCACAGCCGACTCACTGCAGGCGGCGCTGGACGCCGGTAGCGCTGCCACACTGATGGTGCCACATACGATGAGCGCCGGTGATACCATCTTTATCCCCAGCGGCCTGGTCCACGCCATCGGCGCCGGCTGCCTCCTCTATGAGGTGCAACAGAGCGCCAACACCACCTATCGTCTCTACGACTGGGACCGGGTCGACGCCCAGGGTGCGCGCCGCCCGCTCCACATTGCAGAGGCGCTGGCAGCGATCGACTGGGAGCTGCCGCTGCCGCAACCCGTTACCCTGCCGGTGGCGGACGACACCTGGCACTGCTGCAGTCAGACCCCCTGGTTTACGTTGCGCCATATCAGGTTGACCCGGCCGTACCGCGAGCAGCTCGATGGCCACAGCTTTCTCGCCCTCTTCTGCGCCAGCGGCACCTGCCGCGTAGCGGCTGGCGACCATAGCGTCGAGCTCAGCGCCGGCAGCAGTTGTCTGCTGCCAGCCATGCTGCCAACCTGCCACCTCACCCCTCTCACCCCTGCCACCACCCTGCTGGCCACAACCCTCTGATACCATGAAACTACCACTCCTCTGCACACTTGCCGCCATGCTCGCCACTACCACTACCGCCCTTGAGGTCAACACCGGTGTCGATCCCTTTACAGCCGGACTCTGCACCCAATGGCTCGCCGGCAGCAACTCCACCTTCTTCTCATCCTACAGTATCGCCTCGGCGCTGGCGATGACGGCGCAAGGGGCGCGCGGTGCCACTGCCAACGAGATTGCCACGGCGCTCGGTTACGACTCGACGGCTACGGTCGCCACAACCTACAAACGGCTGAACCACAACCTGACGACGCTGCAGTCGTCCAATCTCGTTATCAATATCGCCAACGGACTCTTTCCCCAGGAGCAGTTCAAGCTGCAGCCCGACTTCCTCGCCACCGTTCAGGACTCCTTCAGTGGCACGCTGACTCCGCTCGACTACATCGGCGCTACCGAAACGGCCCGCCTCACCATCAACAACTGGGTGGCACAAAAAACGGCCGACATGATTACCGAACTGCTCACACCCGGCACCCTCACCCCCGACACCCGCCTGACCCTCGTCAACGCCATCTACTTCAAGGGAGCGTGGCAGACCCCCTTCGATCCTAAACTGACGCACGACGCCCCCTTCTTCAGCCACCCCGATGCCCCGGTCACGGTGCCGATGATGCAGCGGCGCGGCGAGTTGCGCTACGCTGCACTCGACCATTTGAGCGGTGTCGAACTCCCCTATGCCGGGGGACGTCTCTCGCTGCTGCTGCTGCTGCCGGCGCCCGACACCACACTGGCGACGGCAGCCAAGTCGCTGACCAGCGGCGCTATCGCATCTTGGGATGAGCAGCGGGATAACCGCGAAGTGGAGCTCTTCCTGCCGCGCTTCAAGCTGCGTTGGAAGGCGGAGTGTGGCGACGCCCTGCAGCAGCTCGGCATCACCAACCTCTTCCGGGCCGGCCAGGCCGACCTCTCCGGCATAGCCGGCGCCGCCGGTGATCTCTTCGTCTCCGATGTGATCCATGAAGCCTGCATCGAGGTCAATGAAGAGGGCACCGAAGCCGCCGCCGCTACCGCTGCCATGATTCGCCTGACGGCACTGCGGCCGCAGCTACCGCCGGTAACCCTCCGTTTTGACCGCCCCTTCCTCTTCCTGATCCGCGAACGTCCCGGCGGCACGATTCTCTTCAGCGGCGCTCTGACAGAGCCCCGCTGATCCCCGTCAGGTCGTGGATAATATTGCCCAAATGTAACATCTATGCTAACGTAGTGAATTATGAAACCGACATCGCTTACAGCCGCCTTGCAGTCGCTTGACATTGAAGCGCAAGCCATTCTCGACCTGAAGAGTTATCTCGATACCAACGCCTTTGGCCGGGCCGTCGATGCCTTGGCTCACTGCCCGCGCATCATGACCTGCGCCAGCGGCTCCTCCGGCATTGCAGCCAAGAAGTTTGCCCATTCGCTCTGCTGTATCGAGCGTGGCGCCATGTTCATGCCGCCGAGTGAGGCGGTGCATGGCGGGTTGGGCGGCCTCAAAAAGGAGGATGTCATGGTGATGGTCTCACGCGGTGGCAAAACTGTGGAGCTGCTCCCGATTATCGACGTCTGCCTCAAGAAGGGCGCCACGCTGATCTCGGTGACCGAGAACCTCGAATCGCCGCTGGCCAAGGCCGGCACGATCATCCTGCCACTCAAGATCGCCCGTGAGAGTGACTCGCTCGAAGTCATGGCGACGGCCAGCTTTGTCGCCACCCTGGCCCTCTTCGATGCCCTACTGGCAGCGCTGATCGTCGAGACCGACTTTACCAAGGAGCAGTTCGGCCTGATCCACCCTGGCGGTGCTGTCGGCCAGCAGCTTAACCCGGTTGTTTGATTTAGGAGACGCCCATGTATCACGGTTATACCATCAAGCCCCCCTTCTTTGAGATCGGACCCAAGGCTTTTCTCTACGGCCAGAAGATGCTCGATCTGGCGCTCGTGATCGACAAGGTCGCCACCAAATACGATGTCGACGTTATCGTCACACCGCAATATACCGATATCCCCCTGCTGGTGGCGCATACCAAACGGATTCACATCTATGCGCAGCACATGGATCCCCTGCCGGTGGGCCGTGGCCTTGGTTCAGTCCTGCCCGAGGCTGTCAAGGCGGCGGGAGCGGTCGGTGTGATGCTCAACCATGCCGAACGCAAGATACCGCTCGATGTGATCGCCGCTACCATCAAGCGAGCCGACGAGGTGGGACTGGCCACCATCGTCTGTGCCGACACGATCGAAGAGATCGAAGCCATCGCCCGCATGAACCCCAACCTGCTGGTGGCCGAGCCGACGGCGCTGATCGGCTCCGGTACGCCGAGCGACATGGACTACGTTAAGGCGACGATCGATGCCGTGGCCAAAATCAACCCCGAGATCATGGTACTGCAGGGCGCCGGTATCTCGACAGGCGCAGATGTCTACAACGTCATCAAGGCCGGTGCCATGGCCACCGGCTGCACCAGCGGCATTATCAAGGCGGAGAATCCGCCGGCAATGGTGGAGGAGATGCTCCACGCCCTGCGCAGAGCTTGGGACGAACGCATGCGCGGCGAGTAGCCCGCTTGCATCTCATCAACAACAGAAACAATAAGAGGATAACATGGCTGTTTATCGAGGCACTGTCGCACTGCAATCGCGCGACCACATGCCGCACTTTCACAACGTAACCAACGAAGTCAAGGCGCACGTTGAGAAGTCGGGCATCAAGAACGGTATCTGTGTGATCTTTTCACACCACACGACCTGCTCAGTGATGCTGCAGGAGTGTTCGCACGATGTCAACTACTTCGGACGTGAGTTTTTGCAGGTCGACCTGATCGAGATCATGGAGAAGCTGATCCCGACCTGCCGCACCGAGGGGCAGTATCACCATCCGGGTCCCGAGCATATCAAATTTGCCCTCTCCCACCCCGGCGAAGAGCCGCGCGGCAGCCTCAATACCGATGCTCACCTGCGTTCCAGCTTCTTCTGCCGCTCGGAGTCGATTCCCATCGTCGATGGCAAGCTCTCCCTTGGTGAGTTCGGCTTCATCTACTTTATCGACTGGGATCAGGTGCGTGAGCGCCAGCGCGAGTGCGAAATCCAAATTCTCGGAGAGTAGGCACCGCAGCACGTAATGCAGCCGCAAGCGGTATCACAGCCGCTTGCGGCTTTTGTTAATCAGTCAGACAGCAAAAAGAGTATAGATCATGCGCCACATACCCCTAAGCTACATCTTTTACGGACCCCATATCCCCGCCGAGCTGCGCCCCGGCATGATGGTTGAATTCAAGGAGCATGGTGCCAGCCACCTCTCGCTCAACGGCACTCTGATACGTGAGATTCTGGCCAACCCCAAGGCCGCCGCCACCCTGAAAGAGGAGCTGGCCGCCAGTGAGATGCAGATCGCCACCGCCCATGCCCCCTTTGGCACGCTTGAAGATTTAAATGTGCCCGCCCCACCCTGGCGCGGCATGATGCTCGACCGCCTGCGCCTCGCGCTGCGTATTGCAGCCGACTTTAATGCTGCCACGATCGTGATTCATACCGGCAACATGCCGGAGCTCTTTAAAGAGTATACAGTGGACGAAATGCACCGTGCCCTGCTCGACTCGCTGCGTGAACTGGTGCCACTGGCCGAGGAGCTCGGCATCATCATCGCCATCGAGAATATCTGGACGCCCAACAATACGCCCGAGCGCCTGATCGATGCCTGCGAAACGATTAACTCGCCCAATCTGGGCGTCTGCTACGACAGCGGACACGCCAACCTGATGCACAGCCAGCGCCACTACGAGGAGACGACGGCCACCAACTACTGGCGTGAGCATGGCCCGGTGCCGTGGGACAGCGAAATTCTGGAAAAACTCCTGCCCTACGTTGTAACCTGCCACCTGCAGGATAACCACGGTGATGGCGACTACCATCTGGTACCTGGTGCCGGCAATATCGACTGGCCCCATATCGCCGCCTTGCTGCGACAGGCTCCTCGGCTATGCAACCTCGAGTGTGAAGTCAGCTCCTTCAAGAAGGGGGTTACTATCGGTGCCCTCTGTCGTGGTATGGCTGCGATCTTCGGTCATCCCGCCTATGCCGAAGTCGAGGTATAGGAACTGTACCGGCCAAGCGCACGGGCTCGGCCGACAGTACGCCCTAACGGCTTAGCTGCAAGCTTCAGCAAAGAGCTTGTCGATCGCCTCTTTCGAGGGTGCGCCTTCCAAACGTTTCTCACCATCGAGGTAGAAGGTAGGCACATAGTAGTAGTCGTACCTGGCTGCCACAGCCGGCTCTTTGGCCTCGTCGATCACAGTCAGCTCAACCGTGGCATACTCGGGATGTTCGGCAAAAAGCTCCTCCATCATGCTGCGTGCACGGCGGCAGTGGGGGCAGTTCTCGAGGACAAACAGTGTTACTTGCTTCATGGCAGCTCTCTTCTTTGCAATGAGTTCAAATCAGCATTGTAGTGCAACTTAAACGGAAGTGCCAGACTATTATGCTGCTCACTCTGTCAGGCAAAATTCGACCAACTGGTCGATATGGTCAAACTCAAGATCGGCCACGCCGTTGGTAGAGGCGTCGGGACGACTGCGGCGGAAAGCGGTTGACCAGCCTACGGCGGCCGCCGCCTCGATATCGAGCTTTACGTCGTTACCGACATAGAGTAGCCGCTTGCCGCGATGGCCGCAGAGGCGCTCTGCCAGATGGTAGATGGTGGGGTCGGGTTTGGCGATAGCGAGGTCACCGGAGTAGAGCCGCAGACTGAAGTAGGGTAGCAATCCGACCCCATCAAAAGCGCGATCCATTGTGAATCCGGGCCAGACGGTGTTGGCGATGATGCCGATACGGTAGCCGCTCTCATGCAGTCGCCGGATAGCGGCGACAGTACCGGGAAAGAGCCACTCGGCATAGCGTGGCCCGGCATAGGCGTTGGCTAGGCAGGCGGCCTCTTCAGGTCCGGCCGCGATATCGAGCGCCGCCACCACCTCTTTAAAGAGGGCAAAGTAGTTATAGCCATGGCCGAGCTTGCGCGGCAGCTCCCGCTCTAACTGCAGCAGCAACTCCTCAAAGCGAGCCTGCGAAACTTCAAATCCCATGCCGCCCAGAAGCGCGTAACTGCGTGCGATACGTTGGTTCGAGACAGCGGCAGGAGTAATGCGGGCACCGGCACCGAAGTTGTAGAGGGTACCGCCGGAGTCGAAGAAGATGTAGTCGAATTTCATGCTACCTCAACTGGGCTCTGGGTGGATTACGCAGATAACGCTCGGTGAAGATATCTTCGCTGAGGCCGATGTTGTATTCGACGCGGTTGTAACTGATCGTCGTGGTGCTGCCGGTACGCAGGTCTTGCATCTGCGACTTGGTAACGGTCTGAAAACCTTGGATCTCCTTCACCTCCAGCGCCTGCATGGTGCGAATCACGTTGCCGGCACCATCGTAATACTCACCCTTGATGGGGAGAAAGCTCGCCTTGTGAATCCAAACCTTGTAGGCGGCAAACTCGACACTTTTGGGCTCTTTGGGGATGTTGTTGAGAATGTAAAAGTCATCGGTGGTCTCTATCAGCTCATGGGTATCGTCGGCAGGATTGCGCCCTGAAACATCTTCATAGAAGAAGTCGGAGCCGACAAAGGAGGTGCGTTTGTCGGAGGCGGCGATCCGCTTGACGAGGTTGAGCCCCGGCATGAAGAGCCAGCGGTCGTCATCGGCGCCGACGTGTTTATGCACCAGATAGGCCATCTTGTTGACGTCGGCGGGACGCTCGAAGTAGACATACATCTTCTGGTCGCCGGTAAACTCCTGGTCGTTGCCGCCCTCCGATTCGAGGTCGTAGCGCAGGATCGTCAGCTCACGCGTCCTTTTACGCCCCTGGGCATCGACAATCTCCATCGAAACCTTGGCACGTCCGTCGCGCCCCTGATAGTAGGCGGCATGGTTGGCGCGCTGTACGATTTCGGCGACGTCGAGCTCGGCAGCCGTAATCCAGGTGGTGGCAGCAACAGCGGCAAATATGGCAATAAATGAATGCTTCATGGTGTGGTCCTTTCGTGATAAAAATTAGGATTGTGAAGTTGCAGAACAGCACGGTACTGTAACATAATACTGAGCAAGCATCTCCTGCACAGTCAATTTTTCTTCAGCACGTGGTCGAAGTTTTCGAGCCCAAGCTCTCCCTGGATGCAAGGTGTCCCACAGAGAGCGTTCCTGTTGATAGCGACCTTTTCCAGGATCATGGTTGCCAAAACCGTCAACAACCAGATTCCAAAGAGGTGAAAACATGCTGATCATGAGTGATTCGGCCAATGGTATCCAGATGTCATCCACCACCAGATAGCGGCATCTAAAATCCTCGAGTTGTAGATTGTCCGTCTGTTCTATCGATGCAGCATGCTCGGCCAGTCGTCGATAGAGTGCCGTTCCCGGATCCGCATCCAGACCGTAGCTGCCCTTGCGGGCTCCGGCAGGAACTGCCTTGCCAACATAAATAGGCAAGCGGTAGTTATCGTCATGATTATGCTTGGTTATCTCGCTGTATGCAGCAAAGTCACCTTTATAGTAGATGGTATAGACACCTGCACCGTAAAAAGACTCTTCCGGTGGCAACAAGCTCACGGGCTGTTTTAGCAAAGCTTCGGCAACACTTTCGCCCAGGTTTGTCTTGTCGAGAGGATTAAAAGCTTCAATTGTCTTACTTCTGGCCATACGGTGCCTCAAGCGATCTGCTCCATGATGCTACGACCAACTGTTGCTGCCAACATAACAGGCACTGCATTTCCAATCTGTCGCATAGCCTCTGTCCACGAGCCTTCAAAGATATAATCGTCAGGAAATGTTTGAATCCTCGCACTTTCACGTACCGTATAGTAGCGATACGTACCATCATACTTGGCGATCATGTTTTCACCACCTGGAACCCCATGGGCACCAGCCTTGAGTGCCTTGGAAGGCAAGTCGATGCTACTTCCCGTATGCCCTGGATAGGCACGTGCTCCCCCCTTAAACTCATGATTAGAAAAGCCGGGTGGTTCATATTCATTAGGGTCTGGCAAATCGGCAATGGCATCCCTTACAGTCCTATAGCGTCTGCCATCTGGTGAAATAAGTCCATAATCGACTGCCAGACGCTCGATTCTCGACTTAAGCTGTGGCGGTGGTAGTGGTCTTGCTCGCATAGCAATTTCATGTTCATCCCAGTACTCTCCCGATACCCATTGCTCCCAGAGCAATCTGTCGACAGAATGGGTGGGGGCAGGAAATGACCATTCAGTTCCCAAATCCGACCTAAATCCAACAATAAAAACCCTGTGGCGATGTTGTGGCACACCATAGTCGGCAGCATTCAAAAGACGATGAACAACCTGATAAGACAATCCGGTGTCAGCAGCACTGGAGTGGATGCGTTCCAATCTTGTCAAATGATCATTCCAAGGTTCATCGTTCCTCCGTATAATCAAAGGGTAGGTCAGTTGAAGCAAAATATATTGGAAGTAGTTGGCGAAATTTTCCCGGAGAAGTCCCTTGACGTTTTCAAAGACAAAACAACGTGGTTGCAGCTCTCTTATAGCGCGTACTGCCTCGGGAAACATATCACGACTGTCGGACTGTGCACGGTGTTTGCCTCCCAAAGAGAAAGGCTGACACGGTGGCCCTCCTGCAACCATATCAATTTTCTGTGCAAAATCACCGTACTTTACAAAACGTACATCCTTTGCGATCAGTCTCCACTCTTTTGCCAGTGAGTGCCCCATTTCACGATTCAGGCGTATGGTTGCACACGCATTGTGGTCACGCTCTATAAGAACCTCATGTTGCCAGCCGCTCTGTTCCAAGCCCAGAGCCAAGCCACCGGCACCACTAAAAAGTTCTACAGATGTCAGTCGATTAAGCATGCCTATTGATACTCAATGATAAACAGTTACCAACATCGCCCAGTGTAGCCTATCTCAGGCTAAAACACAAGATTCAACACGGCACTTCAACACCAGATGTTCATAATGAGCATTGTTACCGAAAACGCTATTTTAACTCCTGTCACCGGGCTGCCGTGAGCGGCAGGCCTGGCGCCGGCTGTAGAAGAAGCAGAAGAGCGCCATCAAGCCGACGGCCGCCAGCGCTCCGATCGAGACCTGGCTCCAGGTAGCGCCGATGAAGGCCTGGATATTGAGGGCGATCGTCAGGATGGCGGCCACAGCAGCGAAGAAGACGGTGCCGCACAGGCAGAGGCGCGGATGGTCGGGAGGCAGGAAGAGACGCTTCTGCAACACCGTGATCAGTGCCGGCAGCAGGAAGAGTGTCACCAAACCGGCCGCCAGCAGGATGGCGGCGATGAAGATGCCGACGGTCTGATACGGCACCAGCGGCGCCGCCAGCAGCGGCAGGAAACCGACGCCGATCGTGATGATATTACGCGTAATGGCACGAGCCGGTTCACCGAACATCGGGCCGGCAGCCGCCTGCCAGGAGCCATGCTCCTCATACATCATGCGAGAGCGGGCCAGGAAGTGGATGGCATAGTCGACCGCCATGCCGAGGCTGAGCGATGAGAGCACCGCCACCGGCATGTCATAATCCTTGCCGATAAAGCCGATCATGCCGTAGATGGCGGCGATCGTGATCGTCAGCGGTACCATCGAGAGGAGGCCCCAGAGCGCCGAACGGTAGAGGATGATCATCATCAACCAGACAGCGGCGAAGGAGCCGAGGAAGGCGATCATCATGCCGCTGACCATCTTCTCCTGCCAGATGACGTTGATATAGGTGAGCCCGAACCACTCCGCCTTGATGCCGGCAGGCGCCGGATTGTCGTCGACATACTGGTTAACTGCTGCCACGACGGCTTGCATGTCGCGGTTGTCGCCGCTCTTCTGTTGAATCCAGATACTGGAGCGACGCCAGTTGTCGGTACGGACAAAGTGGGCCAGGTCTTGCGGGCGGTGTGAGCTCTCATACTGCAAGATCGTCTGGGCTACGCCTTCACGGCTCTCGGGGATACGATAGAACTCCGGATCACCCTCCATCAGCTCACGGTAGACGGTGCGTACCAGATCGGCCAATGAGTTGCTCTTGCCGACGAGCAGGCGGCCATCGGGTGCCTTGATCTCCAGCAGATACTCCTGCAGCGCGACCAGCCAGTTGAGCACCGCCGGGTCTTTGAAGACCTGGCCGGCCTGTGCCTGTTCACCGACAAAGACGCCGGCCGCTTCCCATGCCTCATAGTCGTCGTCAGTGGCTGCGGCCGTCTTTTCGGCAACAAAGTCGTCGAGCGCAGCAAAGAAGGCGTCGTGGTCGGCAGCGCTGGCCGCCACTTCATCTGCCTTGGTGCGCAGTTCGGCAAAGACGGCAGCGCTCTTGGGGATTTCCTCGCTCTCCAATTCGGCGGCCCGTGCCACCAGTGCAACTGCGATTTGTTCGCCCAGCACGGCGGGAGCGGGGAGTTCGTCCTCGGGTGCCAACGCCAGATAGCCCATATAGGTGCCGCCAAAGTGCTCGTTGAGCACGCGGTCGGCGACACGGATATCGTGCTTCGGTTCGAACCACTTGACGGGATTGTCGTTGATAACCACCTTGCTGATACCGATCCCGGCAATAACCATCAACAAGACGGCTGCGGCGATGATGGTGCGGGCATAGCGGTAGGTACCGCTGCCGAGGAGGCGCAGGATACGCGACATCAGGGCATGCTCATCCTCTGCTGCATTGAGATCGGAGAGACCGAAGTTGGAGAGCGAGGCTTCGCGGATGAACATCACCGAGGAGGGGATAAACGTGACGGTAAGCACCCAGGCGAATATCACGCCGATGGAGACAAAGATGCCGAAGACCTGTACCGGCGGGATTGGTGTCAGAGCCAGAGAGATAAAGCCAACGGCAGTGGTGAGGCTGGTATAGAGCATCGGCGTTAAGAGCGTGCTCATCACACTACGCATTGTAGCCGCCCGGTTGCGGTTCTGCTGATAGCGGTCGAAGAAGACCGAGAGGATATGAATTGAGTCGAGCACAGCGATCGGCATGATGAAGATCGGGATCATGCTGCTCATTATGTGGATCGTGTTGCCGGTGGCCACAAGCAGTGCCATCGTGACAATACAGCTCACAGCGGCAATAATCATCGGCGGGATAATGAGCACCAGCTTGCGGAAGAAGAAGAGGAGCAGGAGGAAGATGATCAGCATCGCCAAAGGGGCCGAGATCGCCATCTGCTTGAACATTTCGACACCAAAGGTATCCTCGGCGACGGGCAGTCCGGTAATATGGTAGGTATCGCCTGAAGTGAAGCTGTTGATTTTCTCACGCAACAACGAGGCGATTTTAAAAGAGAGATGCTTGTCGGAGAGCGGCAGATAGAGCGCCAGTGCCTGGCCGTCTTCCGAGACGAGGGTTCCCTTCATAAAGGGGAGGTTGAGTGCTTTGTCGCGGATGGCCAGGGCACCCTCGTCACTGGCAGGCGGTTCGGCCATCAGCCATTCAAAGCTGACACTGCCGAGGCCACCCTGTTCGACGTTGTCGACCGTTGAGGGAGCGATGATATCGATCCCGATCACACCGGCTTTGGGATCGTCAGGTTTGCCGACAGCGGCACCGGTCAGGGTCTTGGCATACTCCGTCAGCTCATAAACGTCACGCAGGGTTGCCGCGTTGAAGACGTAGTTGGGGGCCGCCTCGTTTACCACACCGACGACTAACATGTCGTAAAGGGTGAACTCGCGCTCCATCTGGTCGGTGAAAACCCGTACCGGCTCATCAGCCGGCAACATATTTTCCGGATCGGTATCGACCACTACACCATGTAGTTTGGGAAAGCGCTCCGGCCAAACTGAGGGGAGCGCCGCTACAGTGGCCAACACCACCGTGATAGCCACCATAATCGTGGCCGTTGCCACATGGTGATCGATACACCAGTCGATAATACGCTTCATAAACTCGTTTCCTCTGCCCTGCGGCATACATGGTACTTTGGCACTGCCAAAAAAGACTACTTAACCGATGGTACAACAGACTCGTGCCGCCTGCGAGGAGAAATTACTCTCGCAGGCGGTGCCTTGTTGCCAGTTACACGGCGTCAGCGCTGTCGGGCCGCCGATGCTTCCCGGCGGCCCACCGGGCTGCAATCTGTTTACACCTGCGCTTCGAGCGCCGAAACGAGCTGCTCTTTGCGCTGCAGGCCGACAAACTGCTGGGCTACCTTGCCATCTTTAAAGAGGAGCAGAGTCGGGATACTGCGCACGTTGAAACGGGCTGCGGCGGCCTGGTTCTCATCGATATTGATCTTGGCGATCTTGGCCTTCGCACCGAGGGCTGTAGCGACCTCATCGAGGATCGGGGCCTGCATACGGCAGGGGCCACACCACGGGGCCCAGAAGTCGACCAGCGTGACGCCGCTGTTAACAGTGTCGTCGAACTGTGCATCGGTAATTTCAAGTACGGTTGCGCTCATGAATTTTTCCTTGTTTCAGGTTGTTAAGGGTAGTACGGCCCGGCGGTCAGCCCGCCGGACCGTGGTTGCAGTTTAAGCAGTGGGACACTTCTTGAAGGTCAGGAACCAGTCGAGCGTCTTGAGCTCGCCGTCACAAGCCTGCATGCGGTCCTTGGCGGTACCACACGAGCCCGGTGGCGGTACGATCACATCATCACCCGGCATCCAGTTGGCCGGAGTAGCCACCTGATTGGCATCCGACATCTGCAGTGCGAGCAAGAGGCGTTTGATCTCCTCCATGTTGCGCCCGTTGCTGGAGGGGTAGTAGAGGATCGAGCGAACGATACCTTCGGGGTCGATGATAAAGACAGCACGGACAGCCTGCGTCGTGTGGGAGTTAGGCTGCAACATACCGAAGGCTTTCGAGACCTCCATCGTCAGGTCGCTGATCACGGGGAAGTTGATCTCGACATCCTTCATCCCCTTGTACTCGATCTTCTCCTTGATGCGCAGTAGCCAGGCGATATGGCTGAAGGTGCTGTCGATCGAGAGTCCCAACAGTTTGCAGTTGAGCTTCTCGAACTCCGGCTGCATGGCAGCGAAGGTCATGAACTCGGTGGTGCAGACCGGGGTGAAGTCGGCCGGATGCGAGAAGAAGACCACCCAGTGGCCTTTATAGTCGGCGGGAAAGTTGATCTCTCCCTGCGTCGTCTCGGCCTTGAAGGCCGGGGCACGATCGCCAATCAGCGGTATGGAATAAGCTTGTTCGCTCATGGTTGTTCCTTTGTGTTACTCAGTGGTTGTAAACAGTGCCTCCTATATAACAGGAAGTGTGCCAACTTTTAAATATTTACTTAACACCCTTAACAGCAGTATTATAAAAAAGAACAGAGCCAAATGCAACACCATTGCAATGTATTGCATCTGCAATTATATTATTGCAATTGCAGTGCAGATAGCGGGTATTCGCCCTGCAAGGCTCCGGCTCCCCTTCCGGCATCTATCCCCGCCCCAAGCCCTTCCTGCCCTTAAATCGCCCTCTGGAGGCCCTCCTGCCCCTGTCTCGCACCCCCTGCGTCCTACTCCCCTTCTCTCGCGAATAGTAACCGGTAACGGGTAACACCAGCATCAAGGCCCACGCACTCTATCTACTCGAGCGATGAGCCGGTATCGTCGACATAGGCGGTTATATTTCCATTGTTATCGTACAACGGGAAATACCATGAGCCGTTAATGGAGGCTGCCACCAAGCCACCGACACCACCAGCACCTTGCAGGGTACCTGAGAGGTCTTTGCCCCAGATATAGTGATTGGTGGTGGTGCCTGTGACCGTGGTTATGGTTTCCTGGACGAGGTTCCAGCCGTCGTAGAGGAAGGTATGGGTGGCCGTCGGCGTGACCTTTAGCACACGCCGTGACTGGTGGTCGTAAGCGTTGGAGATAACGAGAGTACTGCCAGAGTAGGCGGCGATCAAACGGTTCTCTGCGTCCCAAGCGTAGGTAAAGGTGCCGTCGTTAGTCAGATTGCCATCGAGGTCGTATTCAAGCTCACACGAAGGCGCTAAGCCACGAAGTATTTCTGTGTATTGATTAAGCTGATTGGCGGTGTAGCTGGTGGTGGTGTCGTTATACTCTACCGTGACGTTGTTGCCGATGTCGTCGAAGTTGTAGCTATTGGTGTGAGCTGGCTGGATGTTGGCTGCTACAACCTCACTGCGGGCGTTGTAGCCGAAGGTGTCCTGATTGCGCTGAGTGACACGGTTCAGAAAATCGTAGGTGTAGCGGAGTGGTGTTTGCGGCATGCCGTTGATGTGGTTACTGATGGTGGTGACTAGCTGGCGGCGGTACTGGTTGCGTTCCACTTCACGGGTCAGACTCATGCCGCCGCTGGTCGTCAGGGTGTAACCAGCATCGTAGCCGTCAGGGGTGTAGCTGTACGCTACCGTAAAGAGATTGTTGGAGGCGGCAGCAAGGCGGCCTTGGCTGTTGTAGCTGTAGTCAACCCGGTTGCCGTTGACTGAGAGCGTGATCAGGCGTTGGTAGTGGTCAAAGTTGCGATCTATGCTCTGCAACGTGCCGTTGATGGTGGCGACCTCATTGGTGAGCTTTCCTGTGCGGTTGCGGATGTAACTATAGGCAGCCAAACCGTTAGCGGCGCTCTGCAGGCGTTGGAGGCTATCGTAGGCGAATGTTATGGCTGGTGTGGCATCGGCGGACACAGAGGTCCGCCAGTACGAGATGGAGGTGAGGTTTTGGGCAGGGTCGTAACTGTATGCGGTAGTAACGCCCCGCGCCCAAGTGCGGGTAGCCAGTTTGCCGTCTGCTGTATGGGTGTAGCTCACGGTGCTATTATCGGCATAAAGCTTGTTGGTGACAAGGCCAAAGGCGGAGTCATAAAGCCAGTGGGTGGTGTCCCAAGCTGTGCCGTCACGGGTGGTTTGCAGCATAATACGGCGTCCGGCAGTGTCGTAGCTGTGGCGTACAGGATATATGGCACCACTGCTGGCGACAAGCTGCCCTTGCAGGTCGTAGCTGTTGGTGATGGCGTTGCCGAGAGCATCAATTCGCTCGATTTCACGTCCCCATGCGTCGTAATCGAACCACTCTTCACTGAACTCCTTGCCCCGTTTGGTCTCGATGAGTTCAGTATCCCAGGTTGCAAGATAGGGAGAGTAGAGGTAACGGGTGCGCAAACCGCCGCTGGTGGGGTTGAGTTCGCGTACTTGGTAGAGCTTACGGAAAGCATCGTAGTAACGGCGGGTATACTCTCCCAGACTGCGACTTTCAACTACCATACCGAAGCGGCTCTTGGTAATGGTGGGAGTCGCAGCGTCGCGCCAAGTCGTGGTGGTCAGGGTCTTGGTGTCGGTGTTGAAGAAGGTCTTGCCGCCGTGATTATGCTGCGCCCCGATGACGAAGTTAGTGGCCAGTGGCTAGTGGCTGGTTCGGGGAGGCGTTTGTCAGGGAGTCGTGAGAGATCATAGCGAT
>CAZRGQ010000053.1:15591-18068 GCA_964599645.1 uncultured Lentisphaerales bacterium | reverse complement strand
ACGACACACTCTTCACCACCTCCTTCCGGCGGCGTGTGCGCTACTGGAACGATGGCTTGATAATCGGCAGCGAGCTATTTGTGCGCAATATAATGGCGCGCTATCGTCCTGCCTTGGATGCTAAAAAACATCGGCTGACACAAGCGCTACTGGACGAAACTGACCAGTTGGCGGACGTCTATTGCTGGCGCACACTGCGACAGATGCTCAATTAGCAGCCAGCTAGCGCATAGCCAGCAATAGATACCACCCAAACAACCGTTGTTTTAACCAGCGGACAGGTTTTCTGTGCCCAGAATCGGCTGTCAAGCGCCTTTTGCCAAGTGAATTGCACCTTTATATTCCTCTCCATCCTCACTTCAGAGCCATTTCGGCCTAAGGAATCTCCCCGATTTCCATATTCTGGCGCACTCAGCCGCAGCCGACAGCAGTAAACTCCGCTGGGGACAGAGAATAAACTCCGCTGGGGACAGAGAATGCGATGGTGGGCGATAGTGA
This sequence comes from uncultured Lentisphaerales bacterium, assembly GCA_964599645.1. GTDB lineage: Bacteria > Verrucomicrobiota > Kiritimatiellia > RFP12 > JAAYLN01 > JAAYLN01. Next base: position 17,570 of record CAZRGQ010000053.1, on the reverse strand, counting down.
AAGTTTCTCTGTCCCCAGTCCAGTCTCCTTCCCTGTCCCCAGTCACCTGTCCCCAGTCACTGTCCCCAGTCACCTGTCCCCAGTCACCTCCCAGTCCTCGTTCTCTGTCCCTCGTCCTAGCCCGCCCTCGTTTCCAGTCACCTACTCCTGCGTCAGGAGGCCGGTGGAGCCGAAGCCGCCGTCGCCGCGGTGCGACTCTGAGAGGGTGTCACTCTCGGTCATGGTGACCGGTGTGAGAGTGGCAAAGACGAGCTGGGCAATGCGCATGCCAACCTCGACTTTGAAGGGAAGGCTACCGAGGTTGATCAGGATGACACCCACTTCACCACGATAACCGGCGTCGATTGTGCCGGGGGCGTTGAGAACCGTAACGCCATGTTTCAGGGCCAGTCCGCTGCGCGGGCGTACCTGTCCCTCCATCCCCGGCGGGATCTCCAGGGCCAGACCGGTCTTGACCAGGCCGCGTTCGCCGGGAGCCAGCAGCAGCTCTTCACTGGCATGGAGATCGAAACCGGCATCGCCGGGGTGGGCGGTGTCCGGCAGGTGTGCCGCCGGATGCAGCCGCTTGCATACAACTCGTCGTGGATGTGACATGGCTGCACCATACCATAGAATTGCTCTTGCAAACCACTCTGAAAATAGTGACAATGGCGGCACTATGTCGAGTACTTTTGGTCAAATTTTTCGTGTTACCACCTATGGCGAGTCGCACGGTGTCGCCGTCGGGGCCGTCGTCGATGGCTGTCCGGCAGGCTTGCAACTCTCGGAGAGCGATGTACAGCGTCAGCTCGACCGCCGTCGCCCGGGGCAGAGCGAGCTCACGACACCGCGTGGCGAGAAGGATATCGTCAAGTTTCTCTCAGGTGTGGAGCGGGGCATAACGCTCGGCTCGCCGCTGGCGATGATGATCTCCAATGGCGATACCAAGCCGACCGACTACACGGCGCTCTCGGAGATACCGCGTCCGTCACACGCCGACTACACCTCCAAGATGAAGTATGGCGTCCGGGCCGCCAGCGGCGGTGGACGCACCAGCGCACGCGAAACGGTGGGGCGGGTGGCGGCCGGGGCTGTGGCCGAAAAGCTGCTGGCCACCTACGGGGTAGAGATTGTGGCTTATGTTCATGCTGTCTCGACTACCGAGGCGGGCGAGGTCGATCCCCTGACGGTCACACGCGAGGCGGTCGATGCCACTGCCGTACGCTGTCCCGACATCGAGGCGGCGGCCCGCATGGAGCAGACGATCCTGCAGGCGAAGGCTGAGGAAGACTCCGTCGGCGGCATCGTCGCTTGCGTCTGTCGTGGACTGCCCGCCGGCTGGGGCGAGCCGGTCTTTGACAAACTCGATGCGCTGCTGGCCCATGCCATCTTCTCAATGCCGGCGGTCAAAGGGTTTGAGATCGGCTCGGGATTCGGTGGCACGCGCCTGCGCGGCTCACAGCATAACGACGCCTTCTACCTGCGTCAGGATGGCAGCCTCGGCACCCGTACCAATCGCAGCGGCGGCATACAGGGCGGTATCTCCAACGGAGAGCCGATCCTGCTGCGCATCGCCTTCAAGCCGACCTCGACGCTGGGACGGGCGCAGCAGACGGTCGACTTCAGCGGCCGCGAGGTGGTGCTCGAGGCCAAGGGGCGTCACGACCCCTGTGTGCTGCCGCGCGCCGTGCCGATCGTCGAATCGATGGTGGCGCTGACCCTGATAGATCTGGCGCTGGCACAGCGCGCCACCGGAGCCTTCTTCAGTTAGCGATGAAGACAATCCGCGACTATCTCGACTCCGCTGCCGGCGCTACTCCGGAGCGCATTGCACAACGTTTCTATCAGGGTAACGAGCTGGTGGCCCGTACCTACGCCACCCTGCGTGAGCGGGTGGTCAGCGCCGCTGCCATTGTGCAGCACCTCGGCATCCGGCCGGGGCAACAGCAGGTGGCGCTGATGCTGGAGAACGGACCGGAGTGGCAGGAGATCTACCTGGC
>CAZRGQ010000053.1:0-15491 GCA_964599645.1 uncultured Lentisphaerales bacterium | reverse complement strand
TGAGGCGGCCCGTGACTGGTTTGAGCAGCACAAGCCGGCCGGCGATTCGATCGCCTCGATCCTCTATACCTCGGGGACGACGGGCCAGCCCAAGGGAGCGATGCTCTCGCACGGCAACTTCACCTCCAATGTGGCGGCCTCAATCCGCAAAGTCGGCTTCTACCCATCCGACAACTTCCTCAATATCCTGCCCCTCTTCCACTCCTTCTCCTTCACCGCCAACTTCATGTTGCCCCTCAGCCTCGGCGGCTGTTGCAGCTTTGTGCGCTCGGTGCGCACCATCAGCGAAGATATGCGCACATTGCGGCCAACGGTGATGCTGGCGGTGCCGTTGCTGGCCGAGAAGATCTACAGCCGCATCAACGAACAGCTCAAGCGCAGCCGGGCCGCCAAACTGCTGGCGGCGCTTGGACTGCGCAAACTGGTGTTGCGCAAGATCGCCGGGAGCTTCGGCGGACAACTGCGGCTCATCGGCATCGGTGGCGCCCCGACGGCGCCTGAGACGCTGCGCGGCTTCCAACGCCTCGGCATTCCAGTGCTGGAGGGGTACGGTCTGACCGAATGTTCACCCGGTGTTGCCTATCCCCACCTCTCAAACTACGTTATCGGCACTGTAGGACAGGTACTCGACAATCTAGACTACAAGCTGATCGATAGCGATGCGAGCGGCGCCGGCGAGCTCTGCGTGCGGGGCCCGAGTGTCATGCTCGGCTACTATAAAAACCTCGCAGCCACCGCCGAGGCGGTCGACGCCGAAGGCTACTTCCACACCGGCGATCTGGCTCGCTTCGACAGCGCCGGCAACTTGACGATTTGCGGCCGGCGCAAAGCCCTGGTCGTCAACCGCGAGGGGAAGAACATCTATCCTGAAGAGATTGAACAGGTGATCGAGCGATCACCCTATATCCAGGATGTCCTGGTGCTGGGCTACCGCCAGCAGGGGGAGACCGGCGAGCGCGTCGGGGCCATCATCGTGCCCAATAACGAAGCGCTGACGCTGCATCAGAGTGCGGCTGTGGCGGCGCGTTGGGGGGAGGCGGTGGCAGACCGCTGGCGTGCTGCCGTGGCGCTGCGGCGTCAGAAAGGGACACCGCTGCGCCCCTCACGCAACTCGGTGCTCTGGAGCGAGGAGCGCACCGCCGAATTCCTGCGCCAGGAGGTGATGCAGCTCTGCCGCAGAGAGTTGGCCGACTATAAATTGCCGCGCAAGATCGAGGTGAGGCAGCAGTCGCTTGAACGCACCTCGACGATGAAGGTGCGGCGTGTAGTCTACGAAGGCCAGCTCGACGAGTAGCCGGCCGCATGACCCTCTACCTGCAGACACTTGGGTGCCGTCTTAATCAGGCCGAAGAGGCCCGCTTTGCTGCCGATTTTCTGGCCGCCGGCTTTACTCTTGTTGATAATCCGGCTGTCGCCGATCTCTGCCTGATTCACAGTTGCACGATCACACGTCAGGCTGAACGCCACTCCCTGCGACTGGTTACGGCTTTCAAGGAGAGCCGGGCGCCGGCGCCACCGCTCGTCGTTTTTACCGGTTGTGCCGTGACCACCAGCAGCACCGGGCGTCTGGCGGCTGCCGGTGTCGACTTGATCGTACCACGCCATGAGCTTGAGCAACTGCTGCCACGCGTTATAGAACTGACCGGAGGAGAGCCGGGCGCAGATGTTGCGGCCCGGGCTGCCGCCGCGCCGCCTCGCTTCCGCACCCGCCGGGCGCTGCTGCGCCTGCAGGATGGCTGCGATTTCAACTGTGCCTACTGTATCGTGCCCCATACCCGTGGCGCTCCCGTCAGCCGTCCCTTCCGGGAGGTGGAGCGCGAGGCGCTGGCCCTGCTGGCACAGGGGCATCGTGAACTGGTGCTGACCGGTTGCAACCTCGCCACCTACCGCGATGCAGGGCGCGACTTGCCGGCGGCGGCTGCCGCCCTAGCACGGCTTGCGCGGGAGCATCAGGCCCGCATCCGGCTCGGCAGCGTTGAGCCTGCGACGGTAGAGCGTGAGTTGGCGGAGCTGATGCGGGTCACACCCAACCTCTGCCGCTCACTGCATCTGCCGCTGCAGAGTGGCGCCGATGCCACGCTGCAGCAGATGGGACGCCGTTACGGGGCCGCAGAAGTTGTAGAGACGCTCAGCTATATCCGGCAACTCCTGCCCGACCTGGCCCTCGGCAGCGATCTGATTACCGGCTTTCCCGGTGAAGATGAGGCGGACTTTGCCGCCACGGTGGCGTTGCTAGAGCGGTTCGAGTTTGCCAAGCTGCATATCTTTCCCTACAGCCCGCGCCCCGGAACCAGGGCGGCGACGCTGCCCGGCCGGCCACCGGTGCAGGTCGCCCGCGAGCGGGCGCGAGAGTTGCGTCATATCGGAGGTGCAATGCGCCAGCGCTATGCCGCGCGTTGGCAAGGGCGGCAGGTGGAGGTTTTGCTGGAGAACTCCACCTCTGACGGCATCCGGCACGGTTGGAGCGATACCTACCTGCCGTGCCGGCTGCATGACCCCGTAACCCCCGACGGCCACCTGACCACCTTTGTGCCGGACACGGTCTGCGGCGACCTGCTGACGCAGAGCGGGATCAGCCCAGCAAATCCTTGAGTTCGTTGCGGGTGAGGTTGCGCCACTGGCCGGGGGCCAGGTTGTCAGGCAGGTGGAGGTTGTCGATCGCAATGCGGGTGAGGCTGATGACGTTGAGCCCTACCTCGGCGCACATCTTGCGAATCTGGCGGTTGCGTCCCTCGCGGAGCACAAAGCGGAGCCAGGTATGGCCACCCTGTTTGCGCAGCAGCGAGACCTCGACCGGTTGGATCGTATAGTCGTCGATCACCATCGGCTGGCGCAGGCGATGCAGGATGGCGGCGTTGCAACGTCCCGTTACCTCGACGCGGTAGACCTTGCGATGGCCATAACGGGCATGGGTGAGACGGGCGATCAGTTGGCCGTCGTTGGAGAGGAGCAGCAGGCCGCTGCTGTCGCGATCAAGGCGTCCGACCGGCAGCAGACGCTCCGGGAGGTGCGCCACGAGGTCACAGACGGTCTGCCCCTGCGAAGAGCTGGAGCTGCAGAGGAGTCCCGGCGGTTTGTGCATCATAATAGTGCGCAGGCGGGGCGGTTCCGGCAAGGGAGCGCCATTGAAGGTGATCTTCTGCTTTTGTGGATCGACGCGCAGTCCCGGTTCACGCACCACTGCGCCATCGACGCGTACGCGCCCCGCCTCTATGAGGTCGGCCGCCTTGCGGCGCGCTGCAAGGCCGGCCCGTGACAGCAGGAGCTGCAAGCGGATGCCAGGGCTGTCGACCGTCCCGGCCGGGGCCGGGGTGGGGGCGGCGGGGGTGGGGGATGGGGCCGGGCGGCGGTTGGTCTGCTTGGACTGCATGGTTTAATCCTCGGCCCGCTCTCCGGCAGGCGACATCTTGACCAGTTTGGGATCGAAACGCCCCAAGATTTCTACGAGCTCCTGCTGGGCTGTCATCACCGTTTCGATATCTTTGTAGACCGATGGCGACTCGTCAAGCCCGGCGCTGAGTAGTTCAACGCCGGCTGCGGCCAGCTCGCGGCGCAGTTGGCTCCAGGTGAGAGTCTGCTTGGCCTGACTGCGGCTCATGACCCGGCCGGCACCGTGGGCGGCACTGTGCAACGCTTCACGGTTGCCCTTGCCGCGTACCAGATAGCCGGGGGCGGTCATCGAACCGGGAATCACACCGAGTTGTCCGCTGGCCGCCGGTGTGGCACCTTTGCGGTGGACGATTACCTCGCGGCGGCGTCCAGCGATCTGATGGGTTTCGCGCCAGGCGAAGTTATGGTGGTTATCGATCGTGTAGAGAGTCTTGAAACCGAGCGCTTTGGTAATATGGTGGTGAATCAGCTCGTGGTTGGCGGCGGCGTAGTGCCCCATCAAACTCATGGCGGCCCAATACTCCTGCCCATCGGAGCTGTTGAGGGGCAGCCAGGCGAGGTGCTTCAGATGGCGCGGCAGGTTCTGCTGCAGGTTCATGGCGCGTTTGCTGTATTCGTTGCAGACGCGGGCTCCGGTGCCACGTGAGCCGGAGTGGGAGAGCAGGGCCAGGTGTGCGCCCGCCGGGAGGTTGAGCTCGCGGGCGGCCGGCTCCGCTATGGTGAAGGCGCCGAACTCGACAAAGTGGTTGCCACTGCCGCTGGTACCGAGCTGCGCCCAGGCGGTGTCGCGCATCCCCTTGGTAACGGGGCTGATACTCCAGTTGCGATCCATGACATCGTGAGAGCGGCGCTGGCGGAAGCTGCTGCCGACGCCAAAGCGGGTCTCGGCCTCGAGGGTCTTGACCAGGCGGTCGCGCAGGCCGGCGAGGCGTGCGGCCGGCAGGTCGTAGAGCGTCAGATGCATGCGGCAGGCGATATCGACGCCCACGGCATAGGGTATCACGGCGTTGTCGGCAGCGAGAACACCACCGATCGGCAGGCCGTAACCGACGTGGGCATCGGGCATCAGGGCACCGGCCAGCGCCACCGGCAGGCTGCAGGCCTGCTCCATCTGGGTGACCGCCTGGGCATCGAGGTCGTGACCCCATTGGCGCCAGGGAGCCTGACGGCGTTCGCTGGCAACAGCCGTTTCGGTGGTGTAGAGTTGTTTGCGTCTGGCCATGTTGGTTTGGCAGTCTGGGTGCGCTACTCCTCCGGTTGGTTGGCTGCGGCCTGCTCCGCCAGATACTTGAGGCGCTGCTGTCGCACCTCGCTATAGCGCATGATGGCGCGCGTATCGGCGGCATCGACCAGCGAGAAGAGGGTGTTTTGGAGATAACCGGCCACGGTGATCTCGTGCTCCAGCGCCTCGGTATAGCGTTCGGCCAGCGCAGCTTCAACCTCCTGCCAGGCGAGGCGCACATAGCCGACCCAACTCTGGTAGCGTTCACGGTTGGAGGAGCGTGGCAGCCAGTCGAGAATACGCTCAAAACGGCTCAATTCGGCCTTGGGGTTCTCAAGCGCCACCAGCTTGGCATCGATGGCGGCCAACGCCTGACGCACTGCGCCACCGAGTGAGTCGGCGGCAGCCGAGTAGTAGTGGTCGAGAAAGGCGTCGCCCCCCAGCTCAGCGTCCCAGAGCGAACGTCCCAGAGCGAGCTGGTGCGCGGCATCGGGCCAGTTGACGAAGGAGCTGCAGTAGTAGATATAGCTGACGCCGTTCTTGCGATACCAGTTGGCCTCGTCGAAGCGCAACTCAATTGAGGGATGGTAGAGAAAGCGCTGCCGCTCGGTACGGAAAGTTTCGTCGTGCCAGAGGATGGCGCCGTAGTCGAAGATGCCGGTCACCACACCGGCCTCCTTCAGAATCGGCGCCCAGAGGCGGAAGAGCTTGCCGTAGTCGCGATCATCGACCGGGTTGATGCGGTCAGGCGCGGGGTAGAGCGTACTCATCTGGAGATGCTGGCCACCGATCTCATAGAAGCGGCGTTCGTAAGGACGCAGGTAGGGACAGAGATTGGCGACGATACGGCTGCACTTAGGCAACTTCTTTCTGGGCGGTGTCAGAGTATTGGCGTAGATAATCAGTTCAAGTGGCAGGGTGGCGGGGGTGAGCTTGGTCAGTTCAAGCGCTATGTGATAGAGCTGCTCGAAGGGGGTCACCTTGCTGCAGTTGGGGCACTGGCACCAGTTGTTGACGCCATCGTATGGCCAGATAGAGAAGATTTCAATCTCGGGATTCTGTTTCACCTGCGCCGCCATCCGCTCGGTGATGGTGCGTATCACCCCGGGGTTGGTGTAGCAGGGTTGCACCGGCACCTCATCGTTAAGGTGGGGCGCTTCGGGCAGGATGGTCTTCATCGTCGCCACCCGCTCGCCATCACGCAGCCCCATCCATTCAGGGTGGGCGGCCAGGTCGTCGGCCGTCAGGTAGTGCTCCATGGCGTGATAGCCCGAGACGAGATGCATGGCTCGCGCCTTGAAGGTGGAGATAAATGAGTCTTTGCGCTGGCGTGGAAACTTGTCCCAGGCGGCACCGGAGATCACGCGTCCATTGAAGCGATTGCGGCTGAGCCAGACGTGGTAGTCGGCCTCAGTCGCGCCGTCAGGACCGCTGCCATCACGGAAGCGGTAGGGGAAGCTGGGGGTCTGCACCCCCTCCGGCAGCTTGCGCGGACCGGCAAAGATGAGCTGGTCGTCACGTACGCCGGCCCAGACAACGCCGGTCATGCACTCCAGCAGCTCGTCGAAGCCGTAGAGAGCCCCCTCACGGCCTCCGGCAATGATCCAGATTGCCTGCCCGTCGCGAATCAGTTGGAAGCTCTGGCGTTGCAGTTCCCACTCGCAGCGCTCCTTGAACTTGATCGGCGGAGCAGATGAGGGGGTCTTCAGTTTGTGTTTCGGCAGATCCGAGGGGCAGTTGCCCAGCTCCAATGCTACGATGTAGACGTAGTTGCGCGGCATGGGGCGACGCCGGGCCGGTGCCCGCTCAACAGCTTTGAGGTCGGCCTGCAAGGCTGCAAGGAGTTCAGAATCGAGATTGTGGTTGTCTATCTTCATGGTTGCTATCCAAAAAAGCCCGGCCACCTGCCAAGAGCCATATTAAACACTGTCCGGCAGACACACAAAAGCGCCGGATAACAGTAACAATATAGCAGTTTGGCGCAGAGAGGTCAATCTGTAGTGCACCCCCCCGAATCAAAATATGCCGTTAGTCGTTCCCGGCGAGACGATTCTGATGATCCGCTAGCCATCATCTCTAACACGATTTGTATACTTGTGGCTGGCGCAGCCGTGTCCACGTTTTTTAGCTGAAAAGGGCGAGGATCACGCCGCCGGCGACGATCGAACCGATCTGCCCCGCCACGTTTGCTCCCATCGCGTGCATCAGCAGGACATTGTTGGGGTTCTCCTCAAGTGCCAGACGTGTGGAGACGCGTGCTGCCATCGGAAAGGCCGAGACTCCGGCAGAACCGATCAGCGGGTTGACTGGATTGCGTGGTGAAAACCAATTCATAATCTTGGCAAAGATGATCCCGCCTGCCGAGCCGAGGGCAAAGGCAATCAACCCGATGCCGAGAATTCCCAATGTGGCCGGGCGGAGGAACTTGGTGGCTTCCAGTTGCATACCCACCCCCAGTCCCAGCAGGATCGTGGCGACGTTCATAATCTCGTGTTGCATCGCCTGTGAGAGGCGTTCGACAGCACCGCATTCGCGGATGAAGTTGCCGAGCGCCAGTGAGCCCATTAAAGGAACCGCAGCCGGGAGGAAGACGATACTGATCAGAAGGAGCATAATGGGAAAGAGAATCCGTTCGAGACGCGATACGTTACGTTCCTGCCGCATCTGAATGCAACGCTCTTTTTTTGTGGTGAGGAGACGCATTACAGGCGGCTGGATCAGCGGCACCAATGCCATGTATGAGTAGGCCGCCACGGCGATCGACCCCATCATGTCGGGCGCAAAGCGACGTCCCACCACGATCGAAGTGGGGCCGTCGGCCGCACCGATGATGGCAATTGCACTGGCCTCCTTCAAACTGAAATCAAAACCGGGGAGCTGGTTGAGAGCCACTACGCCCAGCAGAGTGCCAAAAACGCCAAACTGCGCCGCGGCCCCCAGAAGCATCACGCGCGGGTTGCTCAGCAGCGGGCCGAAATCAGACATCGCCCCGATCCCCATAAAGATCAGAAGTGGCAAGACATCGTTCTCAATGCCGCCGCGATAAATCAGGCCCAAGAGGCCATCCTCGCCCCCCATGCCGGCAAAGGGGGCATTTATCAGGAGACAACCAAAACCAATCGGCACCAGCAGCAACGGCTCAAAATCCTTGGCGACACCGAGGTAGAGCAGCAGCAGTCCGATCAGCAACATGATTGCGGCACGCCACTCGCCGTTGAGAAAGGCGGCCAATCCGGTTGTACGTCCAATGCGTCTGGCACCCTCCCGTAGAGTGACCGTGTCGTGACTATCGGGCGCCGCCGGGGGCGTGGCCGCAACAAGCTGCCGGGTGGCAGTGGTGCTGTGATCAGGCCCGCTGTCAGTCAGCAGTGCGCCTGATAGCGCACTACCGGCAGGAGCCGCCTCTGATCTACCGATGGCATTGGCAGCCGTGCTGCCAAGCGCCACACCTGCCGCCAGGCAAATGAAGAGAGAGAAGTAACCACAAAATCTCATCTACTTGTCACCCTTCTCTTTGTCCGTATTCGCATTAGACCATGCCGCTGCCACAGCCACTGCTACGTCGTTCTTGTCGTCAGCGTTGTCGGGGGAGGGGAGCGGAGAGGCGACAGCGGTGTAGCGGCGGGCGATTTTCCCGCCGAGCGTCACCAATACCAACAGGGCGAGCAAAACGAGAAAGACGGTTCCCATTCCCAGAATCATAAGGTTAAATGCGGCTTTAAACATGGTTGTAATGGGTGGTGCAGATGAGATGTTTGAGTAGAGACAAAACGCAGATGTGCATGTTGGCAGACGACACAGGTTAAGAGGACATAAGGTCTCAACACCGTTTATGTGCCGGATGTGCTCTACTATTATGAAAAAAACCAGCATTTGCAATCTTAAACGGAACTATTCGTAAGGTCTTGTATACGCCGCTCCTCTCATCTATACTCTCTCCATGAGCAAGATAACGAGTCAACGCAGGGAGTTGTTTTTTGGTTACCGCTCGTTCTGGCCGGAGTTTGCCGCCATGGAGCGGTTCAAACACGCCGGGGTTGAGACCGTCACGCTCTTTGCGGCCAATACCGTAGGCAATTACGCCAGAGTGCGCCAGAGCGTCAGTGCGCCCAATGCCAAGGTAAGCAGGCCGATCAGCAGGCGCAACATTCCGGTGCGCATCACTTTTACTGTCCAAGCTGAAAAGGGAACCGAAAGCAGTGCGCCCAGGCAGAGCCATGGTGCCAGTTGCCAATCGATCCCTTTGGGGCTGTACCAGTAGACCAGCACGCCGACGATGCAGGTGAGACCTTCGGAGAGCGAGGTGATCCCGATGGCATTCTTTCCGTCGATGCCGGCCAGAAGCTGTCCTCCCGTGACTACGGGACCGTAACCACCACCGCTGATACCCTTGTTGAACGATGCCAACAACCCCAGTCCGACGACACGTTTCCAGGAGAAGGCAAAGGTACGCTTCATGGTAGCCAAGATCACAATGCCGATTGCCAACACCAGTGCGCCAATATAGAGTTTGAGGAGTTGCTGGGGGAGATTCAGGGCCAAGATGACTGAGGCCACCGTCCCGACCAGCGAACAGGAGGCGATGACCAAGGTGATCTTCAGATGTAGCGGCAGGCCGTGGCGCATGCCGTTGATCAGCCCTGCCTCACGCAGTCGCCTGAAGACCTGCGAGAGACGCATCGTGCGTGGCAGAAACGTAACGTTACCCACAGCGTGATGGGTAAAACCGGCGCTAATGCCGGTCAACAGTTCTGAGAGGAGGATGGCCGGGACGATCTGTAACGGCTCAAATCCCATTAGCAGGAGCACGGGAGTCAGGGTTGTACCGTATCCCATGCCGAGTGTTGAGTCGACATATTCGGCCATAAACGCTATTACGACAATAGCGATGAGCTTTATCAAGGCGATTTCCATGTGGTTACTCTCTTCCGGGAAGCACAAACTCTCTTCAACAACGAAAGCAAAATCCTACGACTTCTACCTCTTTCAGTCAAGCCTCACACACTGCGCAGTTTCAGCCGGGGCAGAAGCGGCAGGATAAAGGGGGAGGGGGCGATCGGTGCGCCGCGATGGCGGGTGGGCCAGGAGAGCAGCAGCTCGCTTTTGGCCCGCGTCAGGGCGACATAGAGGAGGCGCGCATCTTCAGCCATCAGGGGGGCGGGGTCGGGCGCCAGACGGCTGAAGTGGTGCGGGTAGACGCCGTCGTTGCAGCGGGGGATCACGACGCGGTCGAACTCCAACCCTTTGGCTTTGTGAATGGTGGCGACGACAAAAGGCTCACTGCCGCGCAGCAGGTCGGACTCCTTCAAGCGTATGATGTGTGGCAGCGAACGGCGCAACAACTGCTGCAGTGGGGCGGCATCGCTCCCGGCTTCAAGATAGTCGAGCAGGGGGGCGAGTCGGGAAAGCGCTTCGTCGACATCGAACTGCAGTGACGGGAGTTTGGCGACATGGTGTAGAAAGCGGCCGGTGAGGTGGCGCCAGGTGGTCGGTTCGGGGGCGGCGGCGTTCAGCTCCTCCCAGAGAGGGGCAAAATTGGTGCGCCACGCCTGAAGAATGCCGTGGTGGCGCTCGATCAGTTGACGCTGTGCGGCGGTGCGGCTGCCGGCCAACTCTTGCAGGGCGAGGGCGAGGTGGAGGGTGGCAGCGGCGTCGTCGCGTGCATCGTGGCTGTTGCTGCCGGGGAGCTGGAGCGCCTCGATCAGGCGCGCCAAGCGGTGCGAGGGGAGGTCGGGCAGCAGGCGGCGGGCGATTTCGAGTGTATCGTAGACGACTCTGTTATGCAGCAGCGGCAGCGCATCGGGGCAGTGGCGTCTGAGGTTGTGATGCAGCATGGTAGTGTCAAAGAGGGCGTTATGTGCCACCAGCGGCGCGTCGCCCACGAAGTCGAGGAACTGCTGCAGGCCCATGGCCGGTGGCACACCGTCACTGGCCAGAGTTGCGGCTGTAATCTGATGGATGGCGCTTGAGTCGCCCAACGGGCGCGCAGTCTTGAGGTAGAGGGCAAAGCTGCGGCCGGGCCGGCCGTGGCAGAGTTCGACAGCGGCGAGCTGGATGATGTCGTCGTGCTGCATGTCGAGTCCGGTCGTCTCGGTATCGAAGACCACTAGGCGCTCTTGCGCCACGGCTGCTGCAAAGGCGTCGGTCAACGAAGGGGCTGCGAGCGGCTGTGGCAGCAGGTCGACCAGAAAGAGACCACTCCGCTGGAGCTGCCAGGCGATGTTGCGGGCGCTGCGTTGCGAGGGGAGGCCGGCAAAGCAGCGCAGCAGGCGCGACCAGGCGAGGAGATCGTTGGAGTGCAGCAGGCTGCTCCAGTGGGCCTTGAGATCGAGACAGAGCTCGCTCTGCAGCAGATCGTCACCCGAGAGCTTGAAGGTGGGGAGGCCGGCCTGCTGCAGCGCTGTGGCATAGGCCTCGGCTGTCTGGTTATCGCGCAGCAGGATGGCAGTTTGGAGTGGCGCTTTGTCGCGTGCCGCCTGCTGTTGCAGATGGCGAACCAGGAACTCCTGCTCTTGATGGTAGTTGCCTTTGATGGCAAAGGCGCGGAGCTCCCCCCGGCGGGCGGCAGGGCGGCTGATGGCGACAGGCGGTTCGAGCCACTGCGGTGTCAGGTTGGCCGTGGCGTAGTGGGTGGTGAGCGCCACCAGGTGCGGAGGCGAGCGGAAGTTCTGGTTGAGGTGGTGGATACGGCAGGTGGCAGCCTCCTGCCGCAGGTAGTCGGGCGAGGCTCCCATGAAGGAGAAGATCGCCTGATCGAGATCGCCGAGGTAGACGCAGTGGGCCGCAGGCGCCTGTAGTCCCCGGATAATCTCCCACTGGAGCGGGTTGAGGTCCTGCACCTCATCGACCTGAATCCAGGTAAACTTATCAGACTCCGGCAGCCCCTTGTCACGCACCAGATGGAGATAGGCGAGGTTGAGGATGTCGTCGTAATCGACGACGTGAAAGCGCTCTTTCCGGGTCTGATACTCCTGCTGCAGGCGATCAAAGAGCGGCATGGCGCGTTGGTAGAGCGGGCTGGCGTGCGGCTCGCCGGCCAGCGGTGCAGGCATATCCAGCGCCTGACGCTGCAAGATGATGATGATGTTGGCGATATCGCGTAGCAGTGGTCGTCCCTCATGGTCAAGCAGCAGTTTGCGTTCAGCGGCCGGTATGGGGGCGAGCAACTCATCCAAGAGGCTATGTTGTGTGGCCTCATCAATCACCAGCCAGGAGGAGGGGATGACACCCCGGCGGCGCAAGAGGGCGGCGCAGAAGTGGTGCAGATTGCCAAGCGCCAGCGGCAGGCGGGCGTTGCTGCGTTGTGCAATACGCGTCTCCATGTTGCGTGCCGCCCGGATGGTGAAGGTGAGTCCCAACATCTTCTCCGGCGCTATGCCTTGGCCCAGAGCCCAGAGGATGCGTTGTGCCAGCAGTTCGGTTTTGCCGCTGCCGGGTGGCGCCAGCACAAGATGACGTCCGGCGTGGAGGGTGATAATCTGCTGCTGTGCCTCAGTAAAATGGTCGGCAGCAGCGGCCGGCGCAGCGCTGCGACGGCGCGGCCGGCAGCGGAAGAGTCTGTAGAGACGTTGGAGAAGTGCGGTTAGCGACATCGGGGGAGTAGCAGAGATGAGAACTTATCAAGGTGTTCTCATGGTAGCGCATTGCCGCCGCGGCGACAATGTCATTAAATGCATCCTGTCATGATCGATTAAGCGACTTTGCAATTGTGCCTGGCTGAGTAAAATGGTATAAGAAGTTCATTCAGGAGAAGAGCATGAACAAGGGGTACTTTGATTTACAGGTTAACGGTTATGGCGGCGTCGATCTCAACAGCGACAACGTGACAGTCGCGGAGATCGAGCAGATGTGCCAGCGTTTGGGTGATGACGGGGTCGATGGCATTCTGGCCACGATCGTGACCGCACCGATTCCATATATGGTGCGGTGTGTAAACAAGGTAGTAGAGGCCTGCGAGGCGAGTGCTGCGGTGCGTGCGCGTATTGCCGGCATCCATATTGAGGGTCCCTTTATCAACAGTCAGGAGGGGTACCGCGGCGCGCATGCCCAACATGCCATCTGTCCGCCTGAGCTTGACAAAGTCAAGGAGCTCTATGATGCCTGCGCCGGTCGTCTCAAGATTCTGACCTTGGCTCCGGAGCACGATCCGGGATTTAAGGCGACACGCTGGCTGGCCGGGCGCGGAGTGGTGGTATCAGCCGGGCACTGCAACCCGACACTTGATGAGTTGCGGGGGGCCATTGATGCCGGTCTCAGGCTCTATACGCACGTCGGCAACGGTTGTCCGCTGCTGATGCACCGCCACGACAACATCATTCAGCGAGTGATTTCACTGCATAAAGAGCTGACGCTCTGCTTTATCGCCGACGGGGTGCATATCCCCTTCTTTGCACTGGGCAACTACTTGCGCGCCTGTGGCTATGAGAATGCGGTCGTCGTGACCGATGCGATGCAGGCTGCCGGTATGGGGCCGGGGCTCTACGGCATCGGTGATTTTCAGGTTTTGGTGGGTGAAGACCTGGCCGCCTGGGCGCCTGACAAGTCGCACCTCGTAGGTTCAGCCGGCACGATGGTGCGCAGTGATGAGAATCTGCGCACCAAAGTGGGGCTGAGCGAGGCGCAGGTACGCCTCCTGACGGTGGAGAACCCGCGCCGGGTTATCGGCCTCTAGGCCGACGGCCTCAGGCCAGCTCGACAAGACGCCGCAGATTGGCCACGCCGATACGCAGGGCGGTGGTGACATCCTCCATCCCCTCGAACTCGATTGAGAGGACGCCGTCGTAGCCGGAGCGTTTCAAGGCGCGCAACGCCTGCAGCAGGGGCACATCGCCGTGGCCGATAATGGCACCGCGCAGGAAGTTGCCGCCGCGTGAGAGGAACCAGCCCTCGCCGGGATGGAAGTCGGAGCCCGATTTAAGATGGAAGTCTTTGGCGTGGGCGTGGAAGGTGTGGCGTGCCAGACGGCCAAGGGCTTCACCGGCATTCTCATCGGCACAGTAGAAGTTGCCCATGTCGACGAGGACGCCAAAGTTGGGATGGCCCACGGCGTTCATCAGTTTCTCAACGCGGACGCTGTCCTGGCAGAAGAAGCCGTGGTTCTCAACCATCGTCTTGATCCCCTTGGTGGCGGCGTACTCGGTAACGGCGCGACAGCCTTCGGCCAGACGGGGCAGGGCATCGTCGAAGCCTTTGGGTCCGATATGCCCGGCAGCAAAGCCGCTGGTGGCATCGTGGCGCATACCGGGGGCTCCCAGAATAACGGCGATATCGACCTCGCGCTTGACGCGCTCGATTTCGACCTGAAGGTTGCCATCAGAGCCGTTGAGGAAGTCGGCGCCGATAGTGTAGTTGGCAATCGGAAGACCTACCATGCGCGACTCCTCATGGAGCTGAGCGGCATACTCTTCAAGTGAGATGCCGTCAGGCTTGGCAATCGTGCTAAATTCGATAACCTCGAAGCCGGCCTCTTTGGCGGCCCGGATCACCTCGATCTGTTGCATGGCACCGCTGCGTACCAGACGACTGTAACTGTAGGAACTGACACCGATAATCATGATTTCTCCTGTGAACGGAAGTTGAAGCAGAGGCAATCGGGTTGTTGACTCCTCTGCAGTTAAGCGGGACAAGTCTATCAGGTTTGCTTCACAAGAGCAATGGTTGGCAGTAAACTGGTTTGCCACCTCTGCTTCTATCTGGTAAGCTCTTCACTCTTGAAACGCAAGCACCACGGGGGTGCGGTAGCGTGACAAAGTGGATAGACAGGCATGAAGAGAGAGTATCGAATTGGTTTGGTCGGAATCGGAGCCGTCGGCACCGAGATGATTAAAGTTTTGCGCCAGCGCAAGTTCCCAGCGTCTGAAATCAGAATTCTGGCGCGCTCCGAGCGTGAAGAGGAGGTGGCAGGCGAGAATTTTCGCGTCTATGAGACGAAGCCGGAGGCCTTTGATGGTCTCGATATCGTCCTTTTTGCCGGCACCGAAGGCTCCAGAGGCGCTGCCAAACAGTTTGCCTGGGAGGCCGTAGCACGTGGCTGTACAGTGATCGATAACGGCGACGACTACCGGATGGACGAGCGGGTACCGCTGGTTATCCCGGAAATCAACGCAGAAGCGCTCGAGAGACACCAGGGCTTTATCGCCAACCCCAACTGTAGCACCATCATCACCCTGATGGGACTGGCGCCGCTGCACCGGCGCGTGCCGTTACGACATGTGACGGCGGTGACCTTCCAGTCGGTCAGTGGCACAGGGCGTGATGCGATCGACGAACTCGACCAGCAGGCGCATGCCTGGGCCGAGGGGCGGGAGATTGTCAAAGCTGTCTATCCGCGTCAAATCGCCTTCAACGTCTTGCCGCAGATCGGGAGTCTGAAGCCGGAGATGCCGGGCTTCACCTCGGAAGAGGCCAAGCTGCTCTTTGAGAGCCGCAAAATCCTGGCGGCGCCGGGGCTGCAGGCGGCGGCAACCTGCGTCCGGGTACCGGTCTTCTACGCCCATTCAGTGGCAATCCACGCCTCTTTTGAAGCGCCTCTCGCACCGGAGGAGGCGCGCGAGATTCTGGCGGCCACGCCTGGCGTCAGGGTGCGCGACGATATGGCTGCCGCTAACTATCCAACCCCGCTCGATGTGCAGTATGGCGACGATGTGGAGGTGGGACGTATCCGCACCGACCCTTCGCTGGAGAATGGACTGGCACTCTGGGTCGTCGGTGACAACATCCGCAAGGGGGCTGCCCTGAATGCCGTGCAGATCGCTGAAGAGTTGATCAAGCGCGGTTTGGTGGGGAGGAGAGTGTGAAGTGGCGTCTCTCTATACCCATAATTGGGGAAGATTTTGCGCTGCCACTTCACATGCGCTTCCTTTTGCACAGGTAGGGACGG
>CAZRGQ010000052.1:0-18415 GCA_964599645.1 uncultured Lentisphaerales bacterium | reverse complement strand
CCCTAGTAGTGGGTGATAAAGGGTCTGTCCCTAGTGGTGGGTAATAAAGGGTCTGTCCCTAGTGGCGGGTGATAAAGGGTCTGTCCCTAGTAGAGAGGTAGTGGCAAAGGGGGGCGCTTGTTTCTACTTTTAGCTGAAAGCTGCTTGTGGAAACATACTGCTGTTCGCTCATGTGGGATGTTTACGTTTGCTTGGCAATGGCTCATGCGACGCATCCCGCCATGTAACGCAAGGAGTAAAAAGATGGATACGAAACAGGTGATTCTGGCGCTGATCGGCGCGGCAACGCTGGGTTTGAGTCTACACGGTAGCACCATCTACTATGTTACACCGGAGGGTGACAATGCGGCGGCGGGCACGAGTTGGACCACTGCTTTTCAGAGCATCGACAAGCCTCTGACCCAAGCGCAGGATGGGGATACGGTGCTGGTCTCCAACGGTGTCTATGCGATTACAGCACAACTTGAACTTACCAACGGTGTAGCATTGCGCAGTGTCAACGGAGCCGGGAAGACAACTATCAGGCGTACCAGTGGCTCTACCCGAATCCTCTATCTCTCGCATCCCGATGCCGTGGTGGATGGCTTTACCGTCAGGGATGGCAGCGCCCCCGGCCCGAACAACAATATCGGTGGCGGTATTCTGCTCGACGGGCATGGCACCGTCAGCAACTGTGTGATTACAGCCAACACCATCAACATGAACTGCCTTGGCGGCGGCATTGGTTTGAAAAATGGCGGCTACGTCTATCGTTGTGTGATAACCAACAACATCAGCAGACAGGTGACGGGCGGCGGTGTCTCCGTTGTTAAGAGCGGGTTGGTGGAGGAGTGTCTGATTGCAGACAACCGTTTGAACTACTCGGCGTATGGCGGAGCCGGTGTCTATCTCGAAGCAGGCGGCACGCTGCGCAATTGTATCGTTGCCAACAATACCCTCGATTTCATTCATCCGGGGAACCAAAACTAGCCCCTGGCCGGTGGCGTGCAGTGTTTAAACGGCGGAAGTATCGAAAACTGCACCATTGTTAACAACTACTGCCAGTCGGTTGGCGGGGTCGTCAGCAAGGGTGGAGGCTCCATCAGCAACTCGATCATCTGGGGCAACCGTTCGAGTGCGGGCGGCTCACCCAACTATGATTACACCGGCAGTGGCTGGAGCTATACCCACTGCATGCTCGATCCGTGGCTTGATGATGTCGGCAATCTGGCCGCAGCGCCGCAACTGGCTGACATAGAGGCCGGCGACTACCGCCTGCTACCGGGCTCGCCCTGTATTGACGCGGGGCAGTATCTGCCGTGGATGGAGGCTGCCAGCGACATGGCGGGCAAGCCGCGCCTCTATGGCGCGGCGGTAGATATCGGGGCGCTGGAGTTTTGCGACGACTCATTTGCCTGCAATCCGGTAGCGCAAGGCGCCACCACGGCGCTCGCCAGCAATCGCGTAGAGTTTGTGGCAGCCGTGGTCGGTGCCAACCAGAACGGTCTCTACTACAAGTGGGATTTTGACAACGATGGGGTGATTGACCTGGAGGGATTAGGCAGAGGCACGGTGACCAACACCTACTATCCGGGGCTCTACGATGTAAGACTGGTAGTCTCAAATAGCGCGGGCGAGGTGGCGCACGCTGTACGGCAAGGGTTGATCCGGGTGGGGCCTACCACTCTTTACGTACGCAAGGAGAATGCCGCTGCCGCCCCACCCTTCTCCTCGTGGACGACAGCGGCAGCCGACATCCAATCGGCCATCGAGATGGCGGTTGACGGCAGTCTGATTCTGGTGGACGCCGGCGAATATGCCATCGCCAACACGCTCGATATCCAGCGCGGGGTTACGCTACGCAGCACGTCGGGTGCCGCTGCAACAACGATCAAGAATGCCCCCGGAAAGAGTATTCGCATCCTCTATCTGAGCCACGCAGAGGGTGTGGTTGACGGCTTCACGATTAAGGGAGGCAATCCAAATGAACCGGACAATTTCTCCAATGGGGGAGGTCTCAAGATCGACTTCTATGGCACCGTCAGCAACTGTGTCATTACAGCCAACAAAATGCCCGTCAACCGCAGGGGGGCTGGCATCTCGCTCAACATGGGTGGCTACGTGCGCAACTGCCAGATCGTCGGCAATGGTGCCAATCAGTTGTATGGCGGTGGGGTCTATTTGTGCCTTGGTGGACTGGTTGAAAACTGCGTGATCGAGGCTAACCTCGTCTCGACAACTTACACCGGCAGCATGGGTGGCGGCGCCTATCTCAACGGGGGAGGCACACTCAGAAATTGTCTGATTCGTAACAACGTCAACACAGCCGGCGCGGGAGGCGGCGGGGTGCATTGTGCCACCGCCGGCGCGGTTGTGAACTGCACGATTGTCAGCAACTATGCAGCGACCGTGGGCGGCCTCTATGCCAACGGCGGCGGCACCGTGATAAACACCATCATCGACCGCAACTATAGTGCAACCGGTGTTGCCAACTGGACGGCGAGCGGGAGTGGCTGGAGTCTCGACTACTGCTGTACCACACCAGAACCGTCCGGTGAGGCCAATCTTGAGGAAGATCCGCAATTTGTTAACTTCCCCGCCGACTGTCACCTGAGCGATGGCTCTCCCTGCTTTAACAGCGGGCTGATCGAGCCGTGGATGGCCAACGCCACTGATCTGGACGGGTTGCCACGCATCCTGGCGCGGCGCGTCGATATCGGCGCCTATGAGCTGATGCCGCCGACGGGGACGCTAATCAAGTTGCGTTAAGTGGTTATGTGGTTATGTGGAGACGAAAAGGGTTGAGCAAGTTGGCAACACCATCTATACTCTCTCTTCACTATGTCACAAGACTCTTCCACCAGCAGCAACACCTACCGCGAGCAGCGGATTCGCAACCTTGAGGCCCTGCAGAGCCTCGGTTATGAACCTTTCGGTTCCGCCTTTGAGCGTAGCGGCAGACTGCAACAGATACGCGCCAACTTTGAGGAGGGACGCACAGTGCGGGTGGCGGGACGTTTGATGTCGATCCGCGCCATGGGGCGGAGCATCTTCGCCGACCTGAACGATGGCTCCGACCGCTTTCAAATCTACCTCAACCGCAAGGAGTTGCCGGAGGAGGCCTTCAACGCCTTTGCCCTGCTCGATATGGGGGATATCATCGGAGTCGAGGGGCAACTCTTCGTGACCCGCATGGGCGAGCAGAGCATACACCTCCACACATGGCAGCTCCTGACGAAGGCGATCATGCAGCCGCCGGAGAAGTTTCACGGTCTGGTGGATACCGAGGAGCGTTACCGGAAGCGCTATCTCGACCTGATGGCCAATCGCGAAGTGCGGCAACGCTTCAACATCCGCATCGGCGTGATGCAGGAGATTCGCAACTACCTCAACGAGCGCGGTTTTCAAGAGGTGGAGACGCCGATGATGCAGCCGCATGCCGGTGGTGCGGCGGCACGTCCTTTCGCGACCCACTACAACGCTCTCGACCGTGAGATGTTTATGCGGATTGCACCGGAGCTCTACCTGAAACGGCTGTTGGTGGGGGGCTTCGACAAGATCTACGAGATGAACCGCAACTTCCGCAATGAGGGGCTCGACCGGACCCACAACCCTGAATTTACGGTCCTGGAGATCTACGAAGCGTATGGCGACCGCCTCTCGATGAAACGGATTCTGGAGGAGATGTTGCCGCGGGTCTGTGAGCGGGTGCTGGGTACCACCAAGGTGGTGTCGCAGGAGACAGGCGAAGAGATCGACTTTACGGCACCCTATCGTGAGGTCTCCTATCAGGAGCTGGTCTGCGAGGTAGTGGGCAGTGAGTGGTTTGAACTCGACCTGGAGTCGGCCCGCGAGCGGGCGGCGGCAGCCGGTCTGGAGGTTGATCCGGCCTGGGATCACCTGCTGCTGACGCATGAGGTCTACGACAAGCTGGTGGAGAAGCAGTTGCGCCAGCCCACCTTTGTGACGCGTGTGCCGCGGGCCTTCATCCCCTTGGCCAAGGCGTGTGCCGACGATCCGTCACTGGCCGACGTCTTCGAGTTTGTAGTAGCCGGCAAAGAGCTCTGTCCCGGCTACACCGAGCAGAACGACCCCTTTGAACAGCGGCGCGCCTTTGCGGCCCAGGCAGGTGAAAACATCGAGAAGATCGACGAAGATTTTATTCTGGCACTGGAACACGGCATGCCGCCGGCAGGCGGGTTGGGACTCGGTATCGACCGGCTCATCATGCTCCTTACGGGGACCGAGGTGATCCGTGATGTGATCCTCTTCCCCCAGTTAAAGTCAAAGTAGCACCACATCAAGACAATGAAAATTCTGGTTACGGGCGCAGCGGGTTTCATCGGCATGCACCTCTGCCGCCAACTCCTGGCGGACGGGCATGAGGTGGCGGGGGTCGACAACTTCAATGCCTACTACTTCGTGGGCCTCAAGCACGCCCGCAATGCACTCCTGACGCCACTGCCGGGCTACACCATGCATAAGTGTGACATCGTCGATCTCGCGGCAATCAATGCGATTTTCGACAGCTTCAAACCCGATGTGGTCTGCCACCTGGCGGCGCAGGCGGGCGTACGCTACTCGATTGATCAGCCACACGTCTATGCCGACTCCAACCTCGTCGGCTTTCTCAACATACTGGAGGCGTGTCGGCACCACCAGACCCGCCGGCTCGTCTACGCCTCCAGTTCGAGCGTCTATGGCGGTAACAGCAAATTGCCCTTCAGTGAAAGCGATCCGGTCGACCACCCCGTCAGCCTCTATGCTGCCACCAAGCGGGCCAATGAGTTGATGGCCCACACCTACACCCATCTCTACGGAGTGCAGACGATCGGGCTACGTTTCTTTACCGTCTACGGACCGTGGGGGCGTCCCGACATGGCTGTCTGGCTCTTCACCAAGGCGATGGTGGAGGGGCGCCCAATCAAGGTCTTCAACCATGGCCGCATGGAGCGCGACTTTACCTACATTGACGACATCATCAGCGGCGTTACGGCTGCCATTGAGTCTGACCGCCTCGCCCCTTATGAGCTCTTCAACATCGGCAACCACCGGCCGGAGAATCTGCTCGACTTCATCAACACGATTGCGGCGGCGCTGCATGTGACACCGGAGCTGGAGCTGTTGCCGATTCAGCCGGGCGATGTGCCGGCCACTTTTGCCGACATCAGTCGCATTCGTGAGAAGCTCGGTTTTGAGCCGACCACGCCGATTAGCGTCGGGCTGCCCGCCTTTGTCGAGTGGTATCTGGCGCATCGGGAAGTGATCGGCTAGCAGGAGAGAGTTGATGGATCGCTTTAAACAGAGCTATTTTGACCAGCTTGAGGCCGAGAGCATCCACATCATCCGCGAGGTGGTGGCCGAGATGGAGCGTCCTGTGATGCTCTACTCGATCGGCAAAGACTCCTCCGTGATGGTACACCTGGCGCGCAAGGCCTTCTATCCTGCCCCGATCCCCTTCCCGCTGCTTCATATCGATACCACCTTGAAGTTCCCCGAGATGATCGAGTTTCGCGACAGCTTCTGCCGTGAAATCGGTGCCGAACTGCTGGTCTACAGCAACCGCGAGGCGCTGACAGCCGGTGCCAACCCCTGGGAGTGGGGGACAGTGAAGTGTTGCGGCGCGCTCAAGACGGCGGGGCTGCTCCAGGGGCTGGCGGCGGGCGGTTACGATGCTGCCTTCGGCGGAGCCCGGCGCGATGAGGAGAAGAGCCGGGCCAAAGAGCGGATCTGCTCTTTCCGCGATATACATGGGCAGTGGGACCCTAAAAATCAGCGCCCCGAGTTGTGGAACCTCTACAACACGCGGCTCAATCCCGGCGAATCGTTGCGCATCTTCCCCCTCTCCAACTGGACCGAACTCGACATCTGGCACTATATCCATCTGGAGCAGATTCCCGTGGTGCCGCTCTACTTTGCCGCCCACCGCGAGGTGGTGGCGCAGGGGGAGCTCCTGATTCCGGTGATAGATGCGGCGCGGCTGCCACCCGGCGCCAAAGTTGAACGGGTTGAGTGCCGTTTCCGCACACTCGGCTGCTGGCCCTGTACCGGTGCAATACGCTCCACGGCGCGCACGGTACGCGAGATTATCGGCGAGATGATGACGGTACGCAACTCGGAGCGGATTACACGTGTGATCGACCACGACCAGGAGGGTTCGATGGAGGAGAAGAAACGGGAGGGCTACTTCTGATGAACAGCTCCGATACCAAGGCTCTCGACCTCCTGCTGCGCCAGAGTAGTGAGGCCGAGCTGTTGCGCTTCTCCACCGCCGGCAGCGTCGATGATGGCAAGTCGACCCTGATCGGACGGCTGCTGAGCGACTGCAAGGCGATCTACGACGATCAGTTGAGCGCCCTGAGCCGCGACTCCCGCCGCCTCAATCGCGACACCATCGATCTGGCGCTCCTAACCGACGGACTGAAGGCCGAGCGTGAGCAGGGGATCACCATAGATGTGGCCTACCGCTACTTTTCGACACCACGCCGCCGCTTTATCATCGCAGACACCCCGGGGCACGAAGAGTATACGCGCAATATGGCGACAGGCGCCAGCACGGCGCATCTGGCGATCGTCCTGATCGATGCGCGGCACGGCGTCTTGACGCAGTCGCGGCGGCACGGTTTTATCGCTTCGCTGCTGGGTATCCGGCATCTGGTGATCTGCGTCAACAAGATGGACCTGGTTGGTTTTGACCAAGGCGTTTTTGAGGCGATCCGCAGCGACTACTCGGCCTTCAGCGCCCGACTGCAGGTGCCTGATATCGTCTATATCCCGCTCAGCGCCCTGCAGGGCGACAACGTGGTGGAGCCGGGCAGCAGGATGCCCTGGTATCGGGGACCGACACTGCTGGCCCACCTGGAGCAGGTAGAGATCAGCGGCGAGCGCAACTTGATCGACTTCCGCTTTCCGGTGCAGTACGTCAACCGCCCCGGCCAGGAGTTCAGGGGCTACTGCGGTCAGGTTGCCTCGGGAGTCGTGCGCGTAGGCGATGAGGTGGTGGTGCGCTCCTCCGGTCGGCGTAGTTGCATCAAGTCGATTGTCACCTTTTGCGGCGAGCGCGACATGGCGGTGGCCGGTGAGTCGTTGACGCTCTGTCTGACTGACGAGCTCGATATCAGTCGTGGCGACATGTTGAGCTCGCCGCACAACCTGCCGCAGTATAGTCGTGAGACTGAGGCTCTGGTTGTCTGGATGCACGCTACGCCGTTAACGCCCGGCCGTCCGCTGCTCTTGAAGCAGACGACGCAACTGATCAGAGGCAGTGTGGCGGCCCTGCGTTACCGGATCGACCCCGACCGGCTTGAGCGGCGCGCCGCAACAGAGCTGCACCTGAACGAGATCGGGCGTTGCGCCATCGATTTTTTCCGCCCATTGGCGTGGGACCCCTACAGTGCCAACCGCGCCACCGGTGCGGTCGTCATGATCGACCCCCACACCAATGCAACGCTGGGAGCGGCGATGTTGCTCGATCGCATTGTGCAGCCGGAAGAGCGTCAACTGAGTTTGCCGAGAGAGGTGCGGCGCGAATCATCGCTGGTAACGGCTGCCGAACGTGGCCGCTTGAGCGGCGTCGCCTGCGGCGTCACCTTCTGGCTGACCGGTTTGAGCGGCGCCGGCAAGACGACGATCGGCCGTCTGCTGGAGCAGCGGCTGATAGAGTCGGGGCAACTGGCCATCCTGCTGGATGGCGATAACCTGCGTCATGGCCTGAATCGCGATCTGAGCTTTACGGCGGCTGACCGTCTGGAGAATATCCGGCGCACAGCCGAGGTGGCCGCACTCTTCAACGCAGCCGGACTGCATGTAATCGCAGCCTTAATATCGCCCACGGCGGCTGATCGGCGTCAAGCGCGTGAAGTGGTTGGTGCAGAGCGTTTTCTGGAGATTTTTATCGACACACCACTTGAGGTTTGTGAAGAGCGCGATGTCAAAGGTCTCTACCGCCGCGCCCGGACCGGTGAGATTCCCTCCTTCACCGGGGTTTCGGCCCCCTACGAAGAGCCGCAACAGCCGGCGCTGCGTCTAGATACTGTCACGCTCGACGCTGAGAGCGCTGCGGCGGCGATCATGAAACTACTGGAGTCTGTTACAGACTAACCTTCGTCGTCATACTCTTCGTCATCATCATCGACGTCGAGTATGTTGGTGCCGGTAGAGGGCCGGACGGGATTGCCATCCATATCGGTTTCCTGATCGGCGGCGTCTTCCTCGTGGGTACGCTTATAGTAGCCGTAGCCGTAGCCGTAGCCGTAGCGTCCATAACGATTGTAGCCGCGATTATAGTCGTAGTTACCGAAGCCGCGGAAGTCGACATCGTTGACCACCACTCCCAGAACGCGAGCACCTGATTCGCGGAAGAAGCGTAACGCATGGCGCATGGCGCGATAACGGCTGCGCTCTGGACGGCAGACCAGAATTACAGAGTCACTCAGGACGCCGAGCGCCAGCGAATCGCTGACAAGGCCGTAGGGGGGCGAGTCGATTACGACGTTATCGTAGTTACTGTTGGCCCAGTCGAAAAAGTCTTTGAGGGCACCGGAGCCCATGACCGTGGCCGGGCTGATCTGACTACTGGGGTAGGAGGTGACGAGGGAGAGGTTTTCATACCCGGAAGCAATCGGCAACGAGTCGAAGACCGAGGTGTCGCCAGCATCCAGCGCATCGACCAGACTGCGTGCCCGCGCCTCCTCCCTGCTCTCCGGCACCACACCGAACATGCGGCCGATACGGGGACGCCGCAAGTCGAAGTCGACCAGCAGGGTCTTTTTACCGGCCATGGCATAGGTCATGGCCAGATTGCTGGAGATCACCGTTTTGCCCTCTTCAGGATGGGTGCTGACGACCAGAACAACCCGGGAAAAGTCGGCAAAGCGGGGTGAATCGAGGAGACCACGCAGGCCAGCAAAGGCCTCTGCAAAGCGGCTGAAGCGTTTTTCGGCGCTGAGCTTGACAAGCTGATTGCGGTTGGAGTGTAGTACTCGTGGAATCAGGGCCAGCACCTTGGTCGACATATGTTGTTCGATGTCGGCGATGCTGGTAACCCGATCCTCCAGGCGATCGAGCACCATGATAAAGAGAAAGCCGATGACCAGACCCACCAGAGGACCGGTGGAGAAGGCGATCCGCGGATCGGGCGACACTTGACGTCTGGGGAGGCCAGCCTCCTCAATGATGCGAATGGTGGCTGAGGAGTCGTCGAGAGCCAGGCGCACCTCCTCAATCCGGCTTAGTATCGAACGGTAGCTCATATCGGCAACATCTTTGTCACGCAACAGAGCTTCGAGACGTGATTTGGCTGCGATCAGCTTTAGTTCCAGCTCGGAGCTCAAGCGCTCGTTTACCCTGGTGCGTTCGCGTAGCGACTCTGTCTGTTTTATCATCAGGTCGAGGTTGGCCACGGCAGTTTCGCGGGCGCGGTAGACGGCGTCAAGGAAGTGACGACGTGCGATATCAACCTTGTCGTTGGCCAGGATGACATTGGGATGTTTATCAGTGAAGTCCTTCAGGAGGACATCACGTTCAGTCATGGCATTACGCAAGGCGGCCTGCGCGGCGGCAATCTCGCCGGCACGCGGCACAACTTCGGGAAGCGAGTCGATCTTCTCGGGGTCCTGCTGGATTTCGGTCAGCACGGTCAGCAGGTCAGCGAAGCGGGTCTGTTCGATCTCGGAGCGTGCCAGGTCGTTATTCAGTTGCAACAAGACCGAATCGACGGCACGTTTGCGGTTCTCCATCTCATCGATCGCATTCTCCACCCGGAAGTCGAGCACCTCCTGGTTGGCCTTCTCGAGAATCCGCTGTTGTGCTTCAGCGGTAGCCTTGAGCCAGGCAACGCCGGAGTCGGATGAAGCTTTGTTCTCCTCCACCGAATAGGCCTCAGCAGCATAGGCGTAGGCATTGACGATCCCCTGGGCGATCTCGGGACGTGAATGGCGGGCGCTGATGTCGATCAGGCGCGACATGCGACGCGGTTTGAACTCGATGCTCCAGATCAGCATATCATAGAGTTCGTCGTCGGCCATCGCCTTGAGCGTGGGGAAGTCGGCCCGCACACGCTCTGCTACCATAATGATCGCTTCACGGCTACGCAGCTTGGCCAGACGTGTATTGATGATTTCATTAAGGGAGCCGGTGGTGTCGGGATCGTTGATATAGACGTCGTCACCCTTTATGATGCGTGGCCGTTTGGCCTGCATCTCGATGACACTACTGGCACGATAGGTGACAGGAGCCGTTTTGTAGTAGGCAAAACCAACGCCCAGACCGAGCAGTACCGCTACGATCAGTGAGGGCCACTTCTGCAGTACGACGCGCATGACGCGTGCCAGCGAGAGGGGGCCTAAAATCGAGTCGCCGCTCTCTTGCCCGGAGGAGTCGCCACCATAAGCCGCCTGACCGCCATAGGGTGCGGCATAGGGAATACCATGACCATAGGTGTCGCCGTAGGCCATCTGGTGCGGATTGTGACCATAATAGAGCGCGGCACCACGCACCGGAGACGGTGTGCCCTTCCACCCCTCTGGCACAGTAGCAACAGGGGTGTGTTTCTCATTCTTAACATCGTTCATAAAACAGCTCTCTCTTCCGGCCTAACTCTGCGCACTCTGCCATCGCGCCCCGCCTTCCCCAAGAAACGCTGCCATTTACCGCTGCGTTTCTGGTCGTTTTTATCTCCCGGCCTTATTACGTTTACATCAGACGGCTGCGGCAGTGGCAGCAGCGCTGGCAGCGTGGCCAGCAGCAGCATGTAGACCAGCAGCAGCAGCGGCGTGCGCAGCGGCATACCCAAGAGGCTGAACAGCGTGGCTCCCAGTAGTGCCAGCAAGATTGATATTGCAACGGGTGAAAGGCGCTTGAGGCGTATTGCATCGATCTCTTTGGCCGTGGCCGACGTAGCGCGGACGCGCGCCACGATCCGTTTGAGCGGGACCAGCCAGATCAGAATCAGCGCTGCCAGCAGCATGCTGCTGCCGACCAGACCCAGCTCCTGCAGCAATTGCAGTGGATCAGAGAAACAGGAGAGCGGGGTTTGCTGCTCCGGCGAGATGTCCACCCACTCGCTATCGCTCAGGTGTGTGCCGACGGTATGTTGAAAACTCCAGGTGCCGGTGCCATAGAGCGGCGCAGCCTTGAAGCTGCGCCAGGCTGCCTGGCGCAATGTTTTACGCTCCTGCCACCATGAGTCGTTGCCCGCCACGCCGGCTTTGATAACATCAAATTTCTGGTGCAGCCTGTTCTCGGGATAGGCGACCAGATGCAAAAAGGCCAGCGCCATCCCTGTCAGCAGGAGGATTGCCAGATAGCGCAGCAACTGTGCCTTGCTGCAACTGTGATAGAGATAGAACAGGGCATAGACAAGCCACAGCCCCCCCCCGATCAACAGCAGCAGCAGAACGCCAACGTCGAGACTGAAGAGCGCGGCCAGCAGGTTGAGCAGCATGGCTGCATAGAGCAAACGACTCTCCTTGACGCCGGCACCGGAAGTGAGGGCTTGCAGCAGCAAGCCGCCTGCGACAAAGAGAGCGATGGCATAAAAGAGGCCGGCGGCCGAGGTGTCGGCAAAGGTGCCATATTTAAAGAGCGTAGCGGGTAGACCCCACAGCGACAGTTCGGCACCACTGGCATAGTGCAGCAGGCTGGTCACGGCGTAGAACGTGGCGATCGCAACCAGAAGCTGGAGCAGACGCATTTTGGCCCGGCGTGTCAGCCCGATGCGTACGGCCAACACACCGCCCCAGGCTGCCAGAAACCAGAAAAAAGCCTCAAAGGCTTCGTGACGGTCGAGACAATAGGGCAGCAGCCGCAAAGGTGGTGGCGTGAGATACCATGCCTGATTGGCCAAACTGTAAGCAAGGCGACAGGGACCGTTCAGGCTTTGGCAGGTTATGTAGATCAGGATCCCCAACCCCAGATAGAAGATGGGATCGCGCAGGAGATGTCGGCTGGCACGTCGCCGGCTCTCTTTGATCCGCTCCCGCCGGCGGGCTGGCGGGAAGAGCAGTATCATCTCCAAAATGGCCGGTATCAGCCAGACCAGCGGTAGAAATGAAGCCAGTCGAAAAGAGTGGCAGCAGCCGGAGCCGAGGAAGGCCACAGCCGCTGCCAAATGTATTAAAACCGCATTTCTGGGTAGGGCAAACCGCATACCGACTACTGGCGCCGCTTAATATTGCAGCGCTATGCCGGCGCTGAGGCGATAGCGATCAAACTCAAAGGCTTCGATTGACGATGACGTCATCGAGTAGAGGCCGTTGGCAAAGAGCGAAGCGTAGCGGTTGAGACCGAAGGTAACGTTGGCATGGAGATTGACCTGATCATCATCACGCTTGCGCCCGTTAACCTCGGTGCCCATATAGCCGTAGCGGCTCTCAGGATCGCTGCTGCTGGCGACCTTGCGGATATACTCTTCACGACGATAGCTGACGCCGCCACCGAGGCGCCAACGGCGCAAGAGTCGATAGCTGGCGTTGCATGAGAGCGTGTATGTCTGGACAGCGCTGTTGCGCACGTCCTCGGACGATTCATAGAGTGAACGGCCGGCTACACTTACCGTGATGCGGTCGGTGGCCTGCCAGTTGGCACTCAAGTCGTAGCTGAGGTCGTATTCATTGTCGTTGTAGCTTTTGCCGGACGTCGTATTATCATCAAGCCGCTCCTCTTTATAGTCAGGCACCAGCATTGCCATACCTATCAGGGCACGGTAGGTGATCTTGTCGGTGGCACGTGAACCGACACCGGCCTGCAGCGAGTATTGGCTGAAGTCGGATTTACCGTTACTGCGGCGCGCACGTCCCTCCAGCTCAGGCACACTGCTGTAGTCGGCCCGGTTGAAGCCGGCGGCCAGCGACAGAATGCCATAGCTCTTGTCGGTCAGGCGGTGGTCGAAGGAGAGGTTGATGCGGTAGGCATCGGTATCGTAGAGCAGGTCATCGTCATAATCGACCCTGCGGAAGGTGAGGCCAAGTGTGGTACGTGTCTTGTCGGTCCACTGTTTGCCAAGGCCACCGTGTACACCGATCGCCAGACGGTCGTCCTGACTGAACTCGTCATACTCCTGATAACTCAATTTGCTCAGCGACTGTCCGATGCTCCAACTGGTTTCGCCATCGGTTTTGCCGCGCAAAGTGAGGTTTTCAGACCAATCTTTCGGCTTGCGTGAGTAGTCGGAGTCATCGCGCTCGTAGAGGTAGTGCACACCACCGGAGAGGCTCCAGCTATTGCCCGGCACGTTGATCAGCAGCCCCGGCCTGATGTTGAAGCCGACGGTTGAGTCCTCGTAACGACGTTTGTTGTAGCGTTCGTCGATGGTCTCCTCCATCACCCTTTTGCGCGCCTTGTTCACCTCATCGGGGTTGTTGTCGTAGAAGACACTGGCGGAGAGAGTGGGTGAGATATTGACACGTCCCAACCAGATACCGGTCTCCTCGGCGCCCCGTGCCATCTGCAGGCTTGTCACAGTGAAAGTGGCCAAGATGGTGGCGTAAAACAGTTTGCTCTTCATGTTTTAATCTCCTCTGAAGTGAGTCGGATGGGCACCTTAAAACTGGCCGCGATAGGGGGGCGGAATTACCGGGCTCGATGATGGCACGCCAGCGGAGGTGTGGTGCGGCGGTGTGGGCGTCAGCTCCCCGTCACGTGGCCGCAAAATCAGGGGTGCCGGACGGTTGATGTCGTGGATCAGGCGCTCGGCCTCCTCTGCGACCTCGCCGAGCGCATCGGCTGTGGCGACCCGCCGTGCCCCCATCTTGCCATGTGCCTCGACGAGACGCATCATCTCAGGGCCCAGCAACATCGCATAGTCCCCCTGCAGGGCGCTCGGCAGGGCAGCCTCTACCTGATCGCGGCAGGCGGCAGCGACTGCCGGCAGCAGGGCGCTGGCAAACTCCTCCCGTTCCTCCTGGCTTTCCCCGCGGCTCAGCAGCGTGATGATGAAGGTGGTGTAAATCGTCTTGGCTTCATCACTCAGCTCTTCGATGCCAGCGACAGCCTCTACTGCCGCCGTGGCCAACTTCTTGTAGTCGGCAGCCGACATCTCGGCCGTGGCGGCCTTGAGCTCCGGTTTGAAACCATCGACCCAGCGTGGCAACATCTGGAAGGGGATGCTTGAAACCATCCGGGCCAGCAGCTCCGGGCGCTGGGCTGCCGGTACCGCCTGCAGGAAGGCGGCGGCACTATCGCGCATCTGACGCAAGCGCAACACCGGCGAGAGCGGCATACTGGCGATCGCTTCGACCACCTCCCCTGCAAAGAGGGGGGTCGCTTTGGCATCCATGGCAGCCACCAGCTCTGCCACCTGTTGTGGGTCGGCCGCTGCCAGCCCTACCCGTTCCTCGTTGGTCAGAGCCATCGCACCCCAAACCAGGGAGAGACTCGCTACCATTCCGCATACTATACGCTTTTGCATGACGTATTCCTTTCTTTCAGTTCGATCACATCAGTACATCGACTCAGGCACAAAGACGACATCACCCGGTTGCAGGGCGATGTCGCGCTCAACCTCGCCGCGCTTGCCCACCCGCTCCAGATCCACCTGGATTTTATGCTGGCTGCCATCAAGCTTGCGGCGGTGAACTACGATATCACTCTTCTTGGCGCTGGAACTGTAACCGCCCGCCACCTGAATGGCGCGGCTGACAGTAAGGTCGCGGGTCGGCGGAATATTGACCCAGCCCTCGCGTGCGACGCGTCCCTGCACCAGCACCCGTCCCCAAGGAGAGACACTACCCTCTTCATAGCGGAAATTGAGTGTCACCTCCGGCTCGCGGTAGTAGGCACCATACTTCTCATGCAGGATTCGCTTCAATTGTGCCAACGTCAGCCCCTCGCACTCTATCAGCCCAATCATCGGCAGCGAGATTTCGCCCTGGTCATCAACAATCACAGGGGTAGTCGCAACCTCCTGCTTTTCGCCCACGCGTAGCGAGAAGAGCAGCGTCAAGCCGGCACGCAGCAGCGGATCGCCGGCCTCTGTAAAGTGGCTCAGGTCGGCCCCGGCCAACAGCGCTGCTTCATCCGAGCGTGCCGCATCGCGCCCTTCACTGTAGGACCTGCCTGCCTTGCCGCCATCATCAAAGGGCAGCGGCAGAGCCATGCCGGCCAGAGCCGATTCGAGCGACTCACCGTCGCCGCTCTCACTACCCCGCCAGAGCGCACATCCCGACCATCCTGCCAACATAATTGCCAGCCACAGGGCTGCCGCAACCTTGCCTGCCAGGCGCTGGAAACCAGAACTTGTGATCAATGTTCTCAACAAAACCTCAATTTGATCACATTGAACGATACAGTCTCACTATGTGTACCACTCAACACGATCCGTAGTGTCGCCAATATTAACGTTTTTTACCGCCAAAGGCAATACGATTAATTAAAATTCGTCAACTGCTCCAGATCGAGTGTCGCGAAGTAGTCTTCAACCCGTTCGGCACGCCTGATCTGCATCACGCTGCCATCGGTACGACGCAGGTATTCGGCTGAACGCAGCTTGCCGTTGTACTGGAATCCCATCGCATGACCATGGGCTCCGGTGTCATGGATTACCAGCAGGTCACCACGTTTGAGCGGCGGCAGTGAGCGATCGACGGCAAATTTGTCGTTGTTCTCACAGAGGGAGCCGGTCACATCGTAAACCTCCCGCTGCGTCACCTCCTCCTTGCCCAGCACTGTAATATGATGGTAGGCGCCGTAGAGTGCGGGACGCATCAGGTTGGCCATGCAGGCGTCGAGGCCGGCATACCGCTTATAGGTCTGCTTCAGATGGCGCACCCGCGTTACCAGACAGCCGTATGGTCCCGTTACCATCCGGCCACACTCCATGCAGATTTTAAGTTCGGGGTGGCCGGCGCCCAGAATGATCCGCTCGTAGGCCTCGCGAATCCCTGTGCCAACCAGTTCAAGATCAACCGCCTGCTGCTCCGGACGATAAGGTATGCCGATGCCACCGCCCAGGTTGATCAGATCAAAGCTGATGCCCACCTCGCGGGCGATCTCAACCACCAACTCAAAGAGCAGCACGGCTGTATCGATAAAGTATTGTGGATTCAGCTCGTTGGAGGCCACCATCGTATGGAGCCCGAACTGCTTGACTCCCAGATCGCGCAACATGCGGTAGCCTTCGAACAACTGCTCGCGCGTGAAGCCATATTTAGCCTCCTCCGGTTTACCGATAATCGCATTGCCGCCCTTGAGCGGCCCGGGGTTGTAGCGCAGACAGATGTGCTGCGGTATGCCTGCCACCTCACGCAGAAAATCAATATGCGTGATGTCATCGAGGTTGATGATCGCCCCCATCTGCCGCGCCTTGACAAACTCTTCGGCCGGGGTGTCGTTGGAGGTAAACATCACCTCTCCCCCCCGCAGGCCGGTCGCCTCGGCCAGCAGCAGTTCCGGCAGCGAACTGCAGTCGGCTCCGAAGCCCTCCTCCTGCAAAATCTTCATCAGGAAGGGGTTGGGGCACGCCTTGACGGCAAAGTAGTTTTGAAAACGCTTGTTCCAGGCAAAGGCCCGGTTGAGGCGCTGTGCGTTGGCGCGGATGCCCGCTTCGTCGTAGAGATGGAACGGCGTCTGATAACGACCGGCAATCGTTGCGATCTCAGACTCCGCCAGCGGTAGCTCTTTGAATTGTGATGCCATAAACAGAAACCAAACTTGCCTGCCTTGCAGGGAACAGCTTCCGCCACGTCTTGCTTTCATGACGGCGTGAAATATATTAGTATATCTCTATTTACCCGTTTTTGCAACCGCTTCAAGGCATTATGTTGCAGCTTCTCATCGCCTCCACTATCTGGGGTCTCTCCTTCGGCCTGATCGGCAATCGCCTAGCCGGACTCGATCCCGCCGTTATCTCGTGTATCCGCCTGGCGCTCTCGCTGCTCGTCGTGCTGCCTTTTGGCATACGCAAGCCTCCTGCCGCAACTCTTGCCATAGCCCTGCTGGCGCTCGGTGCACTCCAGTTCGGCATTATGTACCTGCTCTACATCGCCAGCTTCGGCAGCCTCAAGTCGCACGAAGTCGCCCTCTTTACTCTTCTGACGCCGCTGCACGTCGCCCTGCTGGGCACACTGCGCCAACCGCGTCAGCTCCTCCACACCGTGGCAGCCGCTCTGCTGGCCGTTGCCGGTGCCGCCGCCATCTGGTGGCAGCGACCGGAGAGCGCCCGCCTCTGGCACGGTTTTCTCCTTGTACAGGCCTCCAATCTCTGCTTTGCCGTGGGGCAGTTGCTCTACCGCCGGCTGCTGCAAAGCCGACGTCACCTCTCCAATCTCCAGGCCCTCACCTGGATGTACGCCGGCGCCACTCTGGTTACACTGCCCTTTGCCATTGCCGGTTGGCAGAGGCACGGTTTTGCGCCTGACCGTGGACAGCTCTGGATACTCCTCTATCTCGGCGTGATCGCCTCCGGTGTCGGCTTCTGGCTCTGGAACAGCGGTGCCCGCACGGTGCGTCACTCTGCGACCCTCGCCGTCATGAACAACGCCAAGATACCGATCGGCATCGCCCTCTCACTCCTTCTCTTTAAGGAGAGCAGCGACCTCCAACGCCTGCTGCTCGGTTCGTCTATTATGGTGTTGGCGCTGCTGCTTGCCCTGCTGCCCAGCCTGCGTCCCCCAGAGCAGAGGCGCAGAGGCGCGGAGCAGGGTGGCCTTTTTTAACCGCGAATTTACGCGAATGAGAGCTGGCAGGGGTCGGGTGTCCGGGGGATCATAGGGCGGCTGACGCGGTGAAGAGAACCACGAATGGACACCAATAGACACGAAATAGGGGCGCTGCGCGCCGGGGCTGACGCAGTGGGGCCAGAGGGACAGAGAATGAGTAGCGACGCTGTCTCCAATCTTTGTCGCGGTCTTCGTCCCGATCTTTGCCCTCTTCATCTTCGTCCCGATCTTTGCCCTCTTCATCTTCGTCCCGATCTTTGTCCTCTTCATCTTCGTCCCGATCTTTGTCTTGATCATTGTCTTGCATTGACGAAGAGCGAGACGAGGATCAAGACGAAGAACTGGACAAGGATTGTGGCAAAGAGCGTATAACCGGCTGTTTCCCTGTCCCCTCCCCTGCATGCACTTACTCGCCACACTTAATCCTGCACTTACTCGTCACTCTTACTCGATAAAACACTTACTCGCGCACTTACTCGCCTCGCCCTGTTTAAGGCAATCAGTAAAGTTTAAGGAGGCCGTTTAAGACGAAAGCGAGCACTTAAACCCACACTTAAACTCCATCTTAAACGGCACACTTAAACGCTTCCGCTTAAACGATTGGCTACATCGGGGCTGACGCAGTGCTGCCGGTGCAGAGCCCGGCGGTCCGGTGGGCTGACGCGCTGCAGTGCGCTCGGCACTCGCGCCCTATCTGGCTGCCGCGCCTTCAGCCGCGAGATAAGCCGCAGTGGCCCACAGGCAAAAATGCCTGTGCCACAGTGGGATCCACAAGCGTCGCC
>CAZRGQ010000051.1:4614-19137 GCA_964599645.1 uncultured Lentisphaerales bacterium | reverse complement strand
TTCTGACTTCTGGATTCTGAATACGGTGAGATTCAACCAAGTTGAATCTCACCCTGAATCTCCCCCATCAGCAATTAAGGCTTTATTTTTCAGACGGTAGAGTCTATGCTTGCACCTTTAGCGGTCGCTTATCGGCCGTTACTCTCGGTGATTTTGTATGACAATGTATGCTGGTTTGGTTTCAATCTCCTTTCGCAGACTGACGGCAGAGCAGGTAGTTGCGGCTGTGGCGCAGGCTGGTTTGGACGGCATCGAGTGGGGCGGGGATATCCATGTGCCGCACGGTGACCTGTCGCGTGCCCGTGAAGTGGGCTGTATGACGCGTGATGCCGGGCTGCAGGTGGCCTCCTATGGCTCCTACTACCGTGCCGGTATTGCCGAAGGGCAGGGGCTGCCATTCGAAAAGGTGCTCGATTCGGCCACCGCGCTACAGGCACCTACCATCCGGGTCTGGGCCGGCGCCAGGGGCTCAGGCCAGTGCGATCCCACCTATCGCCGGATGGTGATCGAAGATGCCAGACGCATTGCAGCGCTGGCAGCCGCCTGCGGTATCACGGTTGCCTTTGAGTATCATCGCAACACCCTCACCGATAGCCGTGCCTCCGCCTGCGCCCTGCTTGAGGCGACAGCCGATGCCGGGATCGGCTGCTACTGGCAGCCGACGAGCGGCTGGAGTCATGCCGAGCAGCTCGCGTCGTTGCATGAGCTGCTCCCCTGGCTGACAAATCTTCACGTCTACCAGTGGGATCCGCAGGGCGATCGCCATCCGTTGGCCGGTGGGGTCGCTGCCTGGCGCGAATTTCTGGCAGTGGCGGCAACAGCACCGCTCAAAGCAACCGCAGCGCAACGCTGGGCCTTGCTGGAATTTGTGCGTGATGACCAGATCGAGCAGTTTCAGCGGGATGCCGCCACCCTGCGACAGTTACTCGCCAATGGTGTCTGAGATGCGCCCCGTTCTACTCCATACCTGCTGCGCCCCCTGTGCCACAGTCTGCGCCGAGCGGTTGTTGGCCGATGGTTTCACACCGACGCTCTTCTTCTCCAACGCCAACATCGCAGCAGAGGGTGAGTATGAACGCCGTCTTGAATCCGTGTCAAGGCTGGCCGAACTGCTGCACCTGCCGCTGGTGGTTGATCGTGAAGCCACACATGGGGCATGGCTGGCAGCGATCCGCGGCAGGGAAGGGGATCACGAGGGGGGCGGGCGTTGCCACCTCTGTTTCCGCTTCAACCTTGGCAGAACGGCAGACTACGCTGTGCGGCATGACATCGACCTCTTTACCACGACGCTGACCGTGAGTCCTCACAAAGAGTCGGCTGCCCTCATCTCTATCGGTGCAGAGGTTGACAGCCAACGCTTCCTGCCCTGTAATTTTAAGAAACAGGGCGGTTTTCAGCGCAGCATAGAGCTGGCACGCGAGTGGGAGCTCTACCGTCAGAACTACTGCGGGTGTGAGTTCAGCGAGGCGGCCCGAATACAACGCGAGCAGCGCCAGGGGAGAGTTGATGCAGATCGCTGAAATCCGCACACCGGCATACGTTGTCGACTACGGTGCCATCCAACGCAACCTGCGTACTCTCGCCGATGTCAAGGAGCGTACCGGCTGCCGTATTCTGCTGGCCCTTAAAGCCTTTGCGATGTTCGATGCCTTTCCACTGATCTCGCAGGTGCTCGATGGCTGTTGTGCCAGTTCGCTGCACGAGGCACAGTTGGCGCACGACTACTTTGGCGGCGAGGTGCATCTCTTTGGCGCCGCCTTGAGCCCGGCCGAGATGGAGGCTCTGCTGCCGCTTGTCAGCCACTTGACCTTCAACTCCTTTGCCCAGTGGCGCCAGTTTCAGGCCGTTGCCGCCGCTGCCGGCGCTCCCTTGCCACGCTGCGGGCTGCGCATCAATCCGGAACAGTCGGAGGGCGCTACCCCCATCTACGATCCCTGCGCTCCAGGATCGCGTCTCGGCATCCGGCGGCAGGCCTTTGCCGGAGAGTCGTTGGCAGGTCTCGACGGACTCCACTGGCACAACCTCTGCCAGCACAACGCCGATGCCCTCGAACGGACAGTGATGGCGGTGGAGGCGAAGTTCGGCGAGCTGCTGCCTCACTTCAACTGGTTCAACTTCGGCGGCGGGCACCACATCAGCCGTGATGATTACGATGTCGACCTGCTCTGTCATCTGCTCAGCTCATTTCGTGAGCGGCACGGCCAGCCAACCGTCTACCTCGAACCGGGAGAGGCAGTGGCCCTTAACGCCGGTACGCTCGTCACGACGGTGCTCGATATCGTCGCGAGTGATATGCCGATCGCAATTCTCGATACCTCCTGCACTTGCCATATGCCCGATGTGCTGGAGATGCCCTACCGTCCGCGTCTCTTCCGCGATCCGGCCTGGGATGGCAGGGCGGTGCCTGCCGCCACTGCCGAACGGGGGCAGGCAGTGGATGGCACCCGCTATGGTTACCGCCTGGCCGGCCCCAGTTGTCTGGCCGGTGATGTGATTGGCGAATATGGCTTTGAGCGTCCATTGACGGTGGGGGATCGTCTGATGTTTGAAGATATGGCGATCTACACCATGGTTAAAAACACCACCTT
Organism: uncultured Lentisphaerales bacterium; assembly: GCA_964599645.1. Lineage (GTDB taxonomy): Bacteria > Verrucomicrobiota > Kiritimatiellia > RFP12 > JAAYLN01 > JAAYLN01. Next base: position 16,549 of record CAZRGQ010000051.1, on the reverse strand, counting down.
CAACGGCATTCCACTGCCCGATATCGTGGCCCGCGAAACCGATGGCAGGCTGCGCCAGGTGCGTCGCTTCGGCTATGAAGATTTCAAACAGCGCCTCTCCTGACAGCATGACCACCACACGTTCACGTCAGCCGCACTTCCTGGCCTCGGAGTTTCCCAACTCTCCGGCGGCACAGGCTGCCAGCCACATCATCCCGGTGCCGATGGAGCTGAGTGTCTCCTATGGCAGTGGCACGCGGCACGGCCCGCGGGCGATCATTGCAGCCTCGGAGCAGTTGGAGGATCATGATCGCGGCAAGTCACCTGGGGCTGCGGGGCTACACACACAGCGGGCGCTCAAGCTGCCGCAAGAGGCCGATGCGACGGCCTGGCTGGCCGCTATCGAGGCGGCCGTAGCACGGGCGCTGGCGCTCAAGGCACGTCCACTGCTGCTGGGCGGCGAGCATACGGTGACTCTGGGCGCCGCCCGTGCTCTGGCAGCCGCCAGAGTGCCGGTCGGCTTTATCCACTTCGACGCCCATGCCGATCTGCGCGACAGCTATGAGGGCTCCCGGCTGAGCCATGCTTGCGTAATGCGGCGGGTGGCCGAGCTCGGTTTTCCAATCCTGCAATTGGGCACACGCGCCTACAGCAGGGAGGAGGCGGAGTGGCGTCGTAGCGCACCGTTGCTGACCAGCTTCGATGCGGACCAACTGCAGGGGAGCGCCCTGCCACGGCGGCTCTTGCCGCCCGATTTCCCCACACAGCTCTACATCACCTTCGACGTCGATGCGCTTGACCCCTCACAGATGCCGGCTACCGGCACTCCGGTGGCCGGCGGTCTCTGCTGGCACCAGGCGATGCGCCTGCTCGATCGGGTGGTGGCCGGACGCAGGGTAATCGGCGCTGACGTGGTTGAGCTGGCCCCGCTCAAGGGGCTGCACTTTGCCGACTTTACCGCCGCCCAACTGGTCCATCGGCTCTTGGCCCTGATGCTGCCATGAGTGTAAAGTTTCACGAATATTTCATGCGTCTGGCGCTCCGTCAGGCTGCTACAGCGCGGGCGGCGGATGAGACTCCCACCGGTTGTGTCATCATCGAGAACCCGGCTGATGCAACCTTGCCGCTTGCGGCCGTGCGCATCCTGGCACGGGCCCATAACCAGAGTGAGATGCTGCGTGATGCTACCGCCCACGCCGAGATGATCGCCATTACCCAGGCGGCCGCCGCCTGTGGCGACTTCCGCCTTACCAACACGACCCTCTACGTCACCAAAGAGCCATGCGCCATGTGTGCCGGCGCAATTGTGCTGGCGCGGATTCCACAGGTGGTCTATGGCGTCGCCGACCCCCGCCGCGGCGGGGAGTCGCTCTTCGGCATCCTCACCAGTCCCGCCCTGATTCATCGTGCGACGGTGACGGGTGGCATCCTGACGGAGGAGTGCCGCGAAATGTTGCAGGAGTTTTTCAGGAGCAAGCGGCGGCTTAAAGAGTTGCCAGCGCCTGCTGCTCCGGCGGCAACACCTCATTCAGACTGCCCATGCGATAGCCGAGCAGATCCAGAGTAACATACTGGTAGCCGGCGGCCATAATCGCTGCGGCCACTTTGCGGCGTATCTCACGATCGAAGAAACGGTCGATCTCCTCCGGGGCCACCTCGATGCGTGCCACGTCGCCATGGTGCCGCAGGCGGCAGACGACGAAGCCGGCATCTCGCAGGGCGTTCTCGGCCCGTTCGATCTGTGCCAGCAGCCTGGTATCGAGCCGTGTTCCGTAGGGGATGCGGGAGGCGAGACAGGCCATGGCCGGCTTTTCAGCAGTGGGCAGGCCGAAGTGGCGCGACAGCGCCCGCACATCATCTTTGGTGAGTCCCGCCTCCATCAAGGGGCTTGCCACGCCCAGCTCCTTGAGGGCGCGACGTCCCGGACGGAAATCGCCGCTATCATCGGCGTTGTTGCCATCGAGGAGATAACTGTAACCACCCTGAGCGGCGGCCTGCTGTAGTGCACTGAAGAGATGACGCTTGCAGATGTAGCAACGTTCGGCTGTATTGGCGAGGTAGGCTTCATCTTCAAACTCAGATGAGGGGACTACCTGACAGTTGGCACCCATGCCGGCGGCCAATTCGAGCGCGGCCTGCAACTCACGGCGCGGCAGGCTGGGGGTATCGGCAATCAACGCCAGAACATTGTCACGTCCCAGCAGATCGAGCGAGAGTCGCAGCAGCAGCGTGCTGTCGACGCCGCCCGAGAAACCGATGGCGACGCGCCCATAGCTGCGTAATATGGCATGTAACGCGGCCTCTTTTTCCGGGGCAATTCTCTGTTCCATAAAAATACCAGTCAAACAGCCCTATCTTAACAGAGCCGCCCCCTGACAACTACCACAAAACAGCACCTACAGAGTTAAACTACTCCACCACCAGACGATAAAATCGGGTGGAGCCCTGGGGGATGAGGTAGAGGGTGATGGCTTCAGCCTGGAAGTTGGCGGTGTGGAGATAGGTCTGGGTGGCGCTTGAGGCGGGATCGGTTTTAAAGGGGTCGCGCTCGGCCGTGTCTATTTTTTTGAGGTCGTCGGTGGCTCTGACTGAGTAGCTGCGGCCGGCGGCGCTTACAAAGGTGATGGCAAAGAGGCCGTCAGCGGTCAGGCCACTGGGCGTCTCTGCCGTGGCGATAATCTTCAGGTAGTCGGCAGCGTTGAGCGGATCGGTGCCGGCCAGAAACTCAGCGCGGTTGCTCATGCCGTCGCCATCGTAGTCGGCCTCGTGATCATAGGGACCCGCGATTCCATGCACCGACATCAGGTAGGTGATGTAGTTTTCGTATTGATCGGGAATACCGTTGCCGTTGGAGTCGAGCGAGAGCGAGACATTGACGATAGAAATTCCGCCGGGATCGCCGACTACCGCCTGCGCGGCCGGTACCAGAGTGGTATAGGTGGTGGAAACGCCATCGAAAATTTCAAAGATCAATCCCTCCCCGACCGTGGCATAGCCTGTGGCAGGAGCGCTGGCGACCGGTACAGTCAGACGGTAGTTGTAGGGCGATTCGTCGGAGAGGCGAATGGCGCTCTTGGCCAATAACACTCCCTGCAAATTTTTGACGCGGATTTCAACGGCGGAGTTGGTGGAGTATTGCACACCGGCGTAGCTGGTGATCTTGCCGACAAAGGTGTAGGGAGGCAGAGCGCCGGATTGGGCAAAGGAGGCGAGTGGGAGTAAGAGGAGGAGAATAAGGGAGAGGAGTAAGGGTAGGGGAGTGATAATACGAGTAAGTGTGCGAGTAAGAGTAGGCGAGTAAGAGTGAGGAGTAAGGGGAGGCGAGTAAGAGTGGGGAGTAAGAGTAGGCGAGTAAGAGTGAGAGGGAGGCTGGAGGGCGGCACGCTGTTGCCGCCGCAGTGGGCAAGAGAAAAGCTTTAGGATACCGTTTAAGGGTGAGCGTTTAAGGATACCGTTTAAGGGTGCGTTTAAGTGTAAGATACCGGAGGCAGATAATTTCATGGTCAATTCCCCGAATGTGAGTAGGTTTTGAGGCCGAGGCGGATATCGGTGATACCGGAGAAGTCGATTTTGCCGTCACGGTTGGCATCCTTGCCGTTGATAAAAGTTTTCAAGGCATCATCGCGGTTGGCGTTGAGAGTGCCAGCCGGGATGATCAGCAGCCAGCGGGTATTCCAGGCGCTGCGTCCGACCAGACGCGGACAATCGAGGTGTGTCTCCATTGGGCCGTTGCCGCCGAAGTAGGCGCGGAAGGAGGGGTATTTGCGGATGCGGGCGCCGAGGTCAACACCACCGGTGTAGCCATCATAGAGTGGTAGCCAGTCGGGATCGTTAAGATGCGAGCTGCCCACGGTGTAGGGCAGAGGCACCACCTGATCGACAATGCGATAGGAGAGCACTGTACCATCCTCCAAGCCGGGAGCGCGCATACGGTCATCTCCGATCGGAATCAGATAAACCGTGGGTGTCAGCGCGAAGGGAGCCGTGCCATTGTAACTGCTGACCCGCACATTGTACCCATCCAGATAGACGCCGGCGGCAGCGATTTTGGTGGCGAAGTAGGTTGAGTCGAGGGCGCTGTCTTCACCCGCCAGATCGTTGCCGAAGAAGTTTTTGGCAAAGTCAATCGTGGTAGAGAAGGGGATCACCAGCCCTGGCTCCCTGGCCTGCAAGCCGCCGACAGCTTGGAAGGGCTGACAGAAACGCTTGTATTCAGACAATGAGAGCAGATCGTCAACACGGTATTTAGCCAGTTCGGTTTGCCAGGCAGCGGCACCTTCATCTCCGGGCAGGATGCGGAAGAGCTCGTGACGCAGCGAGAACCAGGTGGCATAGGGTTGTGGATTATTGATTCCCAGGCGCGATTTGAGCACCAGCCAGTTGGCGTCCATACGTGCCATGATATCTGCCAGGCCGGGGTCGCCAGTGCCGCCACCAACCACCGGGTTACCGTTCGCATCCATCACACCGATGGAGCGTGCTCCGATGGTCTGATTGATGAAGGCATCCCCTGCCTCCGGGTCGCTCGCGAGGAGGCCGGTTTCAAAGTCGTAAGCCTTGGCTGCCAGGTGAACATATTTTTGCGCCAGATCAAAGGCGGCCGAGTAGCGCGTGAGTGATTCGTTGCGTATCTGACGGAAGAGCATATCATGATAGCGCAGCTTGGTGAGCGCCACTGAGACCTGCTGGCGTTCAAGCTCGCGTGACTCCAGCAGGCGCTGCCCCTTGGCGACCACCACTTCGTAGGCTGCCTGCGCTGCAAGCATCGCGCCCCAGGCCGATTCCAGCTCATCACCGGCTGCCACCTGCGCGTGAAATGCGGTTTGCAGCGCCTCATAAGCCTGAGTCATACCAGCAGCATAGTCGTCAGCTTTGGCTAGCGCTTGTAAATAACGCTCCTTGTATTTCCATTCGTCTGAATCTGTTATCAGGACAATTTCGCTTGCTGTTTTGGCAGACTGAAAGGCAATTTGTGAAGCAATTGAGGCGGGGAGGGAAGCGGTCTTGGAGATGGAGGATGGATCGCTGACAAATGTAGTACCAACGCCGAGCACTTTTGGGAAAGCATCCGTTATCCCGCTTTCTATAAAATCTCTCAGGGTGATAGCTAGATTCAAGCTGGCGAGCACAGTTTTGAACGCCTGACGATCTGATGCCAGGCCGCTGTCGAACAAGGCAATAGAGTCATAAATTTTCGCTTTGTAATCGGCAAGGCCATACATGGCGGAGTTGAACTTGATGTTGGTCTCAAGCTCAGACGTACGCTGCCCATAGAGATAGAGAGCTCGTTTAACACGGGCATAGGACTGCAGGAAGTTACCGTACGCTTGTTGAATTTCGCCAGGCGCACGCCGTGTGCCGCTTACTTTTGCCGGTTTTTGTACCAGTCCGCTGGCTGAGTAGGCCATGCTGTATATGGTCTCTCCACCCACAGTATTAGTGGCATTGAGCCAGAGGTTTATATACTTGTCGTCCACTTTGACATTCTGTTTCACACTGGTCGATAGCTGATACAACTTGTTGGTTACGACTTGGGTATCCTCAATCTCCGTCAGGCCATAGGGCTCCATATCCATCCACATATAGTGAATCAGGTCTGGTCCGTCATATCCCTGTATATAAGTGCCGGAAGGCCCGATGTCACCGGAGAAAGGATAGCCGAAGAGCGTAATCAATTCGTCCTTATAGCTCTTCTCCATGGTGTCAAGCTGATTGACGTAGCCTGTGCGGGCGTCTTCGATCTGACGCAGACGTGAACCGTTCTCCTGTGCCTCCTGAAGAATAGTTGAGGCGTTGCGCAGTGCCACCAGAGCGCGGTCGCGAATCTGTTCGTAATGAGTTGTGCCACTCTCGCCACTGCCAAGAGGTGAGAGATCAAAAGGAATCGCGCCTTCCGCCAAACCCAGCGGATTAAGTCCGAGATCGGCAGCATCAGTCTTGGTCTGTATCTGATTCAAGCTCTCCGCGATTTCACTCAAGCCAGTGACTGTATCGCGATCAATACGGAGCAATCCCAGATCGTTGAAATCACTCTGCATTGTGCCGGTGTCAACCACACGCCAGAAGAGATTATAAGGGGACCACTCCAACAGTGATACCTCATCTATCAGGATCGCGTCATCATCAGAGGCCCCGGTCATCGAAAGCGCAGAGACCAATCCCGGACTCTCAGGGTTGACACCATACCATCCGGCTACCAATGCTTCGTCTGACAGCTCCTTGCTCCAGAAGCGGAAGTTTGCCATGATGCCGCTGTAACCATAACCAACGGCTACGCTGCCGCCACTGAACGCAAGCGGGGCAGCACTGATGTCCAGACTGCAAGCGGCAACTTTGATACCGGCACGATTGAAAATACGCAGGTCGAGAGCCGCAACTCCGGCAGACTGGCTGACAGCGAGCAGGTAGGGTTGCCCCGGCTCCAGTTTGGCAGGTGCCGTATCTCCGCTCCAGACAACCACATCGATATAATTGGTAACCGGATTGCCATCCTCAAAGACGATCTCTTCGACACTCTGCTGCAGGCTGACGCTGACTGTGCCATCGGCTCCCAGCTTTACGAGGAACATCTGACCTGTCTCTTTTTGGTGCCACAGCAACAGCGATGAATCCGCGGCTGCATCTGAATCACTCTGCAACTGCAGCTCCAGCGTCCAGCCTGCTGCCGTATTGGTACTGGTTGCGCCGGACGGCAGAGTGCCGATCAACGCCGATGACGCGCCGGTAAACTGGATGGCATAGGTGTTGGTAATGCCGCCGGATTCAGGCAACAGGGAGTTGGCGACCACCCAGTTGCACAAGGCACCGTAGCCGCCGCGAGAGGCCCATTCGCCATAACCGAAACCACGCTCAGCATCGCTGTCAAGATAGCCAGAGCCGGCACCGCTATCGCGCCAGGCCTTGCGCGCGGTGCGGTCGACAATATCAACCGCTGCCCGGGCGACGTTGGCAGCGGCTTTGGCAAAGGTTGACTCATCGTAGTAGTCAACGTTGACCACGTTGTCGGCTACAACCATCTCACCCATGGCCGGCACGCCCCAACTGAAGTAGGGGTTGCGCAGCAGGCGGTAGTAGCCGGAGAGGGCCGAGAGGTAATGGCCGTAAGCATCGCCGTGTCCCTGCGGGAAGGCCGTGGCGGCCTGTTGATAATCAATCGTGGCGGTCTTCTCGCCGCTGATGTTGTAGTTGACGGCATAGGCGACCTCACCGGCGGTGATACCGCGGGTGAAGTTCCAGATCAGGCGGTTGTAATAAGGCCCGATCGTGGTGCCGGGGGCGTTGGCGCCGGAGCGGCCACGCAGCAGCGCCAGCTCCTCGTCGAGCAACGAGGGGAGCTGGTTGTCAAAGCAGAAGAGTCCGCTCGCCAACGCGCCGTAATCGTAACCCAGGCCCAGTCCACCCTCGATGACTCCATAGTTGGCACCGATCCCGATGGTGGGGTTCATGGCATCGGTGTAGGCTTCGTCGCCGAGGACGGTGTAGAGATCGGCCAGACGCTGCACCGCCAGCAGGAGCTGCTTGTTGGCATCGGCATCGTTGGCGCGTTGCAACAGGCTCATGGTTTCAGCTTTATTGAGGATGGTCTGATAGAGCTGAATCAGACCCACGCTGGTGAGGTTGTCCTGATTGAGCGCCACATCGCCTTCGTAGGGCGCGCCGGCCTGCTGGATCATGGAGACGGCATCTTCAACTTCGTTCTCGTAAAGATCCTGCATGCGCTGGGTGAAGGGGGTGATGTTGTTGAGCACGCGCTGTACCCAACCCTCGGCCAGGGCGGGTGGAGCGCACCAGTCGCTCCAGGTATCGCCCATCACGGCATAGGCGGGAGTCTCCGGCCCGGCAGCACGATAACGCATGATGTAGTAGGTGTTGACCATGTTGGCCAGTGTGTCGCCCTGCGCGCCAATCACAAAGCGTATCAAACCGGCGGTGTCGGGGAAGCGGGCCTGGAAGGTGTTGTCGTAGTCAGTTGGTATGGTGCCGTTGGCGTTGGGTGTCGCTTTCTTCCACTGGAAAACATAGGCATCCGCATGGCCGGCAAACGACTCGGAGTAGAGGATCGAGAGCTGTTGCGAGAGAAGGTTCTGCTGATCCTCGCGGGTGACGATCCGGCCAGTGAAGTAGCGCGGCACGACGCGCAGCACCTGCATTGAGATGGGGTCGCCGGCCTTGACACCGGTCTCCTGATTGTCAGCATCATTCTCGATCAACACCACGTAGTTAGTGGCTCCCATGGCGCTCAGCGCGTAGTGGTCGGTCGGGATATAGACAAGCTTCAAATCAGTGTTGTTCTCGTAGTGGGCAGTGACAGGTGTCACCGGTACGGTTGCCAATGCGTTGACTGCCGCTCTCCAGGCTGTCCAGGCCGAACCGTTGCGCAGTGTCGGATCAACCAGATCAAGCAGCATCTGGCGCTCGTCATCTGAGAGGACATTGACATGGAGCAACTCAACGCCGCCCGCATTGTCTTCCTTGACACCGATGCAGACAAGCTGAGCGGCAGCAGGGTCAACATAGACGCGACTGCTGATGGCCGGGGCGATATCCTGGAACCAGTACTTGCCCTTGCGGCTCAGGAGTTTTTCGTTGGGACCGGTCTGTAAGCCCAGTTCAGCCAGCAGCGCGGCGTCAAGCGCAACCGCCTGCGCTACCGTCGGGTCGTAGAGCCTGACCGTTGCGGACTCTTTGGTGGGATCGGGATAGACCACGCCCATGCTCTTGGCATTCCACACCTCCGGCAATCCGCCAGCGGCCACAGTGAGCGTCTGGCCGATCGCCATCTCCGGTACCTCCTGCGGCCAGAGGGAGTGCCAGGTCCAGCGGGTGGGTGCTTCGCTGTTGGGGTTGGGGGTCTGGCCATTGAGCTGCGACAGCCAGGGGATGGCGCTACCCACGGCAGGCTGTTTGTCTGCCGCCAGGGTGGGGAACCAGAAACCCTCCTGCATGGGGTAGTACATGTGGATCGGCAAGGTGCCGGCACAGCGCGCCCAGAGCTGTTTTTTGCGATCTCGAAAAGCCACGGGCTCGGTCTCGCCGGCTGCGAGCGTCCAGTAGGTCTCGCTCAGCCACGGGTCGTCCAGCAGGTCGAGCGGATGCGGGCCGGGGAGCTGTTGTCCGGCAACACAGTCGGCAGCCAGTTCAGGATAGACGGAGTTGGTCAGGATGACAGCGAAGTACTGCATGCGTGAACGTCCGTTTAATGTGTACTGCACCAGTACACCGGGTTCCGAGCTGGTGGCGGTGTTGAGGTCGCAGCGCAGCGCCCAGGCCACATAACCGCCACTACCACCGCGGATGAAAGCATGTTCCTCGTTGGGGTTATATCCGATCGCGGCGGGGTAGGGCTGGTTGTAAATCAGTGGTGTTTCATCAGCTTCGATGATCCCCTGACCTATGGCGGGCGCGCCCGGTGTGCGTAAAAGTACATCGCGGCAGACGCAGGGGTGGTCGTGGAGACGTTCATAGGCCGTGCGCAGGTTGGAGCCGGAGACCACCTTGAGGTCACGGCCATCCTCAAAGGCGAAACGTCCGGTCAGACCGGGTTCGCTGGCGGTGGGACGCCGGTAAGCCAGAGAGTAAAACTCCCCGGCGCTGAAGACCCGGTTCCAGAACGTGATCTCGGCGATCTCGCGCTTCGGCAGTGTGGTTGCTGTGGCTGTGGCACCTATGGTACCGGTGGTGAGGCTGGCATCAAAATCGGATACGGCATAAGCGGGGATATCCCGCTCAAGCGCCAGCTCGCCATCGAAATAGAGGCGGAAAGTTGTGCCCTGACGTGAGAGCCCCACGCTTACCCATGTAAAGGGGTCGGCTACGGCTCTTGTTGCCTCCAACACTACATTGGTGGCGGTGCCATCAGCCTTCCAACCGGCAAGAGTGAGGTGGTAACTCTCGCTGGCGGGGGAGTCGGGACGATAGGCGGCGGCGATAGAGAGTGAGAAGGGGGGCGTGCCACCGCCTGCCAGATTGAGCAACTGGGCGTAAGTATCAGCGGAGTCGCAGGGGCGTGTCCAGAAGTGGATGGAGGCGCTCTCCTGGGTGAAGTAGGCGCGACGTGGGAGTTGCATGCTGGCCTCGGTCGAATCAAAGACCATTGCGCCATCTTTTTCATAGATGGTCTCATTGGCACTGCCCTGCTGGCTGGCAAGGATGATCTGCGGCACTTGCGCAGGCTGGGGCCAGACAGGATTATAGACCTGCGGCAGAGTCGGGATGGAGATTGCCACCGACATCTGGTCGTCCAGAAACTTTCTGCTCCACCAGACTTCCAGTGGCTTGCCATCAACTGTTACTGGAAAGATCGCTGAAGGGGCGACATCTGTTGTACCGGCTTCACCACTACTCTCATACGAGACTGTGTCACGGTAGAGGTTGGGGTTGTAAGAGGTGCCGGAGGCAGCACGGTAGAGATAGCCGGGGATAGAGCTGTCTACCTCCGGTGCCTGCCAGCCGGGTGCCGTGCCGGAGATCGAACCCCCGCGCATCTGCGCTTCAAGCCCCACCTCCAGATCAGACGCTGCCAGCGTAAAGTAGCTGGGATCATCACGCAATACCGACCTTATCGGCAGAAACCAGACGTTGTCATCGCCGGTCAAACGCAGTAACGACCAGCCGGCACTGCGGGTGCTGAAGGTGCCATCCGGTTCAACCGCGCGGGCATGACCCTCCGGCTCCTGAAAGCCCATCAACGTGGCAGTGTAAGCGCCCGGAATATAGATCGGGCACCCGTAGTCGGTGGCACCATCGCTACCCTTGAGGGTGCCACGCACGAAGGCGGGTGCACTCTCCGGCCAGTCGCATTCATACTGACAGAGTTCAAAGGGCCACTGCACCTGCATCCCGTCTGTTTCCATCCAATAGACTTCAGCATTCCAGCGTTCACCCATTGTCGGGCGTAGCGGATATACATTGCCATGTTTTGGACTGTAGGAGTAGTTTCCGCTGTGCTGGTAGAGGTAGGGGCCACGGTTGTCGCTCTCCTGCACCATTGTAGGTAGAGCCGTGAGGCCATCGGTCTGATAACCACCGCCGTTTGGCTGCAGGGGTGAACCGATGCGGCCGCTCATGGGAATAACCTTGGGTTGCGCCACCTCAACCACCTGCATCATCAGCGGGGTGGTATATAAGCCGGAGTCATAATAGACCATCAGCACCTGTCCTGAGATTTCACCGGCGGCAAAGAGTTGTTTGGTGGCGGGGTCGAGGTAGAGTCCGCGGGTGATTTTGTTGGTCACTACCTGCGCTATACCGCCGGCGATATTGGTTGTCACACCGTAATAAGGCGTGAGGATATTGGGGCTGCCAAAGAATTTGACGAATTTGCCCGACAAATCTATTGTGGGCGCGTCATAAGGCCAGTCAGTCCAGAATATACGGTGTGGCCGCCCCTGCGCGGCGCCACCGATGATATAGACCTGCTCTTGCGTCTGCCCGTCAGTAAAGACCCAGGTAAAGTTGGCCATTCCTCCATTGGCGGCATAGAGGGCTGGTGCCGCGGTGTTGAAGAAAAAGCTTTCTGGATTGGAGCTGCTACTGCTGAAGAGGCTGTAAGTGGCATCCCAGTCAACACCATCAGGCGCCTCAATCTGATCGGCCAGCCAATATTGCGGCTTGCTGCGCTCAATTACAAAGCCGGACTCAGCGGCAGCGAGTCTGGCCGGGCTCTGGCCGATCATCTCCGGCTCCATTATGGCAACAGAGTTGGAAGCGATGCCACAGAGAGCCATTACCGGATAGGCATCGTTGGCTGTAAGCCACGCGTTGGTCTCAACACTGCTGGTTACGCGCAGGATTGGGGCGCTGGGAATGCCAAGGGTACACTTGGCTGGTTCGGCGGCGGAGGTTTGGGGGAGCAGGAGGAGGGGGAGAAAGGTGCATATTGCGAGAAAGCTCGCAATATGCCGGGTAAGAATACGAGTAAGAGTAGGCGAGTAGGTGTGGCGAGTAAGAGTAGGCG
>CAZRGQ010000051.1:0-4514 GCA_964599645.1 uncultured Lentisphaerales bacterium | reverse complement strand
TAGGCGAATAAGGGGAGGGAGTAAGCGCGCGCAGGCGCTCTGAACTCTGAACATTAACATCGGGAGGGTCGTCTTTCATGCTGAGTCCCTTTGTCTTTAAAGTTTGATGATAAAACAGAGGGCATAGAAGGGCGGCCGGTTTTCGTGAGGTTGGCCACCGCCAACGCTGCTGGTTGTCTTGGTCAGGGTGCCGTTGTTTTTGTTTTTGTCTTTGCCCTCTCCACTGACAGCTTCCTGGGAGTTGTTCCAGGCGGCAGCGTAACCCACGGTCTTGAAGCTGGTCGAGTGGCTGTGCTCCGGCATCTCTTCGGCCGTCAGGGTATGCTTGTCTTCGCCGCCGGTCTGGCCGACATTGTAGCTGGAGCCGGAACCGGCGCCCACGATGAAGCGATCGCGCAAATCAGGCCGACCACTGCCGCCATCGCAGAGCGCCCAGCCAGCCGGAATTTGAGTGGCGCTGCCGGACCACATCACAATCACCCCTTTGGGCAAGAGATCATGGCTGTTTTCCTGCACCTTGCCCGCCACATTGAAATTGCCATCCACCTGGCCGCTCAGTATCAGGTTGCCGGCAATTCTGGCCTCGCCACCTGTCATCTCTATGCCACCGCGCGCTGTCAGTTTGCCGGTCATATCGGAAGTGCCGGAGACGACAAGTGTCTGCAGAGTTGCCTTACCGCCCACCTCCATGGTACCTGTCACATTGGCGGCAGCAGCGGTGATGCGACCGGCGGCGGCGAAATCAGCGCTGGCGCTTGTGACATCGGCTGCCATGGCGGCATAAGGGACAGAGAGAATTTTCTGACGCGGCTGAATCTCGCCGCCCAGACCACTGACTGTCAGGCCGAGATAGAGGGTGCCATTGGCAGCCGCACTCAGGGCGTCTTTGAGCAGCGGGTGGGTCCCCCCCGCAATTTCGGAGCCGTTGGCATCGCTCAGCTCGATATTGAAAAGCCCATTATCATCAAGCAGTACCGCATAAGTGCGCCCCCAGAGGAAGGCGCTTCCGGCAGGCGTATCGTATAGTTTGAATGAGACTGTCTGATTGTTGCCGGGCAAGGGCTGCCCAACTTCATCCTTAAGCACTCCCTGATAGGCAAAGGAGGCTGCTTGCACCTGACAATAGGAGAGGATAGCGATGAGGAGGGAGGTGATGATTGTGATGTTTCTTTTCATGGGGTTACCTGTTGTGGGTTAGAAGAGGGGAGAAAGAGTAGGGGGCGAGTAAGAGTGTGGGGAGTAAGAGTATGGGCGAGTAAGAGTGAGACGAGTAAGAGTAGGGGCGAGTAAGAGGGGGCGAGTAAGAGGGGGTGAGCTTTTTGTTCTATAAACTGCATGCTCCTCACTAACCCGATTCCCTGTTGCTTTATGCATTGCAATCAACATAGAAACTACTTCGGCCAAAAGATTTTTTCCGCTTTGCGCTTTTTCAACATTCAGTAATTTTTTGGCAACCAGCACATCCAAACAAGCCGCACATTCAAGGGCAGAGCCATTTGCATATCCTAGATAAACGAGTCGTTTTTTGGGAGACCAACTGGCATGGGCATATGCGATATTAACAACGACACTTTCCGCCCCGCGAGTTAAGTGATCGTAAGCTGCAACTGGTCGCGTAATGGCACCAATCAATGAGTTCTTTAACGCAATAAAGTTCATTGCTTTTTGATACACAATCAACTTTTCTTGTCCAAACTGTTTGTTCAAACTCTTACTCATTTCCCCTTACTCGTGCCCTTACTCACATACTCTTACTCGTCCACCCTTACTCCTCATCCTTAATCTCACTCTCCCCAATAATCCTCTGCATCATAAATCTTCCCTGTGCCCGCAACACTCCTTCGCGTCTTAAGCCGCCAAAATCCCAGTTTACTCTCCCGTAAAGTCTCTCTTGCGGATTCCAGGCTGCCGCGCCGGCCGGTAGCCTATCCCAGAGCAGAGTAATGCTGTTTGCAATCGAAAAGAGTTCCGGTTTAACTTTGGAGACATAATTCTCAAAATCATCTCCCGAGGGTGTCGGAGTCTGAAAATCAGATTTAAGTCCATCATGGTTGGGATGCAGTGCATGCCGCATTGGATTGGCAACCGAGTGCTCAGCAACAGTAAAATCAAACTCTGCCCGACTACCAAACGCTCCACTGCCATTGATCACCGGCTGATCAACGGGCAGGGCAACGGCACTGATACGCAGCGCTTGGTTGGCGCTGGCCGGGATTTCAGCATTCCCTGTATAGAGTTTTGTTGCAACCGTGCCACTCTCTGTCTCTATGCCTGCCGCAACCACTCGCTGCAGGAGTTTGAGATTACCATCAAGATCAACATGCAGCGGCAGACGCAGCTTCATGGTGCCGCCTGCCGGAATGTCGTGCACCAGCTTGGAGTCGTTTACGACCTGCGTCACCTTGTCAAGCTTCACCTCAGCCACCCAGAGACCGGCCGGCCAGGCTCGTGCTCCGGCAGCCCCATGATCCGATATGGCACTCAGCGGTACCGTAGTGCGGAAGTGCGAGCCTCCATCACTATCCTCGACCCGCAGCAAGCCTCCAAAACGGGTGCCGGCGCTGACACCATCAAACTGTGTGCGATCCAGTGCCAGGGTTAGCTGCCAGCGCTCGCCCGGCTGCAACCGCTTGCTCAACTGCTCCGGCAGTGTCTGCCACTCCGTCTCGGGAGCCGTGCCGGAGGTGTCGCGATATAGTACCTCACAGCGTGGCGGTATATCCGCTGCATTGACTGCCTCGCCTGAAAGCCAGGAGAGGCGTGCTGTACGAGCGGTGGCGGAGTCGTTGCGGATAGAGAGTGCCTGCAGCGTACTCTCGCTGCCGAAGGCCACCCCCGATTGTGGTGCAACATATAGCACCCCACTCCAATTATCAGCCTTCTCAGCCGTCATGGCCAGCGTCATGCCGGCAGAGATGGCTGTGGTCAGGTTGAAGGGACCAAAGGCCGCAGACTGCGGTGAAGAGCCATAGATCGCGTTGGCCTCCCGTACGCTGAGATCGAGCCCGGAACAGTAAGCGGCCAGTGTGGGGCTTTTATCCGGTGCCACCGAGATGCCGATATAGTTATAGACCCTGCCCGCTGCCGTCGGGTGCCAGGAGTAACGCAACGCCTCGGGCACGCCGAAGATCGTGCTTGAGAAAGTATTGGTGGCAAAGCAGAGCAGCACGGTATTGGCAGGCAGGGCAAATAGATCCGAATCACCGGCAAGCTGACGGTGCCACATTCTTACGGCCGGGCTTTGCAGGCCTTCAGTCGTACTGTCGGGCGTAAATTGGCTGGT
Source organism: uncultured Lentisphaerales bacterium (assembly GCA_964599645.1). GTDB lineage: Bacteria > Verrucomicrobiota > Kiritimatiellia > RFP12 > JAAYLN01 > JAAYLN01. Next base: position 1,231 of record CAZRGQ010000051.1, on the reverse strand, counting down.
ACGGGCAAAGGAGGCGGCATCATAGACCCCCACACTGGTCACCGGCCACTCCGAAAAGAGAGCATTCGCCGTCTGGTTGGGTGAAATCGTGAGGTGTACTGCATTCCAGCCGGGATTAAGCTGGATATTTTGCATCATCTCTTGCGCTGTGCCAAAAGTGCAGCCAAGGCTGATAGTGAACCATAATAAACGCCGGAAATACTTGAAATCTATCATCAGTCGCTCCCTTTTGTGCGCCAGCGCACAGATCAGGATTGAATCATTAAGCTAACTACTTGAAGAGCAGGGCTATGTTAGCATACTGAATACCTGCTGTCACCAGGCAAAGTCTGGCACTTGCGTAGAGAAATAGGCAGTGGCAGCAGGGGAAAGTTGCCCCTGTTTTTCGAGATCCTTGAGCAGGGCAAGTACGGCGCGGTGTTCAAGCAGACGGCTTTGTTGGGCAGATTCGTCGCTCTGCTGGCCTGCTGCCACCAGTACATCCAGCCGCTGCAGAGCTTGCCGGCAGCGTTCGAAGGCCTCAGCTACAGCCGGAGGTATCGGCAACGTGCCGCTGTCGATGCCGATGCGTTCGCGCTCTGTCTTGGGAAAGGCTGCCAGCGGCACTTTGCGTACGGAACCGCCCGGCAGACGCAGGGTGACGCTATTGGCATCAGCGCTAACTAGTTCGCCTGCAATTGTATGTCCGGCGTGGTTCGTATAGCACTGTGGTAGTAATGCCACTGAATTGGTGTTGGCTGCGGTGCCGGGCAAAGCGGCACAAAAAATAGCGCAAACGACCAGTGCGGGGAATAAACCTGCGGGATAAGTTTTCAGACAGAAGGTCATTATTTGATCCGTTGTCAGCAGAGTTGGGTGAGATTCAACTTGGTTGAATCTCACCGTATTGAGAATCCAGAAGTCAGAATCCAGATTTCTTGTCTTCGTCATGTGGCACAAGAAAAAGTGCCGGATTCTGGCTTCTGATTTCCGGGTGCGCATCCACTACCGTGGATCGCACCCAATTGCATCATTTTGTCGTAATCTTGTCAATGCACCATTTGCCACTGCTTTTCCAGGCGCTGGGGGCTGATGGGGGTGGGGGTTTTGAGTTCCTGGGCGAAGGTGGAGATACGACGCTGGGGGACAGTGGGCGAAGGTGGAGATACGACGCTGGGGGACAGAGAAGCCGCTGGGGGGACAGAGAATGACGATGACGGTTGCTCTCTGTCCCCACGCTGCATGCTGTTCT
>CAZRGQ010000050.1:0-19739 GCA_964599645.1 uncultured Lentisphaerales bacterium | reverse complement strand
CGCTGCTACCACTCAGTGGTTGCAGCAATATACTCAAACCTTTTGGTGGGCGCAAGTGATGCCTGCCGTGCGATCAAGTAGTAAGGGATGGCATGAAGAGCGAGTCAGAGCAGGGCGGCAGCAAGTCTGCCGGGAAGTGCATAGCGCAGCACGGGCAGGCGGCTGCAGGCGCTACCGCAGCGGAGCTGGAGCGGTTGTTGCAGCAGCTCTATCTGCGTCGCCGCTTTGGCATGCAGCCGGGTCTTGAACGGATGGTGGCATTGCTGGAGCAGCTTGGCAATCCGCAGCAGGAGTGGTTGGCGCTCCATATCGCCGGCACCAACGGCAAGGGTTCGGTGGCAGCGCTGGCGGCCTCGATGTTGCAGGGAGCGGGGCTGGGACGGATCGGACGCTTTACCTCGCCCCACCTGCTCTATTTCAACGAACGTATCACCATCGACGGGGTGCCGCTGAGCGACGCTGAACTGCTGCCGCTGCTGCAGGCAGTGCTGACAGCCTCGGCTGCGGTGGCCGCCCGCTTGGGCCAGGAACCGACCTTCTTTGAGTGCGTGGCAGCAGTGGCTTTTGAGCACTTCCGGCGCGCCGGTGTGCAGATGGCGGTAGTGGAGACGGGGCTGGGCGGACGCCTCGATGCCACCAACACGGTGATGTCGCTGGTGAGCGTGATTACCAGCATCGGCCTCGAACACTGCGAATATCTGGGACATACGCTGGCTGCGGTGGCCGCTGAGAAGGCCGGCATCATCCGCAAGGGGTGTCCGGTGGTAATCGGCTCACTGGCGGCAGAGGCGGAGGCGGAGATTGTCGGCGTAGCCTTGGCACGGGAGGCACGCCTGATCAAGGCGGCGGAGGAGGTCGGGGTGGTGGTACGCCGGCAGGGTCTGGCCGGGAGTGATGTTGAGCTGGCTACAGGGCGCAGCTCTGTCGGGCGGCTGCATCTGCCGCTGGCCGGCAGCTTTCAAATCGAAAATTTGGCCGTAGCGGTAGCGGCGGTCGAGACGCTGCTGGAGCGGGTGGGTATCAGTCTGACTGATCAAGCCTTGAAGGCGGGAGTGGCGGCATGTCGCTGGCCCGGACGCTTCCAGCTCGTTAAAGAGGAGCCACCGGTAGTCGTGGACGGGGCGCACAATCCGGCGGCGGCGGCACGTCTGCGCGAAGCGCTGCGCCGGGCCGGGGCACCGCAGCAGGTGGCGCTGGTAGCTGGTTTCTGCGACGACAAAGATGTGGCCGGTATCTTGGCCCACTTGGCCCCGGCAGTCGCCCGTGGCTGGGCGGTGGCCACCCCCTCCAGCCGCACCATGAGTCCGGCCATGGCGGCCGCCGCCATGCGGCAGGCCGGTATCGCCGTAGTGGAGCCGCGCCCCCTGGAGGAGAGTCTGGCGGCTGCAGAGCAGTGGGCGCTTGCGGCGGGAGGCATGGTGGTGGTCTGCGGCTCGCTCTTTCTGGTGGGGAGGGTGTTGCAGCACTATGCGGCTTACCCCTGGAGCAGTGACCGGGAGAGCAGCGACCCCAATGAGTTGTTGCGGGCGGAGGGGGAGCGGCAATGAGCAGTGGAGCGCAAATCGAGGTGCTGACGCGCGGAGTTTGTGTTGTCGACGGTCAACTGCTGCTCTGCCGCAATCGCAAAGTTGGCAACGTCTACCTGCCGGGCGGCCACATCGATTTTGGCGAGACGGGGGCTGCTGCGCTGGTGCGCGAGATCGCCGAAGAGATGGGTTGTGCAGCCGTAGCCGGTGATTTTATCGGCTGCGTCGAACACTTCTTTGAGCAGGCGGGAGAGGCCAAGGCCGAGATCAACCTCCTCTATCATCTGGAGGTGACCGGTATTACACCCGCCTCTGAACCGCCCTGCTGTGAGTCGTGGATCGAGTTTTTCTGGTACCCGCTGGCAGATATCGGGCAGAGCAAGCTGGAGCCGGCCGTTCTGCGCCAACATCTCGGTGCCTGGCTGCAGCAGGCAACAGGCAACAACCTTGCCACCACACAACGCGAGGTGGCAAAGTGATACCAAGCTCCGACTTTGAAGTACTCTTTCTGGGGACAGGCACCTCGACGGGCGTGCCGATGATCGGCTGTGAGTGTCCTGTCTGCCGCTCCACTGATCCGCACAACCGGCGCTTGCGCTCCAGTCTCTACCTGCGTCTGGGAGATCTCTACCTCTTGATCGATACCGCACCCGACTTGCGCGAACAGGCGCTGCAGCATCGCTTGAAGCGGCTCGATGGTGTCCTCTTTACCCACTCACACGCCGACCATCTCTTCGGTCTGGACGATCTGCGGCGCTTCAATACGCTACAGGATAATCGTGCGATTCCCGCCTACGGCACGCCCGAGACGCTGGACGAGATTGAACGGATCTTCAACTATCTCTTCGGAGCACGCCAGGCGGGGCTCTATCGCGCCCAGATCGACCTGCAACGGCGGGAGGAGCCTTTCAGGGTGGCCAGGCTGGGAGCGCTACCGGATCAGACGGCACCGTTGATTACGCCTATCGATGTGATTCACGACCGCAACCGCACCGTTGGCTACCGGATCGATTACGCCGGTCATGCACTCGGTTATGCCCCCGACTGTATCGAGATACCGGCAGCCGGTGTGGCACAGTTCAAGGGGGTGGACGTGATGATTATCGACGCTTTGCGCCACCGCCCCCATCCGACTCACATGAGCATCGAGATGAGCGTGGCGCTCTTGCAGCAGATCGCACCGCAGCAGGGCTATCTGATCCATCTCTGTCATGATATCGACCATGCAACGCTGGCCGCCTCTCTGCCGCCTGGCATCGCCCCCTCCTACGACGGACTCAGACTGCGGCTCGGCGCCGCTGACGCCAGGTCGTAGTCCAGGCCCTGATTTCGATCAGCAGTATCGGAGCCAGCCAGACCCAGATCAGCAGGCCGAGCGGGTCCTGCAAGGCGCTGAACCAGGTGAGGTCTGCGGTGGTGAGTCGCAGGATGCCGAGAGTGCCGATCCAGTAGCGCAGCAGCGTGTGGTACGGTGTGCGGTGCGGGAACAGTTGGCGAGCAGGCTGGGTGGCGACCACCACCTCCCGGGTGCCACACTTGTGCCAGTGGAAATGGAGGAGCTGCGGGGTTGCTGCAACTCTTAACGGCAGTGGCAGTCTGAGGCGCGGCATGGGACTCAGTTGTCTGGTGGTGCGCGGCGGTGTGCCGCTGGCCGCCTCGATGATGAGGTGGCTGGTGGCCGGTTTGAAGTCGAGTTGCCAGGGGAGAGCGGCACCTGATGCCCCGCAGAGCGGTGCCAACCGCAGCTCTACGCCACTCCGGTCGGCGGCGGCGCGCTGCACGGCCATAGCGATGCCGCGTGCTGCTTCACGCCACTGCGGCTGGAGCGGATCGGGAATCACCTGGAGTTGTGCATGATGCGGCCAGACCAGCCGGAGGCGCTGAACGACATGCGGCAACAGCACTAGGAGCGGCACCAGCGGCAGCCAGGGGGTTAGCCCGGGAGTATGGCCGGCCAATGCCACAACGATGATGATATCGGCCAAGAGCGCCAAGGGCTGCCTGACAGCGGTCAGCGGCTGTGGCAGATGGTGCTTACGATCCCGGCACTGCGGCGGGCGCGGGCTAACGGCGCTTTTTGGAGCGCTTCTCCTTGCTGCGTTCGAGGGCATCACCGAGGGAGTTGATCATAGGCGAAGAGGCGGCATCGAGGCGGGTTTTCTGGTCGATCAGCAACGGCCCTTCGCTGTCGGAACGGATGGTGCTGGTTATGAGTGAATCGCGGGTGGCCTGGTGGAAGATCGAGAGAGTCGTCTCATCGAGCAGCTTTATCGTCGGACGCGTCACGCGGATGATGGGTCCGAGGCACATGGTGGTCCAGGTGATATTGTCGGGACTGTCGATGATACGCAGAAAGAGGTCTTCCCGTTCGCCACGGGCCCAGTAGACCAGAGTGAAGCGGCGCTCGACACCCTGCGTGGCACGCAGCGACTGCGTCAGGCCTGCGATCTCGATACCGGGGACGATATCCAGCACCTGCTCATCAGAGACGTAGCGCCGTTCATTGTGGATCAGGACGAGGTTTAAGTAGTAGCGCCCGACGTTGAGCAGCGGATACCACTCGCCGAGATCGACCTTGAAGGTGGAGGCCTCGCCCAGCTCCAGGTCGATATCGGTCACAATCAGCTCCTGATTGAGCTGCGGCAGATATTCGTGGGGTTGGTTGCGAATCTGGAAAAAGATGCGGTTGTTGCGAAAAGCCTCATGGTTGCTGATTACGAGCGGTTGGGTACCGTGATTCTCCAGCCGGACCTCGGCCAGTACCGGTTCGCCTACGACGTAGGAGGCGTGTTCGGGACGCACGCTGAGGGCGACAAGCTGCGCAGCGACAGGAGCCACGAGCGCCGGCAGGAGCAGCAGTGCGACTATCAGTTTGTAGCCGGGTTGGAGTCTGGTGGGGCTCATGATCGCTCTCCGTCAGGTGGGCACCAGCGTTCGACCCCCTCCAGCAAGAGGTGCAGCAAAAGCTGGTGGGCCTCCTGAATGCGTTCGGTGGCAGTGGCTGGTACAATGATTTCACAATCGGCCAGGCCGGCCAGCGGACCGCCGTCACGACCCAATATTGTCAGCAGGCGCATGCCCTTCTCACGAGCCATGGTCACAGCCAGCGCCAGATTTGTGGCCTTGCCGCTGGTGGAGAAGAGCACCAGCAGGTCGCCGGGGGCGGCAAGCCCCTCAATCTGGCGGCTGAAGATGTGGTCGAAGCCGAAGTCGTTGCCGATGCAGGTGAGGGCGGTACCGTCGGCTGTCAGGGCGATGCCCGGCAGGCTGCGGCGATTGCCGCGATAACGTCCCACCAGCTCTTCGGCCATGTGCATCGCCTCGGCGGCGCTGCCGCCATTGCCGGCGGTGAGTACCTTGTGGCCGCCGGCCAGCGTCTCGATCAGGAGAGCCAGCGCCGCCTCGATGGTATCGGTGCGGCTGAGCAGCAGTTGCAGAGCGGCAATACTCTCGTTAATTGCGCTCGTAATCCAGTTGTTATGTTTAGGGTTCATTGTCAGGGGCCGGCTCTCTATCTGGCAGGGTGGGGGAATCATCAACCGTGACTTCAGCCCAACGCCACTCCCGCAACCAGAGCCCTAGCTCACGGGTAGCGTGGATGATCGCAAGCCGCCGTTCAGGCGTCAATTCGGCTGTGATTATCACACCGTTGATATTATACTTTTTGATGAGGCCTTTCAAGTCTGATGGTCGGCCCAGCACAGGATAACCGTGGATCAGGCGTCCGCTGAGGGCGATGTTGTCGTCGATAATGCCGATAATGGCGTGCAGTGTCGGGTTGTGGCTGGCAGCCGAGGCCTGCAGGTAGCAGGCAAAAGCGCGCCCGCCGCCATAGGCCACCACCTGCCGCTGGTCGCTGCCTTCGTGATGACGACTGCTTTCAATCACCTGCAGGCTCTCGGCTACCATTTCACGCAGCAGACGGATGCCCAGTATGGGGCTGGGTAGTGCCAACAGCAGGATGATGCTCTGACGCCACCAACCGGCAAAGCGCAGACCGAAGAGGATGATGGTCGCAGTGCCAAGGCTCCAGCCGAGGAGCAGTGAGAGGCTGAGAATGGCGTAGTCGCGCAGCCGGGCGTGGTGCCAGGAGCGCTGATAGGTACGCATCAGCGAGAGGATGATGATAATCGTGACCGTGAAGATCGGCAGGGGCAGCAGCAGGTGGAAGCGGGTCAGCGGCACATGGGCCAGCCGACTGGAGACAAACCAGCAGATGGCAATGGCGGCGATATCCCAGAAGAGGTAGATGGGCAGGAAGAGGCGGTTGAGGATCGGGGTGCGAGCCACGTGGAGCAGGGCGCGGCCGGTATCCCACAGCTCCACCTTGGTGAGGTGGCGTGCCAGCACCAGAGCCACCGTCAGAAAGCCGAGCAGCACGATGCCGGTGGCACGGTTCTGGAAGAAAGAGGCGAGGACGGCCGTGCCCACCATGACCCCGCTGGCACCGTAGAGGAACCAGGCTGCACGACGCTGATCGAGCCCCAGTGCCAGCACGCGATGGTGCAGATGCTCCTTGTCGGGCTGCATCACGCGGTGGCTGCCGCCACCTTCGACGAGGGCCGGCAGCGCCGAGCGGATCGAGCGCCGCCAGATCGCCAGGATCGTGTCGAAGAGGGGCACACCCATTACCAGCAGCGGCACACCCACGGCCGCCAGAAACTCCGATTTGCCGCCGGTCAGGAGTGGAATGGTCGCCAAGACCAGACCGAGAAACATACTGCCGCTATCGCCCAGGAAGATCGAAGCAGGGTGGAAGTTGTAGCGCAGAAAGCCGAGGCAGGCACCCGCCAGCGCCAATAGCGGCAGGGCTTCGCTGGCATAGTGGCGTGTCATCAGACAGACCGCCAGTCCGACCGCTCCTATCAGGGCCAGTCCCGAGGCGAGGCCATCCATGCCGTCGATCAGGTTGAAGGCGTTGATAATGCCGATATACCAGATCAGGGTGAAGCCGTAGTCGACGAAGCCGGGCATCGGAAACCAGAGCACCTGCCCGACACGGGCACCCAACTTGAAGAGGATCGTGGCCGCGACAATCTGGCCTGCCAGTTTGAGCAACGGCGGCAGTGAGAAGGCATCGTCGAGCAGCCCGATAAGCAGCAGCACAGAGGAGGCCACGAAGAAGGTAGGGTGCCAACTCTGACCTAGTGAACCGAGCAGCAGGCCCGGTGTCAGCCACTCCGTGACGAGGAGACTGAGGTGAAAGGCGATGAAGACGGCCACGCCGCCACCGCGTGGTATGGGACGGGTGTTGATGCGGCGGGCATCGGGAATGTCAACCATGCCGAGTCGTGTCGCGCACCACCTGACGGCCGGTGTGAGCAGCCAGGCGGTGATCGCGCTGATCCCGATGACCAGAGCAAAACGTACCAGAAAATAGTCGATTGTCTCTCTCATGGCTCGATATGGGGGCTGTCCGACTGAACGTCGTGCTGACGCAGCGAGGGGTAGAGTTGCTGCATGAACTCTTGCAGGTCAAGCCTGCGGCTCGGCGTATTGAAGGCCGGATCGCCGGTGACCACGATCATGGCCCAGCGCGTCACACGGTTGAAGAGCGCGCGGTCGCGGATGCTGATCAGCACCCTGACGAGGTGCGAGGCGGTGGTGCGATGGGCGCTGACAAAGAAGTAGGCTTGCCCTGTTGGCAGCGTGGCACGGGCAGCCCCGATGCGCCGCAAGGCTACCAGCGCCATCGGCAACTCGCTGCCACCGTTGAGCACAAGGTGCGTCTGCAGCGTCTCGTCAATGGTGAAGCCCTGAGCCGGCAGGCAGAGTTCGGGGCGGTGAATCGAGCGCCGCTCGGCGCCGTTGATCACTACCGTCACCCGGTAGAGGCGTCCGAAGAGATCGTAGTAGTTGCCCTTCATCAGGAGGGTATCGGCCGGCAGTACCGTCTTCTCGCCCAGCGAGATGGTGGAGAGCGGCGCGCCGCAGGCGGGGCAGGGGGGCGGTGCGCCGTCGGCGGCTGGCTCCAGCTCGTCAAACGACTGGCGGCACTGCTCATTCTGGCAGAACCAGGGGCGGGTCAGGCGATAGCCGGGGAGTTCGGTCAGTTGCGGTGCCAGAAACTCCTGCGGTTCGAGATAGGGTGGCGGCAGCGTGCGGAGCGTGATGATCGTGCCGAGCAGGATGGTGGTCAGGAGCAGCAGTGTCAGCCAGCCCGCCGGACCAAAGCTGCGGCTTGGCGCTGGTGCATCGCGCGCGGCGGACGGAGCATCGTTGGCTTCGGCCGCGCTGCTGTTGCGCCCGATGCGTGCCAGCCAGGCGGCTACCTGCATCATCAGGAGGGTGCCCACGATAAAGGTGATATAGCCGGAGTAGTCGTGGTAGAAGCCGGTGCCGACCTTCTGGCCGAAGAGGCGTGCCACTATGGCAATCGTGATGATGCGCACCATGTTGCCGAGCACAGCCAGCGGTATGGCGCAGGCAAAGAGGAGCCACTGCCGCCAGGCCCCACGCAGCATCAACGAGGCGTAACCGGCGGTGAGCGCCGCCAGGGCAAAGATCGAACGCAAGCCACTGCAGGGATCGGCAATATCGAGGGCAAAGCCGCTGCCGGCGAGGCTGTGGAGTCCGGTGCCGGCGCGTATCACGGGGATTCCGATAGCGTTAAGCAGCGCAGAGGTCAGCATGGCCGTCAGGAGACGCAGCCGCACGGTAAAGAAGTCGAGAAAGCCGAGCGGTACGGTGAAGCCGAGGAAGAGGACCGGGAAGGCGAGCACGCGTGCCAGGCGTCGGCCGAAGATGGCATAGGGCAATGCCCCGAGAAGACCATAAACCGCCACCTGGGTGATACGCAGTTGCGAACCACGTTCGCCCAGCCAGAGCAGCAGCAGCCAGCCACAGGTAACGCAGAGCCCACGCAGCGAAGGTCCATCCAGCGCCTGCAGCAGCTCCCGGCGGCGCTGCCAGAGGAGATAGAGCGAGAAGAGCGGCACAAACCAGCCGTGTGAGAGGTCCTCGCTCGGTTCGCCGAACATAAAGCCGACCCAGACGAACATGTGGCGTGTCTGAAACCAGACCAGCGCCAAGGCTGCACTGAGCAGCAGCGTCTGGACGATTCGTTGGTAGCGAACTCTGGTATCAATGGTGGACGTCAAGGGCTACACCTCAAGGCGCATACCGTCGTAAGCCACCACGATACCGTGTTGGCCATAGCGCTCGACCATCTCGTCGTGGTTCATGCCGCCGTTGTGTGAAAAGTGGTTGGTGATTACCTGTGAGTTTTCGTCAAGACAACCGATTTCACGCAACTTGTCGCGGAACTCAACGGTGACATTGAGCCCCATGTGGTCGTTGCGTACATCGGCCCCCAGCTTGCCGCAGGTGCTCTCGATGATGGCAGCGTCCAGGCGTCGTCCCGCCAGAGCCTCCCAGGCTTCGTCGGCCAGCCAGCCGGTGTCGTTGGCGATCAGTAGACGTCTGCCACAACGCTCGATCAGATAGATGAGCGGCTCCAACCCGGGTGCATGGTTGGCAGCCAGTGGCAGCAGGGTTATGTCATCAACCTGCTGCAGAGTACCGGCGCTGACGAGCCGCCGTTCAATCTTGAGCAGCTCAAGCAAGGCTTCAGGGTCTCTATCTTTGAAGTGCTGTACAAAGTGGTTGAAGAGGTAATCAAAGAGCGGCTGCGAGGCGACTACCTGCAGTTGTTGTGTCACACGGCTTAATCCCGGCCGACGCCATGAGAGGTCGACCGGATTGAGGTGGTCGCTGTGCGGATGGGTAAAGATAATGCGCCTGATGCGTGTCAGGTCGATCTTGAAGTCGATGCTCTGCCAGAAGGCGTCAGGGCCGAAGTCGACCAACGTGTCATCGTCGATCAGATAGCTGCAGCGGCGGCGCAGCTCTTTGCCACCGCGTGCAGCGGCTGTGCGGCAGACCTCGCACTCACACCAGAGGGCGGGGATGGCCTCTGCGGCAGCGGTACCGAGTAGTGTCACTCTCATTTAAAAACCTCAATCAATTCGGACGCGCTCATCTGCGTGGAATGGCTGATCGAGCGCTTGCCATCCTTCAGAGTGGTAGTGGTGACTGCCTCCACGTCGGCCCAGTCGCCCGCGCTATCGGCTCTATAGTCGCGGCAGACGCGCAACACATCGGGTGAGATCTCATCGATAATCACGATGCTCCCATAACCGCCGCTCAGGCGTCCCAGCTCAAACTTGCCATCGAGCACATGCAGGCCTTTGGCGGTGAACTCGGCCGAGACTAGGGCCGCAATCTCCTTGACGAGGGCAACCGCAGCGTCGATCTCCTCGCGGCTGAGGGCTCCGGTTGCCGCCAGCGCTTCGGTCGTGATGAGAGTATCGTGCTCGCCTTTGGTCCAGATCTCCACCAGACAGTTGAGATTCTTGCCCGGCTTAACGAAGGGATAGCGCCGCCAGAAGCTGCCGGTGGCGTTGTTGCGCCAGGTGAATTCGAGGTTTTCAAGGGGAGCAGCGCCGGGCAGTTCGGGCATGTCAGGCTGCATCGAGAGGGGGATGGCAGGCTCAACTACCATCTCGTTGTCGCTGAGCGTGTCGATGTAGTGTGACGGGATGCCATACTGCTGCAGCAGCTTGAAGAAGTGGCTGGCGAAACGACAGGCAATCGCCCCTTTACCGGGGATTTCACCGACTACCACATCGCGCCCCGGATCGAAGACTGCTCTGCCGTTGGCATCGAAATAGCCGGTGGCCCTGTCGGTAAAGAGCAGACGATACTTGCCGGCGTGGGTGCCGGAGACGATCTCGTAGACATCTTTAGACTTTCCGCGGTAAACCAGACGATCCTGCGACATAAGTTCTCTCTCTGCTGCTGTTAAGTAACGCGATGGCACTCTGCATGGTGCCATTCATGCCGCAGAGTCTAAAACATTGTCCCCGGCGGGTCAACGGCAATTGCTTGCTAAAGTTCGTTCTATCTTGCTAAAATCGTCTCTGCTATGTCAGAAGAGAACAGCATACATATCGGAGCCGAGGGGCTCGACGTCGCCGCCATTGTGCAGCAGCTTCGTGAACGCGTGGCTCAGCGTCGCGCCCGTGGCGAATACGACGAGGCCGCCGTGGCACGGGCCGAGCGCTTCAATCTCGTCAACCTGCAGGATGATGCCGACTTCCTGGAGCGCTATCTCGCCTGTATCCGGCAGGCAAGCCAGGTCGATATCAACGACTTTGAGATCGTCGAGCGCCGCACCCGCGGGGCACCGCTGCTGCGCAAGCTGAAACAGACCATCTGGAGCCTGCTGCGCTTCTACACCTATCGCCTCTGGTCGCAACAGAATCAGGTCAATACACTGCTGCTGGCGGCTACCGAGATTGTAGCCAAGCGCGACCAGACGCGCCTGAACGCACTGGAGCAGCGCATCGCTGCGCTGGAGCAGCAACTGGCAGCGAGGGAGCAGTGAGCCACAACCGGGAGCCGGCAGAGCAGCAGCACCCGTTGCGCGTCGCCTTTGTGGCGCCGCGTCTGGCCGCCGGCGGCGCCGTCGGCGGTGCCGAGACGCTGCTGCTCAACCTGGCACAGTTGGCACGGAGCGGCGGCTGTGAGGTGACGCTCCTGACCACCTGTGCCAGCAACCACTTTACCTGGGTCAATGAACACCCGGCAGGCGAGTTTGTTCACGAGGGACTGCGCGTGATCCGCTTCTCGGTCAATGGCGACCGCGATATCGAAGCCTTTCTGCGGGTACAGCGACCGATCAGTGCCGGCGAGCAGGTCAGCGACCACGATGAAGACCTCTGGATCGACAACAACGTCAACAGCCGGGCGCTGGAGGAGTATCTGACGGCCAACCGCCACAAATTCGACCGCATTGTAGCAGGACCCTACCTCTTCGGTCTGACGCTGGCGGTGGCGCGTCTGGCACCTGAGAAGATGCTGCTGGTGCCCTGTCTGCACGACGAGCCTTTTGCCAGGGTGCGGCGCATCGCCCGCATGTTCCGCTCAGTCGCCGGCTTTATCTTCAATACCCTGCCGGAGCGTGAGCTGGCGTTGCGACTCTACGGCCCGGAGCTTGTGGCCGCCGGGCGCCCCGCGCCGGTGGTCGGCTTTGCCCTTGACGACTTTACCTCTGATGCCACGGCCACAATCCGCAAACTGGGCTTTACAGCGCCCTATATCCTCTATTGCGGACGGCGTGAAGAGCTCAAGGGCACTCCGCTCCTGATCGACTACTGGGCCACCTACCGGCGTCTGACGGGGCACGATATCAAGCTGGTCCTGACCGGCAGCGGCAGCTTTGAGACGCCTGAGGGGATGGGCCCCCACCTCTTCGACCTCGGTTTTGTAAGTGAGCAGGAGAAGCACGATGCCATGGCCGGCGCTGTCGCCTTCTGCCACCCCTCGGTCAATGAGAGCCTCGGTATCGTGCTGCTGGAGAGCTGGTTGGCGGGACGCCCCGTCCTGGTCCACGATCGCGGCGTTGTGCTGCAGGATCAGACCGAGCGGGCGCAGGGCGGCCTCTGGTTCCGCGACTATCCCGACTTTCAGGAGTGCCTCACGCTGCTGCTGGAGCAGCCGGCGCTGGCCGCACGCCTGGGGGCAGCCGGACGCACCTTTGCCCTGCAGGAGTATTCACCCGCTGCCGTGCAAGCGCGTCTGCTGGCAGCACTCCAGCAGCAAGGAGGATATGATGAGCGCTGAAAGCTGCAAGGTTAAGGAACTCGGCAGCTCCGGCTCGGCCTGGCAGAGCTACTGCCGCCTGACGCACGGGGCAATCAGCCTCTGGCGCATTCTGCGCAACGAACTGTTGGTGCTGCTCTGCAGTAATCTGCCGGGGGCATTGGGACTCGTCTTGCGCCGCCTCCTCTACCCCGTGATGTTCAAGGAGTGTGGCAAAGGGGTCGTCTTCGGCCGCAGTCTGACACTACGCCACACCCATAAAATCGTCCTGGGGCGCGGCGCCATCATCGACGACTTTGCCACGCTCGACGCCAAAGGGGAGGGGAATCGTGGTATTCTCTGCGGCGATGGCGTCTACATCGGTCGCCACTCGATCGTCTACTGCAAAGGTGGCGACATCGAACTGGCGGAGCGGGTCAACCTCTCGGCCAACTGCACCCTCTTCTCGTCCAACCGCCTTACGATCGGTACCGGCTGCATGATCGGCGCCTACTGCTACTTTCTGAGCGGTGGCGAATACGACTACCGTGATGCCACCCCCTTTGCCGCCCAGTCGGGGATGGTTACCCGCGGTCCGCTGGAGATCGGAGCCGACTGCTGGTTCGGGGCACGGGTAACGGTGCTCGACAACGCCTCGATCGGTGCACGCAGTGTGATCGGTGCCGGAGCGGTAGTCAACAAGCCGCTGCCGGCGCATAGTCTGGCCGTGGGAGTGCCGGCACGTGTGGTGGGCCAAACCTGAGATGAAACGTACCCTCAATTTTCTGGCCAAGGTGGCGGTCAGTACACTGCTGCTCTGGCTCTGCTACCGCCGCATCAATGTGGCCGGCCTGCGTTCACAGTTGGGGACGATCCGCTGGTCTTGGGTAGCGCTTTTCTTCGCTCTTCTGGCGAGTAACACATTGCTGGCCTCGCTCAAGTGGCGCCTACTGCTGGCAGCCGATGGTATCCGCCAGCCGTTACGCCGCCTCTTTGCCAGCCACCTTACGGGCGCCTTCTTCAGTCTCTTCCTACCCTCGACGATTGGTGGCGACGCCTACCGCATCGCCGATATCGGCCACCACAGCGCCCGCACCGCCAATACTGCCGCCTCCGTCCTGGTCGACCGCCTGACCGGCTTTATCGCCCTGGCCACCTATGGCCTGCTCTTCCCGCTCCTCATGCGCGACCTGATCCCCAACTGGAGCAACCGCTTCCTGTTGCTGCCCGGCGCCGCCATGGCGCTGCTGTTGGGAGGGGGGGTGGTGTTGGTAGAGCAGCGTCTCCTGCGCCTGCTCGTCTCCTGGCTGCCGGTCCGCATCGGCGCGCCGGTGATGCGCATCCTCGATAAGATACTCTCATCGGTCAAAGTCTATGCCAGCCGGCCCCTGCTCTGGGTCTACTGCATGGTGCTCTCCTTCATCTTTCAATTTTTCGCCATTGCGGCAGTCTACAGCCTCTCACGCGCTCTGGGGCTGGGCTTGGCGCTGCTTCCCTTCTGCTGTTTTGTGCCCTTTATTACCCTGATGGAGATGATCCCTATCTCGATCTTCGGCGTGGGACTGCGTGATAAAGGCTACGTCTGGTTTATGGAGGCTGTCGGCCGCAGCCGTGCCGATGCCGCCTCTCTCTCGATCCTCTACGTCGCCGTCACACTCGCCTATGTTGCCCTCGGCGGCATCATCTTCGTCCTGCGCCGCCAACGCAGCCGTAACATGGCTGATGTGGCAGCAGGATGCAAATCTCCTACTGCACCATAATCACCGTCGGTTCCGGCCCGCTGGGGTAGACCGCCAAGGTCGCAATGGCCGACCAGACCTCTCCTTGCGGATCGCTGATCAGACAGCGATAGTCGCCGGCGTGAAACATGCGGCATTTTGCGATTGCAAGCGTTGCATTCTGCTGGCCGCTCAACGCCACGCCATTGCGGTACCACTGATACTCCGCCACCGGCGTACCGTAGGCCTCGACTTCAAAGGCGACACTGCTGCCAGACGCGACCTCCTGGCTCTGCGGCTGACGAGCCAGACTCGGCGGAGCGTAAGCCACCTCGCCACCACGGTTCCAACGCGCCTTGGCCGGATTAAACTTCTCGGTGGTGCGTGAATGCGGCGGGCCTGCAATCGGCAACGTCTGCGGAATATCCCACCACGACGGCATTGACGGCGCTACCGCAGCATCACTGTTGAGATAGTAGGAGTAGTCGCTGAGTGTACCACTGCCGCTATCGACATAGTCGCCCACCGTAAAACCACTCGTATCACTGACGGTCAGCACACTGCTCCCCTTCTCACCGCCAGCGGTAATGGCGACGGTCGGGCTGCTCAAGCTCCCCTGTGTATAGATGCAGTAGCCAAAATGGCTGAAGACCAGCTTGGTATTGCTGGAGCGTTGTCCACGTATCACGACGCCACTCTCCAACTTCAAGCCCCCATCAAGGGCGTAAGTGCCTGCCGGAACGAAGACCACGCCGCCGCCATTTTTCACAGCATTCAGGGCGCTGTTAAAGGCGGCACGGTCATTGGCGACCCCATCGCCTACGGCGCCATAATCCTTTACATTGACGATCTTGTCCGGCGCCGGTATCTCACCCTGGCGCCCGGCACCGCGCCACGCCGCAAAATAGGCTCGGTCCGCCGGCAACACCTGGCCATGCAGCCAAGCGCTCGTCAGCATGCCCACAAACACCATCAAGCTGCACAAACTCTTACAGTTCATAAAATCCCTCACGCTCTATCAGGTGGCACATTCGGTCTGCATCCATTGCAGCACCGATTGAGTTGTAGCATAATCGCCTCTATTTTTCAAGTTGCCGACCGTTTCCCTGCAGTCACGGCCCCCCTTGCAGCCCTGCGTCCTTGCAGTGCCATGTGTTCCTTCCCGCCATCCTGCCCACACGCCTCCCAGCCCCCGCCGGAACGGAGGCTGGGAGGCCGCCCTTTGGGCACCATGCCGCGCCGCCCTGCGGTGTTGCAGGTGTTCCGGCGGTTCCATGCGCCTCCTCTCTGGCCATCCTGCTGCGCAGGGCGGGTACTACGGGTACTGCGGTATTGTTTTTGGTCGTGCTGCTTATTGCGCCTCCGGTGTTGCACAGCCGCCCCGACTGCGGCGGCAAGGGCCTGCCGCCCAGTACCTTCTGGAGGGCGTCGCGCCGTCGACGCCGGGGCCGCGACTGCGGCGCACCGGAGATCGCGCCCTACCGGAACGTTGCGCCTATCGAATGGCTCCCTTCGTTATCAGCGTTCATCCCCCAGCGCCCTTTGCCTTACAATTTCACATTTCACATTTTACACTTGACAGTCCCCAACTTATCTGCTTAAATCGCCACCGACTGAAACGATTCAGGGTTTTAGGCTTTATGAACGGAAGGCAAGCTATGAAAACAGGTTACTACACCGCATTCTGGGTGTCGTTGGTGACGATGATGGCAACCGCCCTGCAGGCGGCGCCGTTGCCACTGGTGCAGGATGGCCGGGCGCAGGCCGAGGTGGTGCTGGATCTCAAAGCGCCGCAACGGCAGTTAGAGTATGCCGCTCAGGAGCTGACCAATTGGCTGGCGCGGATCAGTGGCGGCCTTCTACCCGTAGTCAGGGAGACGGGGGCGTTGCCGACCAAAATCCGACTCGGCACACCGCAAACTTCACCTGCCGTGGCACAATTTGCCGCACGCCATGTTGACGATTTCAAACGTCTGGAGGGGAGCGATGGCTTCATCATTGTGCAGGAGGGGCACGACATCTGGCTGGTCGCACTCCAAACCAAGGGGGTGCTGAATAGCGTCTACCGCTTCCTCGAACGCAATAGCGATATCATCTTTGTACGTCCCGCCGAGGCGGAGGAGGGGTGTGGCACCATCTACAGCCGGCAGGCGACGTTGGCAAATCAGGTGGAGCGGTTGGTCGATGTGCCGCGTCTGCCGCTCCGGCGCTATTGGACCGCACACAGCGGTGCGATGATCATCTGGCAGGCACGACTGCTCAACACCTTCACGCGCTGGATCGATGGCAACATGTCACCACGGTTGCACCTGTTTTTGAGCCAGACGCACAACATGTCTGAGCGCATGGGGAATCTATCGTTAGACGGCTTGATCGATCCGCGCAAATATCTTCCCGAACATGCCGACTTCTATCCGCTGGTGCGTGGCCAACGCGATGCGCAACACGACTGCCAACTCTGCTTTATGAATCCGGCGCTGGTCAAGGCCTTCTGTGAAGAGGCGGCCAAATTGGTGGCGTCACAACCGCGCAGCGTCACCTCCTATACGATCGGGCATGGCGACAACTGGAACTTGTGTGAATGCGAGTTTTGCAGCCGTCCGATCGAATTGCCGGGCGGTGTCGTGGTGCGGCCGGAAGACCCCAATTTCAGGTCGACGCAGTACGCCCTCTTTAATAACGCCGTCTGGGACTACCTGACCGCGCGTTTCCCCTACCTCAAACCCTCGCCGATGCGCGCCTACATCTTCAGCGCCATTGCCCCCGGCGTGATACCGCGTGGCGGCAGCGTTGAATACTGCCCCTATATCAAAAACCACAAGCGCCCCGTCTTCGATACCGTTGTTAACGGCGCCTGGCATGAGCGGGCTGAGAGCTTCAAGCAGGCCGGCATCAAGGTCGAGCAGCTCTACGAATACTATCTCTGTCACACGACGCCGCAGTTTTACCATGCGGTCTGCGAGGTGGCACAGCAGGATATCAACTACTATCTGGAAAACGGCTTGCAAGCGCTCTATCTCGATACGCCGGCGGCCGATAGCACCGACTCGTATGGTGATCGCGTCTTCGATATCTCGGCAATTGAGTTCTGGGTCATGTCGCGCCTGATGTGGGATCCCGAGCTCGATATCAAAGAGGCACGACGCGAGTTCTGCCGCCGCGCCTACCGTGAGGCCGCTGCGCCGATGATCGCCTACTATGAACGTCTGGCCGAAAACTACAACGGCGATCCGGCCGGTTGTTTCTGGAACGACGACCCCGTCTCAGCCTGCAAACACTACATCGTCGACAAAGGTCTGAGCGATTTTGTCAAGGAGCAACTGGCCGCCGCGCTGGCGGCGGCGCAACATCCCGGCTCGCGCCGCCTGATCGAGCTCCATCGCAACCGCATGTTGGGTCTGGTCGAGGCTGCGGCTAAAATCCCACCGCGTATCACGCTGACGGTTCCCGTGATTGCACACGCCCCGACAGGCGACGACCTTAACGCCCCGGAGTGGAGCCAAGCGGCGTTGATCGACGGCCTGACTGTGATCAGCGACGCCAACAAACCCTCACCCCGTGCTGCCACCATTAAACTGGCTCACGACAAGGTCAATCTCTACCTCGCCTTGCGCCTTGAAGACCCCAACTGCTTTGCCAACTACCAGGCGGGCAAATATCCGCCCCTGCCGGAGAAGAGCGACTGGAACAGCCTGCTGGGGCCGACGGTTGAAATCTTCGTCGATGGCGGCCTCAAGGAGGCCGGCTCTTACTACCAGTTGGCCTACGGCCTCAACGGCAACCGCTATACTGGACGCGGCCCGACCCAATGGGTGGATCAACCGGCGCAATGGCAGGTTAAATGCAGCGTTGAACCCGGCTACTGGCGTTCACTGGTGACGATCCCGCTCGACCAGATCGGCGTAGCGGTATCACAAGGCAACAAGCTCGGTTTCATGATTGTCACCAGCGATGGTGCCTGGAATGGCGGCCAGTGGCATAGCCCCACCGGTTTTCAGACTTTGATTTTAGAGATGAAGTAGGAGAGGGATTGTAATGAAGCGCATGAATATGAAGTTTTATCAGTGGCAGGCCATGACTGCGGTGATGTTGCTGCTCGCGGGTATTGCGGCGGCCGATACACCCATAGCACAGGCGACCGCTTTGGCGGCAGAGCAGAAGATCGTCGAAGCTGTGGCCGTACTCGCCGCGCAGATAGCGCAGCCCGGCATCACAGTGGCAGAGCGCCGCGAGGCGGCTCATCACATTGCCAACCTGATCCACCGTAACGATAACGCCAGCTATGCCCCCATCCGGCAGGCCATGGAGGCATTCTTGCAGAGTGACGGGATTGAAGATCGTGATCGTCTCTTGGCGCTCGACACTATTGCCGCAACTCACGCTCGTGTGCGCGAGGCGCGAGAGGAGATCGAAACCAACAAGCGACTGCTGGCGCTCGAATTGGGGGTTGAAAAACGGATTGCCGTGCTGTTCGGTATCGGTTACACCTATATTCACACGCTGCGCGAACGGGATGTCGGTGCCCGCTATATGTTGGAGGCGCTCGAGTTAAAACAGAAATTGCCCGAAGAACAACTCTCATTAATTGAGCGGGCGGCTCGCCGGGTCGAGATTGCCTCGATCTACCGTACTCATCTCCAGATGTACGACGAAGGCAGCGTCTGGCTGCAGCAGGCCTTGGCGCTCTATCAGGAGGCGCTCCCGCAACTCTCCGGCAAAGAGAAGTGCAGCACTATTGTCAAGCTGGGCGATATCTATGGGATGTTGCATCAGGGGACGGAGAGCCAGCGGATGTACCTTCTGGCGGTTGCGGAATACCGTGAAATTCTGGCGGCGGCCGCCTCATTGCATGATGATGAGTGGTTTAAAGCCGTTGAACCGGAGACGGCAATACAGGTCCTGACGCGTACCAGTGAAGGCTCGGTGCTGGCACTGGAGGTTGCGGCCAAGGCGGTCGCTGCCAAGGGACAGATGGCCGAGTGGACTCGCAACTCTATTTTCAACAAGGTTCAAAATATTTGTCTCAAAGGTGTTCCCTACGAGCTGTTGGGGCAGACGACCAGTTGGATCGAGAAGCAGATCGCCGCCACCAGCAATCCAGCGGAGCGTATGGTGCACAAACTCAATCTTGGCGAAGCCTACTACCGGATCGACAAAAATCTGGCCAAGGCGCGCCAGACCTTCGCCGAGGTCGCCGCAGCGCCCGAAGCCTCCACGGCAACACGCAACGAGGCGCAACTCTGGTGTGAAATGCTGGCAGATTAGACCAGTAGCTGCGAGAGGTTTTTTGCAGATGCCGCTTACTCATGCACTTTTTCTTGCCTGACGGCTCACCACAGGTTCGCCCTCCAGTTGGTTCTATCAAGCATCTTGTATGATACCAAAAAGCAATGTTTTCGATTGACACATAATATAGCATCGGCTTTAATGGTGCTATCTGAAACGTTAATCGTGGTTTACAGCTTCAGGTGAATTTGGATTTTTTGATTCGGTGCTCACTATTTTTGCAAACCCAAACCAAGAGGCAGATCATGACCAAAACAGTGCAGTCTAAGCGCAAGTCAACTCTTCTTAACGGAGTTTTTCTTTTTGGGGTTGTCATAGTGGCAGCGCTGGCGCTGCCGACAACACTATCTGCCAGTGCAACATGCACCTGGAGTGGCGGTGGCAGCGACAACCTCGCCAGCACCGCCGCCAACTGGAGTAGTGGCGTAGCACCGCAAGCAGGTGATGCAATTCTACTTGATGCTACCAGTAGCAAGGACCTGACCTGGGATCTCGACATCGCGGTCAGTTCGTGGTCGCAGACAGATTACAACGGCACAGTGACGCTACTGACACTCTACGGCAACAGTGGTTTCACCAACTTTGTCATCACCGGCGACTGCACCATCAACAGCGGCACCTGGAC
>CAZRGQ010000049.1:18073-20052 GCA_964599645.1 uncultured Lentisphaerales bacterium | reverse complement strand
CCACAATAGTGGATGCGCACCAAGAATTCAGAAGCCAGAACCCAGTATTCAGTTCAATACAATCGTCCGGGGCAACTATGCCTACAACAATATCGAGGCAGGGGCGCCCGACATCCACTACTCCAACGCATCAAAGGCGGCTGCCGCCATCTTCAACTCAGCCCTGCCGCTCGCTATCGGTACAGCCACAGTGACGAACGCTCCCTGTTTTGTTAACCCGCAAGCAGGCGACTACCGCCTGACAGCCTTGTCACCTTGCATCGACGCCGGCATGGTGCCCGATACCGGCTTTCATGCGGCCACCGACTACAGCGGCGACACGTCACGTGCCGTCGGACTGCCCGATATCGGTTGCCATGAATTTGCGCATGATACCGAGTTTGCTGTCGCGATTGCAGCCAACCAGACAACCCCCTTTGCCGGCACCGCCTTTACCCTCACACCACGCTTGCTGGCGTCCCGTGCCGGCGGCGCGTTTGAGTATGCGTGGAGTATTGTGCAAGATGATGAGGTGGTAGCCACCTCCAGCGACGAGGAGTTTACCACCACTCTTGCCACACCGGGGCGCTACACAGTCACGCTGAGCGTGACCGACACGATCAATGGCGGCACGGCCACTGTCAGTGGGAGCGACGCCCTCTATCTGGCACCGCGCACCAACTATGTGGCCACGCCACCACCTGTCGGCAGCGCCTTTCCCTACGCGACACCGGAGACAGCCGCCGGCTCACTGGCCGATGCCTATGCCGCCGCCGTTGACGGGGCTGTGATCTTGCTGGCCGATGGCACCTACACCTTGTCACGCACGCTCGGTATCGACAAGGCGGTGCGGATCGAAGGGGCTGCATGGGAGCGCTGCATCATTACTGTTGCGGCCAACGCCCCCGACGAAGAGTCGCGCGTCATGATTATCGGCCACCCTGATGCAGAAGTGACTGGTGTCACGCTTACAGGGGGGAAGGTCAAAGTCTACTCTAATCTCAGAAATAGCGGCTGCGGCTGCGGCGTCATGATCGGCAAGCCGGGTGGGACGGTCTCATGGTCGCGCATCACCAACAACCGTAATGGCAGCCACTACGCCACTGGTGGCGGTGTGGCGATTTTGGGCGCCAACGGGTTGGTGACGCACTCGATCATCGACCACAACTACAACTATCAGGATGCCTCCGGCAACTCCAACGGCGGCGGCGCCTATGTGGCCGCTGGCGTCTTGGAAAATTCATTGTTGTTCGGCAATACCGCTCAACGTGGCGGCGGTCTGGCCATCGCCGGCAGCGGCATTGTGCGTGGCTGCACCGTGGCGGCCAACACCGGTCTGGTGGCTGCCGCCGGTGTTGTCTGGTTCGGCGGCAGCGAGGTGCGCAACACGATCTTTGCCGGCAACAAATCTTCATTGTCAGATGCTCTAATCGGCAAGCCTGAATGGGGGCCAAGAGAAGCAAATGCGGCAAACTACAAGGCGATGACCAATGCCTTCGCCCACTGTGCCTTCTACCTCTGTGAACCTTTAGGTAGCGAGGCGGTACTCGACTTCACCATGCCATTTGTTGACTACGCAGGGGGCGACTTCCACCTCGCGGCGCTCTCACGAGCCATCGATGCCGCACTCCCCTACGCCGATATGCCGCTTGTCGATCTCGACGGCAAGCCGCGACTCAGCGGCACTGCCCCCGATATCGGCTGTTATGAAGTGGAGTTGTCCGATTTTGATGCGGTCTTCTCGGCCGACAAAGAGCAGGCCTTTCCTAATGAAGAGATCACGCTGACCCCGCGTGTTTTGGCGCAGCCGGAGGGCGCCGTGCTTACCTATTCATGGGTCATATCCAAAGCTGGCACCACGGTTACCAACTCAACCGAGGAGGTTTTCACCTTTTCGCTCCCCGACTTCGGCTACCACTCGGTTACACTAGGCCTCACCAACAGCCTCGACCAGCGCGGTATTGAGATTGTGCTTCAGGACTACCTCCTGATTCTCCCCA
>CAZRGQ010000049.1:0-18063 GCA_964599645.1 uncultured Lentisphaerales bacterium | reverse complement strand
CCAACTACGTCTCAAGTGTGCCGCTACCCGATTCGGCCTCACCCTACGGCACGCCGGAGACGGCCGCCACCAGCCTACTCGACGCACTGGCAGTGGCGACCGACGGCTCGGTTATCATCCTCTCGGAGGGCGAGCATTATATCCCCACCACGGCCTATATCAATCGAGCCATCAAGGTGGTGGGGAGCGGCTGGCAAAGTTGTACGCTGCGAGTCGACTCCAATGCAGCGGGTGATAATTCACGTGCCCTGGTGATCGATAACGCCGCTGCCTAAGTGAGTGGAATTACCATCACCGGCGCCAAGTATAAAATCAGACTCGAAGGCACACCGGTGCCGCAACCGGGCTATGCCGTCTGGATCGGCGCTCGCGGCGGTACGCTCTCCTGGTCGCGTATTACCGGCAATGTGGCCGGCAACCACTATCAACGTGGCGCTGTCGGTATCACCGGGAGCAGCGGACTGGTAACACACTGTATCATCGACGGCAACACCAATAACATAGATAACACCGGCACATCGCTCGGTGGTGGCGCATACGTGGCGGCCGGCAGGCTGGCCAACTCGCTGGTACACCATAACGAAGCGCAGTTTGGCGGCGGAGTGGCGCTGTCGGGCAGTGGACGGATCGAGAACTGTACTGTGGTCGCCAATACTGCCGTTGAACGTAATGGCGGTGTCGCCTGGCTCGATGGTGTGGATGTCAGGGTATACAACACGATTTTTGTCGGCAACAGCGCGCCGATAACCGACGTGTCGCGCGGTTGGCCCGAGTGGGGGCCCCATTCAATCAGCGCAGCCAGCTACAGCACGATGTCGAACCTCTTCTTCAATTGCGCCTTCATGAGCAGCAGCTACACTATCGGCAACGGCGCCATCTTCGAACGGGAGTGGGCCTTTGTCGACTTCGCAGGTGGTGACTACCGTCTGCGTGCCAACGCCGTCGGTATCGACGCCGGCTATCTCTACGACAATATGGCAGCATACGATCTTGACGGACAGCCGCGCCAGAGTGGCGGCGGCGCACCCGATATCGGCTGTTATGAGTATGATATCACCGGCTTTGGCTGCAGCTTTGTCGCTGAGGCGACAGAGCTCTTCAGCGATGAAGTGGTTGTTATGAACGCCACGCTACAAGAGGCAGACCCCGACGCACTCTATGACTACGCCTGGGTGCTTACCGACCAGTTTGACAACCAGATTATCGGGAGCGGCAACAGCTTTGCGCAAACCATTCCTACCGGGCGCTACAGTGTGCATCTCACCGTAACTGAGCGGGAGAATCCGGGCCAGATGGCCGAGTTTGAGAGCCGCGACTTCCTGCTGGTGGTACCACGGGTGGTCTATCTGGTGGCGGGTGAAAACCTTGCCAGCAAATATCCCCATGCGAGTTGGGAGAGCGCTGCCACCAACTTTACCGAGGTGTTACCGCAACTGATTGTCGGCTCAACGCTGCTGTTGGGCGAGGGAGGGCATCTCACCGACAAGACGCTTGAGGTGAACCAAGCCTATACCATTCGTGGCCCCGGCTACAAACGGGCTACAATCAGATTGGCCGGGAGCAACCCAAATAGTCGCGTGATGTTGTTGGCACATCCCGGAGCCTTGGTCGAGGGCATTACTATCACAGGTGGCCGCCCGTCGCTGGCAGGCAGCAACTTCGGGGGCGGCGTCTGGATTGTCAGAGGTGGCACCCTGGCCGGTTGCCGCATTACCGATAACCGGGCTAATATCTTCTATATACGTGGCGGCGGCGTGGCAGTCACCGATCCCGCCGGACGTGTGACACGCTGTATCGTCGACAACAACTCGGTGATTCACAGAGAGGTTACCGACAACCAATATGGCGGCGGTATCTACGCCTCGGCCGGCTTGGTCGATAACTGCCTCGTCTACGCCAACAGCGCCAACCGCGGTGGCGGTATCGCCGTGGCCGGCAACGCGATCTTCCGCAACTGTACGGTGGTGAACAACAGCGCCCCCGACTCAGCCCTGCAGGGCAAGGCCGGCTATGGCGGTGGCGTCTCTTTTCAGGGGAGCGGCCGGGTCGAGAATACGATCTTCTACGGCAACACATGCAGCGCTGCGCTGAGTGGCACGGCTTCGCCCGAGTGGCACCGACTTGATGGCAACGGCCCCTTCTGCCATCACTGCGCCTTTCCACCCGGGACGCCGCAGGATGGCTATATCGGTACCAGTTCACTGCGGGTCGACCCGCTTTTCAAGAGTAGCTCCAACTTCCGCCTGCGTAGCAACTCGCCCTGTCATGCAGCCGGTCTGATCGACGGCTGGTTGGGGGCAGCATCGGCTACCGATCTTGACGGTGTGCCACGCACCCACAATGGCAAGGTCGATATCGGCTGCTACCAGAGCCCGCCCAACGGCACGTTGCTGCTGGTGCGCTAGGCAGCGCCTCGCCGGGGCTTTAAAAGAGGCCAGCAATCGTGTATCATGGTCTCATGTCGCCCCAAAAACCCAAATCGAGACGCCGTGTACTGCTCCGCCTGCTGGTGGTGTTGGCGGTACTGCTATGGTTTTCGGGTGCGATCGGCATGGCGTTGCGCCCACTGCTTTTGAGCCAGCTCTACCGTCTCGAACCACGGGTCACAATCACGCAACATGGCAGAACCAGAGCCGGGTTGCCGGCCGTTGGCGCCACGCTGACGGTTAGTCGCAAACGTCTCTACCGCCTGGCACGTGAGATGTTCGGTCTCAAGGGCTGGCTGCTGCCGCCCGGTCTCATCCCTGAGCACTACAACTTCTCCGGATTTACCAACTTTTCGCTTGACGAGGAGCAGGAGGAGGTGGCGCTTCCGGTCGCCATTCAGATCAGGGCTGCCACTCAGGCACCCCGTCTCAAGGTCTGCCTGCCGGCTGACCTGGTAAATGAAGTGCTCGATTTTGAGGGCTCCTTTGCCAACCGCAGCAAGCGGCGCAAGTACATGCTGGGACACTACGAGACAATTCTCTGGATCCGCTTCGACACACTCAAGCTCTCCTCAGAACTCTCACAGCAGGAGCTGCGGCGCGCCATTACCTTCCGCCGCATCTCCGGCGAGGCGACCGGCCAGGTCAAGTTCAGGGTCAAGGAGAACATCGGCTCGGTCTCGACCACTGCCCGTATCCGCAAAATGGAGTTGCGCTGTGATCTCGACTTCAAGCAGTATGCTGATGGCACTGCCATCGGCTATCAGATCACTATCCCGACGCTTGATGCCGATATCAAAAAGCTGGCACCGCTCTTTGAGAGCCGTCCCACCGAGGCGTTGCGCAAACGCCTTGAAAAGGCTCTGTCACGCCCCAGCAAGCTGGAGCGTATCTCACGCCGCCGTTTTCCACCGGGACTGCCACTCGATCTTGCCCTCGAAGTTGAGGTGATAGCGGGCGGAATGCCGCTTGAACGAGATGCGAGTGTCGCGGTCTCCCATTAATTCACAGCCGGAGAGCAAACATGCACCAGACTACCACTACTATCAGGCACAGCGATCATGCACGGAGAGTCTTTGATGTTGAAATCGAAGCCCTGGAGGCGACACGGGACGTTTTGGGCGAGAGCTTTGATCGCGCCATCGAGTCGATGTTGGCCACGATCGCCCGCCCCGCCAAAATTGTTGTAACCGGTGTCGGCAAAAATCTCGCAATCGCCGAGAAGATCTCTGCTACCCTGGCCAGCACCGGCTCGACCAGTGTGGTGCTTAATCCGGTGCAGGCGATGCATGGTGATCTCGGTATTCTGGCTGCCGGCGACCTGCTGCTGGCGCTCAGCTTCTCCGGCGAGTCGGAGGAGATCATCGCGCTGATCCCCTCGGTGCGCCGCCTCGCGATTCCGATTGTGGCCCTGACCGGTAATCTTGAAAGCGCTCTGGCTACCTGTAGCGACCATGTGCTCCACCTTCCGGTAGCACATGAGGCCTGTCCCTTTAATATGGCTCCCACTGCCAGCACCACCGCCACTCTGGCGCTGGGTGATGCCATCGCCATGGCGCTGCTCAAGGCGCGCGGCTTCAAGCGCGACGACTACGCCCGTCTTCATCCGGCCGGAGCGATCGGGCGTACCCTCCTGCTGCGGGTGGTTGATATCATGCGCAGTGGTGCGGCGCTGGCCACTGTACCCGCTACCGCTCTGGTGGAGGATGCAATTATCGCTATGACGCACGCCAAGAGCGGTTCCGCCTGTATTATTACCGATGATGGTCACCTGGCCGGCATCTTCACCGATGGCGACCTGCGCCGTTATCTGGCAGCGACTCATGACCTGTTGGTACAACCGATTAGCAGACTCATGACCAGCGATCCGATTCGTGTCACCAGCGATCAACTCGCCGTCGATGTGCTGCAGATTTTTGAACGCCACAAAATCGACGACCTGCCCGTCGTCGATGGCACCGGCCTGCTTGTCGGCTGCATCGATATCCAAGACCTGCCACGCCTCAAGATTCTCTAAGGCAAAGGTGCCCGCAAGGGACGTCGGGCCAATTCGCGCCGCGCCTCTGCCCAGCCCGGCAGATAGCGATCCAACAAGGCATAGAAGTGGCGGTCGTGGCGTGGCACCAGCAGATGCAGCAGCTCATGTACGACCACATATTCGAGACAGGCAGGGGGATAGTGGATCAGCTCGCTGTTGATGGTGATTGAGCCGCGTGTGGCATTGCAACTGCCCCAACGTGACCTCATGCGCCGTATCGTGACACGTCCCACCGCAACTCCGATGCTCCGGCACCACTGCACGACCAACTTCGACAGCGCCCCTGCGAGTTGCTCGCGCAGCCACTTTTCAAGCCAGAGCCGGGACTCTTCCGCTGTAATCAGCGCCGGCGCATAGAGTCGGATCAGCCCCCCTGCGGCTTCGATCTTGATCTCCTGTGCTGCGATCCGCTCCAGGCGGCAACGTTGCCCCCAATAGCTGAGAGAGCCATCCGCCGCCTCGCACTGCAGGGCTGTCGCCTGTTCCAGATAACGCTGTTGCTGCCGCTGAATCCAACTCTCCTGCTTGCTCAGAAACTGCTCCAGACGCTTGCGCGAGGCGCGCAGTGGCGCTGACAGCTCCACTGGTCCATGCGCCGATTTCACCCGCAGATAGAGGTTGCGTATCGGCTTGTAGGTGACTTGCGCCACAATGGAGCCAACGCTGATACTCTCTACGGTGGTTTTACGCTTGGAGTTGGGGTGGGGTGGGGACATAGAGTTGTTTGTTAACCATACTATACACGGCTAGCGTGGTGAAGAGAACTACGAATAGACACCAAGCGACACGAATGGGGTGGGGCGCTATCGCGCCCTTGTAAATCGTAAGCTGTGAGCCGAATTGTGACTCTATGACGCCTGATGTCACGATGTCATTTGGGCGGCGGGGGGCTCACGCGGAGGCGCGGAGCGGGGTGCGGGGGCTGCAACTGCGGAGCCTTTTAACCACTCGCTGCTGCAATCTGTGGTTGCAGCAATATGTCGGCGGCTGAGAAGGGCGTGTGGGAGTAACCACTGATCGCACTGATAGCGCGGCTATTTTCGCCTGCTGCGCAGGCACGCTGATCGCTGAAAATAGCCGCGCCGGTGCCGCGGGCCTTGGCCCCCGGAGGGCGGAAAGAGGCGCAAGGAGAGGGAGAGGATACTTGGATGATAGGGGGCTGAGGGGTGCCAAGGCGGAGTGGAGTGGTGGTGAATTGTAAGCTGTGAATTGTAAGTTGTGAGCTGCGGCTTACCACTCGCACCGCAGGCGCTCTCCGGGGTTGACGCGATGCTACCAGTGCGGAGCCCGGCGGCGCTGGAGCTGTTGCGGCGCAACATTGCAGCGCACGACAACGCCCTGACTACCGGCATGTTCAGCACCAAATATCTCTGTAATCTGCAAGAGGGGCAGGAGTTTGCGCGTCTGGTGGCACAAATGGTCATGCGCCCCGGGTTCCCCGGTTGGCGGCAGATGCTGGCGCGTGGCGCGACTACCCTCTGGGAGTCGTGGCGTGAATCAAACAACACCTTCAGCCACAACCATCCGATGTTTGGTTCGCTGGTCGATTGGCTGGCCCAATCGGCCTGGGGAGTCGCAGTTGCACCTGAAGCTGTGGCTGCCAACCAGATTGTTGTCAGGCCGCAACCACCGGCAGGCCTCACCGGGGCATCGGGCAGCTACCGGACACCGCATGGCCTGGTGGAGCTGGGCTGGTGGTTGGAGCGGCGGCGTCTGCATCTCTCGCTGGTTGTACCCGAAGGGGTGCGGGCACGCGTCTGGGTGCGGGAAAAACAGCGCTGGATCGATGTGGCTCATGGCCGCCACCAATGGTAAGGTGTGATACTTGACAGAGCCATGAGCCAACATCACCCAGCTCTATCTGACCATCAGGAGGTCGAGGTCGCGTAGGGGCAGTTGATGACACACGGTTCGGTGGCCGTCGGGCGGATCTTGACGATCTTGTCGAGCTGCCGCAGGGCACCATCGAGTACCGCCGGCGTGATCTCGGCCGGTGGCGCAATATCGGTGGTCGAGCCGAGGTACTTGAAACCGCTGTCGCCCATCAGGCCGTAGCGTTTGACCCAGTCGCACCGCAACTGGTCGGTCATGCGGAACTGTTGCACAACCCCCTCAAGCTCAATTGTGGCGCTCTTGGCACAGAAAGCTTGCGAAGGACAGCTCTTGAGGCACGGCTCGTCGCAGTCGTGGCAGAGAGAGGCTGTGCCGGGGTGTGGCAGCATCGGCGTGGCTGTCAGCGGCGCATCGGTGACGATGGCGATCAGGCGCTGCCGGATGCCATATTGGGGCGTAGCCAGGTGGCCGCTGGTGGTGAGGTAGCCGAGACCGGCTGCCAGACCGGCAAAGCGGTTGGTAAAGAGGTCGGGCTGCGGGCCGCGCGGATTGCCGATCATGGAGTCGGTATCGAAGAGGTCGCTTGCTAGACGCGCCTTGTAGCCACGGCTCTCAAGATGCTTGACAAGCTGATAGCCGATGATCGAGCCGAGCCAGTTGGTAACGTAGGTGCCGAAGGTGTAGGGGCCAACTGCCTCAGCCGGCGGTTTGGTAACCGTTTCAAGGACCGACTTGTGGTAGCGCAGTCCGAAGACAAAGACCGATTTGGCTCCCGGCAGCCAGTCGGAGGGGTGTTTTACCTTGCGCCGACGCACCTTGATCTCCGGTTTCCAGGCGGTAAAGCGGATGGCGTGGTCGACGGCGTCGAGCACCTCCTGCCCCTCATAGAGCGGCTTGAGCTGCTGCTGCAACGCCTCGAGGCGCTCCAGCGGCGCCACCCCTGCCAGATCAGCGCCGAGGGTTGTGGCGTGCATCATGATGCTCTGCGTCAAGTCGTCGTTGGCCGCACTGGGCACCGCACCTGCCAGTTCACGTGATGAGAGCGCAGCGCGCGTAATCACCGTATTGGCTACTACCCTGCCTTGGAGGTCGCCAAGCAGGGCCGCGATAATGTGCTCTGTCGGATTCTGGACTTCAATCGGATCGACGTGCGAGCCACTGCGGGCGATCGTCATGAGGCTGCGGTGTCCCAGCTTTTCAAAGCCGCGGGTGAGGTCGTAGCATTGGCCGTCGATCTGATACTGGGCTCCGAAACGAAAGGCGTAGTCGTCGTCGTTACTCGCAGGGGTGGTGACCAACAGGGTTACCGCACTGCGGGCACCGGGCAGGAACTGTTCCAGTTCGA
The DNA here is from genome assembly GCA_964599645.1 of uncultured Lentisphaerales bacterium. Taxonomy (GTDB): domain Bacteria; phylum Verrucomicrobiota; class Kiritimatiellia; order RFP12; family JAAYLN01; genus JAAYLN01. Next base: position 10,421 of record CAZRGQ010000049.1, on the reverse strand, counting down.
TACCATGTTGCTTGAGTTGCTCTGCCGTAGTGACGAGCAGGCGCTCGGTACCGCGCTGCAGCGGCACCTGCAACAACGGCGCGGCGGCCTCCTCTAGGGCGCTGCCGCTCAACGGCTCCATCTCGTAGCGGCGCATCGGTGTCCGTGAGTAGTTCCGCTCAAAGGTGCGCCACGGTTTGGGGACACAGAACTTGAGGCACTGTCCCATCTCACCGCTGCGCACACCATGTTTGGCGACGGTATCGAGCAGTACCTGCTCATTGACCACCTCGGGGATCTGCAGGTCGAGGTCGATATCAAAGTGTTCACCCCAGGCGCAACGCCAGAGATTTTTGTTGGGGAAGCGATACTCGTAGGGATCGATGCGCAACACCTTTTCACCAGCAACCTCTTTGTCAAAGGCCTTGGTGGGGCAATGTTTGCGGCAGAGCATGCAGTCGTCGCAGACCGATCCCGGCGGCAGCAGCGGGTCGGCCTCGATCTCGGCATCGGTGATCACCGTCACAAAGCGGTTGCGCGCGCCATATTGCGGCGTCAGCGCCAGACCGTTGTAGCCGATCTCGGCCAGCCCGGCTACCACAGCCATATAGATGTGGCTGATATCGGGGGCAAAGATGGCCGTGAGGTCCTTGTACTGATTGTAGCGCCAGATGTTGCTCGAAACGATCGGCACAGCGCCATGGCCCAGCGATTCGATAAAGCTGCCCATGCGGTAGGACATCTCGTCGAGGCGCGAATTCATCAGATATTGCACCGAGTAGGGACCGATCTCCTGCGGGTGGCTCTCGCCGCCCAGCTCGATACAGGCATCGGGGTGGTGGATGCCCATCACGACAACCGTCCGGGCCGTGGGCATGATGCCCTGCGGGCTCATCATCGGGGGCGCATGTTTGCAACGATCAATAGAGCCGAAGCCGACAAGGTCGGCACCCATGTCACGGGCATACTGCTGAATTTTCGCTTTCAGGTTCATCCTTTACTTCCCTCTCTCTTCTCATCCGGTGGCTGACAACGGGTCAAGCCGCCCAACTCAAAAATTGTGGCCATCTCGATAGCCGCCCGGCGCAATGTCGCCGGTAGCGTCGCAGCGGCCCCCGGTGCGACACGAAAGGTTGGTGCAAAGTAGCCGAGCGCCCCCTGCAGCGGGCCGGCGTCGGCCACTACCGGTACGGCATAAGCGGTGAGCTCCTGGTTGGCAATTTTCTCATAGCCACGCTGGCGAATCGCCTCGAGTGCCGCCTCCAGGCCGTCGGCAGCGGCCTCCGGCCAGACTTCGGCCGCCGGTGTGCCATACTGTTGCAGCATCATCTCCCGCTCCGCAGGCGTGGCAAAGGCGGCCAACAGACGCCCGGTAGGTACGGTAAAGGGGTTGCCGGCATCGATCTGAGTTGTATCGATACGCACCAGATGGCGGGCGTCGAAACTGGCCAGCCGAATACGTTTGCCATGAGCCAGAACTGCAAAAATAACGGTTTCACCGAGCTTGCGGCCGATCTGCTCCAGGTGTGCAGCTAGTTGTGACACCACCCGCCGGCTGGTAACAAACTGGTAGCGACCGATCTCGTCGCACTTGCTGCCACTGGCATAACGTCCGCCACCCAGGGGCCTCGCATAGCCGCTATGGCAGAGCGTCTTGACCAGATTGTGCGCCGTGGCGGCCGGCAGTGAGAGTTTGCCGGCCAACTCCCCCAAGGCAATCCCCTGACGCTCCGGATCATCGAAGATCAGGAGAGTGAGGATATCGAGTGCTTTGCGCACCGATTGTACTGGAGTTGATGTCGACATTTTCCAAATGGCCGAAAGTCAATTCAGCGATAGTAAAACAGATAGTCTGGTGAAAGTCAAGTGGACGGCAATTTTTTTTCAGGCAATCGGTGTGATGGTCGTACCGCCATCGGCACGGATGATGGCGCCGTTGATATAGGCCGACTCGTCTGAGGCGAGGAAGAGGGCCACAGCCGCCACCTCTTCAGGCGTGCCGAGCCGGCTGAGGGGGGCCTTGCGGAAGAAGTAGTCGGCATCAAAGTCAGGGTCGTCGAGGTTGCTCGCCTTGACCATCTCCGTTGCGATACCGGCGGGAGCGATGCAGTTGACGCGGATGCCACGCTTGCCGCAGGCAACCGCCAGCGAGCGCGTCAGGGCCACTGTGGCCCCCTTGGAGGCGGTATAGGCATCACAGCCCGGCACACCGATCACGCCGGCGCTGGAGCTGGTGTTGATCACCGAACCGCCTCCGCTCGCCTCGATCAGCGGCAGACCATACTTGCAACAGTAGAAGATGCTGTTGAGGTTGATCGCCAAGACCCGCTCCCAGACCGACTCTGCAATCTGGTCAAGCGTGCCATCGGCCTGCGGCAGGAAGACCGAGGCGTTATTGTAGAGCACATGGAGCGCACCATACTGCTCCCTGATCCGCTCCATCAAGGCCTGCACCGATTCACTGCGCGAGACATCGGTCGGCACAAAGAACGCTTCGCCCCCCTCAGCCGTGATCATCTGCGCCGCCGCCCGCCCCGACTCTTCTGAAATCTCGGCCAGCACCACCCTGGCCCCCTCACGGGCGAAGAGCCGGGCGCCGGCCAGACCGATACCGCGCCCGGCCCCCGTAATCAGGGCTACTTTGCCTTGCAGCCTCATGCCAGCAGCCCCCGGATCTGCTCCGCCAATTTTGCGCTTGAGAGGCCATATTTGTCCCGCAGCCACTCATGCGTACCGACCTCGCTGATGTAGATATCGGGCAAGCCGATCCGCAGGAAACGGCGCGGCTGCACGCCGGCATCACACAACACCTCGGCCACGGCACTGCCCATGCCGCCTTGCAGTTGATGCTCCTCCACCGTGATGATGGCACCCGTCTCCTGCGCCGCCGCTACGATCGCCGCTCGGTCGATCGGCTTGATCGTATGCAGGCTCTCCACCCGGCACCTGATACCTTCACGCCGCAGACTCTCCGCCGCCGGCACCACCTGGTTGCCGATCGTGCCGCTGAAGAAGATCGTGGCATCTGCACCGTCACAGACCCGCAAGGCCCGGCCCAGCTTGAAGTCGATCGCTGTGCCATGAATCGGCGGCTCCTGCTTGTAGCCGCAACGGTAGTAGAAGGGGCCGTCGTGGTCGAGCATGGCATATACCCCGGCTTCGGCCTCGGCGAAGTCGGCCGGCGAGAAGACCACCATGTTGGGCAGCGCCCGCATGATGGCAATATCCTCGGTGGCCTGATGGCTCACTCCCAGCGGACCGTAAGCCAGCCCTGCGCCGATGATCACAATCTTGACGTTGACGTTGTGGTAGCAGATGTCGTTGCGAATCTGTTCGAGGCAACGCAGCGTGGGAAAGTTGGCGATGCTGTAGGTGATTGCGATATTGCCCTCCATGGCGACACCGCAGGCCACGCCGCTCATATTCTGCTCGGCGACACCGCAGTTGAACCAGCGGTCGGGAAAGGCGTCGCGGAAGGGCTCGATTTCGCCATAGCCGATATCGGCCAGGATCATCCAGATGCGTTCGTCCTGCTGCGCCCGCTCTACCAGGATTTTGTTAAAGAGTGATCTCATTGTGCCGCCTCCTCAATCTCTGCCAGGGCCTGTGCCAACTGCTTGTCGTTTACCGAACCGTAGTGACAGGCGACCGTATCTTCCATAAAGCTGACCCCCTTGCCCTTGATCGTGTGGCAGGTGAGCCACGACGGCTTGCCGGTAACCAGCGGCAGCGTCGCAAAGCCTTGCGCCAGACTCGCAAAGTCGTGCCCGTTACACTCCCGGCAGGCCCAGCCAAAAGCCTCGATCTTGCTGGTCAAAGGCTCCAGGTCGAGCACATCTTCCGAACGCCCCAAGGCCTGAATGCGGTTGTAATCGACCACTACCACCAGGTTGTCGAGCCGCTGCTGGGCGGCAAAGAGGATCGCCTCCCAGGTGCTGCCCTCATTGCAGTCGCCGTCGCTCATCAGGCAGAAGATACGATGCTGCGCTCCTGCGCGCCGTGCCGCCAGCGCCATGCCGACCGCCACCGGCAGGCCGTGTCCCAGCGAACCGGTGCTGAACTCCACCCCCGGCACATAGTGCGAGATGTGACCCATCAGCTTGCCGGCATCACGATAGTAGCCCTGCAACCACTCCTGTGGAAAGAAGCCCAGCTCGGCCAGGCAGGCATAGACGGCTCCGCCCCCGTGTCCCTTGCTGAGGATGAAGCGGTCACGCTCCGGCCACTTCGGCTGCCCGGGATCGACCCGCAACACCTCCCGGTAGAGATAGGCCACGATCTCAGCCATCGACAACATGCTGCCGACGTGTCCGCTGCGACCGCGATGGGTCATCTCCAGCGCCCGTTTGCGAATCGTTTTGGCCAGCTCGCGGCAGGCCTGATATTCCAACTCTTGTTCCGCCATAGGCTCCTCTCTGCCCCTCAGTGGGCCTTCTTTTCACTAATTGTAACACCGGCAAGAGGCTTGCGCTGCATCGTAGCAGCCAACGCCAGCGCACCGCTCGGCAAATATTCAACACGAACTCCCGGCAACCTGGCCGCCATGATCTCGGCCTGCCGCTTGACTCCCGGAATCTCGCTGACGCTATGCAGCGTCTCGATTACCGGCAGATCCATCTCCAGCGCTGCCATGACGATAAACTCGCTCATCTCGCCGATGATCAGCGCCTCGGCTCCCTTTCCATGGCTGCCTGTGGCATATGGAGCTGATTTTCACCCCAGATGAAGCCCATCTGGTCGCCCGGTACACCCGAGGAGATCGGCGCTACACTTTCGAAGATGTCAGCTACGTCACGAGCAGTCATTGTCGGCTCTCTCTCTCTGTTGCCACTCTGTGCGCGAGACCGGTGCCTGACGCAATCCCGTCATGCGGCGCAACGTGGCGATACCATAAATCGAGAGGGTCAGCCAGCAGACCGGCAGATGGTAGCGCCAGGCGCGGTCGGGTTGGCGTCGGTAGCCGCGCCAGGCCTGCCACAGCAGGGGCCAGAGCAGCAGCGTGGCCACCACAAACTTGATGATACCACGGCGGCTCTGCTGTTGCCAGGGATAAGTGCGCTGCCGCGTGCCGGCATAGTACAAGAAATCGCGGATGCGCCGCCGCTGCTTGCGGCTGAAGTCGGCCAGCCGCTCGCAGTAGAGATGGACGATCCCCACCTTCACCTTGGCCATGCGGTTATAACCGGCCACTACCGCCTGATGCACCACATCGATATCGAAGAAGTAGGGCTCCCAGTTGACATGCTCCAGCAGTGAACGCCGCAGGATAAAACCGTTGGCGCCGATGGTCGGCAGCGCCTCCGGCGTGAGGTCGAGCAGCAGGTAGTCGCCCCGATCCTCGCTGGCCACCTGCAGCCCGGTCCAGCGTCCGGTAATGGCGCTGTAACGGTCGTAGTTGCCGGTAAAGAGGCAGATCGGATCGTTCATCCCCAAGAGGGCAAAGTAGCGCGTCAGTATCGGATCACTGCGCCGGTAACTGTAGCTCAGCGGTTCGCTCGCCACCACCTGCGGCTCTTTAAATGGGGCCACCATGCGCCTGAGCCAAGCGGGATCGGGCAGGATATTGTCGCTGTCGATCAGTGCAATCAACTCGCCACGCGCCGCCTTGATACCGGCCGTCTTGCCCGCCTCGCCCGTCTTGAGCTCATTCGGCACGATGCGGTCGACCCCGCAACGCGTGGCGATCTCCCGTGTCCGGTCGCTTGAGCCGGCATCGGCAACTACAATCTCGTAACGCTCACGCGGATACTCCTGCGCTGCAATCGCCTGCAGACAGGCCTCGAGCGTCCGTTCAGAGTTCAAGGTTGGTATGACAAAACTGACAAACATCGGAGACCATCTTAGCATCAAGGGGCTTAATCACGCCAGCAGCGGCTGACGTGGTTGCTGCCGACCTCACGCAGCGGCGGCATCTCGCCGGCGCAACGCTCCAGGGTAAGAGCACAGCGGTCGTGAAAGCGGCAGCCGCGGGGCCAGTTGAGGGGGGAGGGGACGCTGCCGGGAATCGCCTGGAGCCGCTGGCCACGGGTCGCCTGCGAGGGGAGGGCCGCCAGCAGGGCGCGGGTATAGGGGTGGCGCGGGTTGGCGAAGAGCTCCTGACTGGGAGCCGTCTCGACAATCTGGCCGGCATACATGACGGCGACGCGGGTGGCCATCTGCCACACCACTCCCATGTCGTGCGTGATCAGCAGCAGGGCGCTGTTGCCACGCCAGAGGCGGCGCATCAGTTCGAGCACCTGCGCCTGGGTGGTGACGTCGAGCGCCGTAGTCGGCTCATCGGCGATGACCAGGTCGGGATCGTGCAGCAGCGCCATAGCGATCATGACACGCTGCTGCATGCCGCCGGAGAGCTCATGCGGCCAGGCGCGCATGCGCGCCTCCGGCTCGGCAATGCCGACGCGCGCCAACCACTCACACGCCTCGATACGGGCTGCCCGGCGCGGTATGCGGCGATGGACCAGAATCGCCTCTTCGAGCTGGGCGCCGATGCGGTGCAGCGGCGAGAGAGCCGTCATCGGCTCCTGAAAAATCACGCCGATGCGCCGTCCCCGCAGTGCGCGCATGCCGCGTTCGTCGAGCTGTGTCAGCTCGATGTTGTCAAACTTGATCGAGCGCGCCGTGAGAGTGGCCGGGGGCGTCGGCAGCAGGCGCGGCACGGCCAGAGCCAGCGCCGACTTGCCGCAGCCCGACTCGCCTACCAGCCCCAGGGCTTCGCCCCGCTGCAGTGCGAGCGAAGCGCCATCGACGGCATGGAGACTGCCATCTTCGGTAGCGAAACGGACGTGGAGGTCATCGATCTGTAGTAGAGGAGCCATAGGGGAATTTAGTCGCGGCCGAACTTGCGGGCCAGTTCGCGCCAGGGGGTGAGGATCATGGTAGGACGTCCGCGGGGACAGGTATAGGGCATGCGGCAGCCTGCCAGACTCTCTACCAGCACCGCGATCTCCTCCGCCTTGAGCGGTTCGCTGTGGCGCACGGCGGTACGGCAGGCCGCTTCGGCCATCGCCTCTTCACGCCACTTGGCGACACCGCGGCGCGCGCCGGCCGCCTCGATGGCGTGTGAGAGCGAGGTGAGCAGTTCGCGGCTGTCGACGTTGCCGAGTTCAGCCGGCAGGGCCTCGATGATGAAGTGATGTTCGCCAAAGGCGTCGATCATAAACCCCATCTCCCGCAAGAGGGGCAGGTGTTGCCTGAGACGCTCGGCATCTTCCGGCGGGAGCTGCACCGTCTCCGGCAGCAGGAGCGCCTGCGAGGTGACCTGCTGTCCGCTGCGGATCGGCTCCATCAGCCGCTCATAGAGCACACGTTCATGGGCAGCACGCGGATCGATCACCACATAGCCAACGTCGGTCTCGAGCAGGATATAGCGACTGCCCGCCTCTCCCAGAATGCGGCACCAGGCCCAGGGGGCTTCGCTGCCGACTCCCGGCAACAGCACGGCGGCCGCCGGTGGTGTCGGATCATGCGGCAACGGCGCTCCGGCCACGCCTGCAGTAGCGGGCTCTGCCCCGGCGGGAGCTTCTCCCGGCGGCTGTCCGCCGCTTGGCTCTATTGTAGCGGGCTGCGCTGCAACCTGCCGGTAGTCGGCTGCGATGCGTGGATGGCGTAGCGGCAGGCCGCTGCTGAAGATGCCACGGGCATCGTGCGGCGGGGGTATGGGAGCGCCTGTGGTCGGCCGGGCGTCGCTCGTTGCGCCGGGCGCTTGCCAGGGAGGTGTTGTGGGTGGCAGTCGCGGCGCGGTGCCGAGTGCGGCGGCTACGGCCGTGATGATGGCATCGCGCACCTCGCTGGCGGTGCGGAAGCGCACCTCCCGCTTGGTAGGGTGTACATTGACGTCGACCTCCGCCGGTGGCAGGTCGATAAAGAGGATCACGATCGGCTTGCGACTGCCCTCCAGCGGGGGGTAGGCTTCACGCAGGGCGTAGGGGATCACGGCGGCGCTGGCCGCGCGTCGGTTGACAAAGATATACTGTTCGCCGCGATCGGCGCGGGTGAAGGTGGGGATGCCGACGTAGCCCGAGATAGTGACGTTGTGGAGCGTACCGGCAACGGGGCGCAAGGCCCCCATGAAGTCGCTGCCGAAGAGCTCGGCAATCCGCTCGGCCAGCGTGGCACCGGCCGGCAGGCTATGAACTTCACGCCCGTCGATCTTGAGCCGCAGCGCCGTCTCGGGGTGGGACAGCGCCTGCATGATAAAGGTGGTACGGATATGAGTCTGCTCCGTCTGATAGCTGCGCAGGAACTTACGGCGGGCGGGGACATTGAAGAAGAGGTCACGCACCTCGATCGTCGTGCCACGCGGAAAACCGATATCGTTCACCTCCTGCAGCCGCCCGCCCACCTGCACCACTTCGGTCCCGACTGGTTCATCCTCGCGGCAGGTGCGCAGCGTCAGGCGCGATACTGCGCTGATTGAGGGGAGCGCCTCACCGCGGAAGCCATAGGTGGCGATCTTCTCGATATCGTCGACATCCCTGATCTTGCTGGTGGCCTGCGGTTCGAGCGCCATCAGGGCATCATCACGTCCCATGCCCAGGCCGTCGTCGGCAATCGCGATCAGACGCCGTCCGCCGGCGCTGATGGTGACTTCGATGCGTGTGGCAGCAGCGTCGAAGGCATTCTCCATCAACTCCTTGACGACCGCCGCAGGCCGCTCCACCACCTCACCTGCGGCGATCTTGTTGGCGACGTGGACCGGCAGAAGCCGGATCTGCTGCGGTTTGGGCATCGGCCTCAATCGGGAATGAAGAGGGTCTGGCCGATGCGGATGGTGTCACTCTTGAGGTTGTTGGCCTGCTTGATGGTATCGATCTTTACCTTGTAAAAAGAGGCGATCTCGGAGAGCGTCTGTCCCGCCTGCACCTGGTGTTCAAAGCCCGTCTGCCGTCCGCTACGCGCTGTGGTGCCACGGGCGGGCTGCTGCTGTTGCGCCAGGATTTTGGAGATTTCACGTCCCAGGTCGTCGACGATCTCACGGCGCAAATTGGCCTGCGAGGTGCGCAATTGCTCCACGTCGCGCCGCAGCGCCTCGATATCACCCTGTACCGGAGGCGCTTCGCGCACGGCGCTCTCGAGACGGTCGAGGCGACCTTCAAACTGCTGCAGGCGGAATTCGGCCGTCTCTCCCAGAGCCTTGAGCGCATCGAGTTCACGAGCCTGCTGTTGGCGCGCCATTTCGGTACGGATTGCCTCTTGCCGCGCCGGATCCTGATAGCGTGTATCGTGGTAGAAGGTATCGCAGCCGGCAAGCAGCGCGGCGATGCAGAGTAGGAGAGTGCTGCTGACGTATCTCATGACGAAACCTGAATAAAATGGTGCTCGGGGGGGGATTTGAACCCCCACGGGTCTCCCCACATGCCCCTCAAGCATGCGTGTCTGCCATTCCACCACCCGAGCGGTGAAGTGCCGCCTACCTTAGCGAAAATGAGTGGCTGATGCAAGGGCAAATTTGCAAGCCGGCAATCGGTTAGCGACGGGGGGGGCAAAGGGAGTACGAAGCATAGAAGCAGTATAGTGGGTCGAGATCGGCAAAGGTAGTGCAACGGACGACTATACGCTCTTTGTCTCTATCTTCGTCTAACTCTTCGTCTTGATCCTCGTCCAGCTCTTTGTCAATGCGAGACAATGATCAAGACAAAGATCGGGACGAAGATCGGCGGCACTGTCGCTACACATTCTCTGTCCCTTTGTTACCCTTAAATGCTTACGCTTAAACGACTCTGTACACCGGGGCTGACACGATGCTGGCGGTGCGGATCCCGGCGGTCCCGGGCATGGCCTGAGTATCGGCTTCAGCCGACAGCCAAAAAGTAGGAATATAGGAAGGACGGGGGACAGAGAATATGAGTGGGACGCTAAGGTAAAGCGGGGACAGAGAATCGGAAGGAGAACTCACTGGGGACAGAGAATGGATGGATAGTGTCTGTTTCTCTGTCCCCGCCTACGCTGTCCCTGCCTACGCTGTCCCCGCCTACGCTGTATACTAAATGTAGTGGACAAGGATGGGGTGGATACTATATATTGATCCCCCGTGCACCCAGTGTGCCGTTCAACGCCTCGCTTCAGAGGCCATTTACGGAGCTTGTCTCCACCTTTTTAACTGTTCTTAAACTCTGTTCAGGGAAGTGCCATCGTGAGTATTGCGTCGTTACAGGACTATGTTTTCACCTCTAAATACAGCCGCTATCTACCGGACAAGATGCGGCGTGAGACCTTCGAGGAGGCGGTCGAGCGTGTGATCGAAATGCATCGCCGCCACTTTGCCGCCAGGGGTATCGATGTTGAAGACCTGCTGGCGGTCTGCGAGCAGGGCATGAAGAATCGTCTGGTGCTGGGGAGTCAGCGTGCCATGCAGTTTGGCGGCGACCCGATCCTGCGCAAACATGCCCGCATCTACAACTGCACCACCTCCTATTGTGACCGGCCGCGCTTCTTCCAGGAGG
>CAZRGQ010000048.1:0-20084 GCA_964599645.1 uncultured Lentisphaerales bacterium | reverse complement strand
CGCTTCAAATCCCGCCTCCATGCCGCCTAGCATCAACTATTATGAATCGCACCCCAGTAGTATAACTCCATTGGACAAGGGTTGACCCATTGCCCCCGATAGCGTATGCTGTGTCTGAATCTCATCTCGGCGTACAGCTTATGATCAGATTTAAAAGCGGGACTCCGATCTAAAAAGTTGAGAGAACATGAGGAATCTGCAATGAAAAGAGTAAGGATACAACTGGCACTACTGTCGCTGTTGGCCGGCATCGCCTGTGCCACGCCATTTGACGGTACCGTCTACTACGTCGGTGGCCCCAATGCCTCCGACGACCATGATGGTACCGCCCCGGAAGCTCCGCTGGCGACCATTGTCGCCGCCGTTACCAATACCGTTGCAGGCGATATCATCCGCATCGCCGACGGCACCTACGCCATTACCGAGACGCTTGTAATCGACAAAGCGATACGCGTCGAGGGCAACAACGATAACCCCGAAGGGGTGATCATCACGCGCCTCTATCAGGATACGTCACATAAACTCCGCTTGATGAATATCTCCGGTGGTGCCTTCGTTACAGGTATTACTCTCGAAAAGGGCGATCTGGATGGCTATCGTGGCTTTGCCGGCGCCTATCTTACCGATGGCATTCTCTCCAACTCGATTGTACGCCTCTGCGGCAACGGCAACGGCAATAACGGCGGTGGCGGTATCTATATGAATAATGCGGCGGCGCTGGTAGTCGACTGCAATGTCTACAGTAACGCCAACACTCAGGGCAACAGTGAGGCGGGTGGTGTACTCATGAACGGCGGCACGCTGCTGCGCAGCCGTGTCTGGGGCAATACCGCCCGTGGCCAGGGTGCCGGTGTCGGCCTCTATGGTACGATCAACAGCTACATCATCGAGTGCGATATCTATGACAACATCGCCGGTAAACACGATATTACCGGCACTATCGCCGGCTGGGGACCTATCGGTGGTGCCGGAGTGCATGGCAACGGCATCGGCAAGACCACGATTGTCCGCTCCAGAATCTGCGGCAACCGCTACTACCGGGCACAGCTTAACAATGCAGACCTCTATCGTGGCGCCGGTGCCTACCAAGCCACACTCTATGACTCACTGGTGGTCAGTAACGTCTGTCCGTCAACTGCTGCCTTCCTGCCCATGCAACGTGGTGGCGGGCTCTACAACTGTGAAGCCTATAACTGCACGATCATGCACAACGAGAGCCAGGCCGGTGGTGGCGTCTACGGCGGGAGCTACTACAACTGTATCATCATGCATAATCGCGCCCGCGGCGACAGCAGCAGCAACAACTGGGATGCCGCCCCGACCATCGTCAACTCCTGCACCATTCCGGCCGCTACCGGTAGTGGCAACATCGCAGCAGAACCCTTCGTTAATACCGACTACACACTGCAGTTGTCCTCGCCTTGCATTGAAGGGGGCGACAACAGCTATACCAACAGCACCATCTACGTCAACGGATGCGACCTCGGAGGCCAGCCGCGCCTCTATCACGAAAAGGTCGATATGGGCTGCTATGAGGTACAAGCCAGGCCGCCATTCAAGGTGATTCTAACCGGCACAGAGGAGTCCGGCGAACACCCCAACTTCTCCAAAGCGCTCTTTGCCGCCACCATTATACCACCCGATGCAGCGGCAACCTATGCGTGGGATTTTGGCGATGGCACGCTCCTCCCCGTTGGTACAGCCTCACCCGAACACCAGTATGAAGAGGCCGGCGACTTTACGGCCACTGTTGCTGTCACCAGCGGTGGTGTTACCCTGCAGGCGGCGACCACTGTCACTATCAAAGCCAACAACTACGACTACTACGTGGCGCTCCCGATCGACGGTGGCGACGACGCCAACTCCGGTGCCACCCCGTCAGAGCCGTTGGCCTCGCTTGAGTTTGCCCTCTCGCTCTGCGGCGCGAACTGCCGTATCTTCATGGCCGACGGTCTCTACAGCTACACGCAACCGTTGACGCTCAGCAGTGCAGTTGACATCTACGGCAATGCAGCCAACCGTCAGGCGGTAGTCTTCGATTTCGGCAGCGCCAGTACCGGAGTAACACTAAACAACCAGGGCGCTTCATTAAATCACATCACGGTCGCCAATGCAGTCTATAACAGCGGCAGCGGTATCGGCGTCTCATTGATGGCCGGCACCGTCTCCAACTGCGTCATTCGTGGTTGCTACGGCAGCAGCAATGCCCAAGCAACCGCAGGTGGCGGTATTGCGCTGCTCAGCGACAACACCCTGTTGATCGACTCTGAGATTTATGACAACGCCAATGAGGGCAGTGGTGCCTATCTGGGAGGCGGTGTACAGGCTCTTGGTGGGCGCATCATCCGCTGCCATATCCACGACAACTACGCCCGTGGCGCCGGCGGCGGCGTCGGCGTACCGAGCGGCAGTCCAATTTTTGAAGAGTGCCTGATCGAACGCAACTACAACGCCGGACGGCGCAATAAGACGAGCGGTGGCTGGACTGGCAACGGCGCCGGTGCGGCGGTCGCACCTACAGCCAACGCCGAGTTTCGCCGCTGCCGCTTTGTCGGCAACATCATGACGCATAACCCAAGCAGCAATACAAAAGAATTCTTTGGAGCAGGGGTTTACGGCGGCAAATGTAGCGACTGTCTGATTGTCAGCAACCGCATCAACTACCTCGAAGCCAGGCAGGATTACATCTATGGTGGCGGCAGCTACAACACTACGCTGATTAACTGCACCGTGGCCGATAACGAGGCCTACAATATCGGCGGTGTCTATGGCGGCACTGCCACTAACTGTATCATTTGGGATAATCGCGCCACCAACCCCGATAGTCAGCCAAACTACAATGCCACGGCGTTGATCGGGTACACCTGCACCACACCGCTGGCCTCCGGCAGTGGCAACATCGACACGGCACCGCTCTACCGCAACCGGGATGGTCGCTCCGACTATTTCCCGAGAAGCAGCAGCAAGACGGTCAATGCCGGCAACAAGCAGCTCACAACCAGCACAACCGATCTCCTGGGGGCTCCGCGCATCGTCGGCCAGATCGACCTCGGTTGCTACGAGAATCAAGCCCAGCCAAACACCGTGCTGCTGCTCCGCTAGTCCGAATGGCATGATTCCTGATGCAACCACTCAGGAACCTGCCATGACTTCAACTTTACCAGCTCCTCTCATACACACCTTGCAACTGCCGGCTGCCAACGGCTGGTTGCAGGCCACACTCACGCTGCCCGCTGCCGCCGGGGCGCGCGCCGCCATTACCCTGTTGCCACCACTGGTAGAGGAGCGCAAGGCCAGTCAACGCGCCATGGTCGATGGCAGCCGCCACCTGGCGGCGAGCGCCGCTGCCGTGGTGCTGCAGCTCGACTATCGCGGCACCGGCAACTCCAGCGGCGACTTAAGTGACTTCTCGGTTGCCGACTGGCTCTACGATATTGTCGTAGCCACCACCTGGTTGCAACGTCACTTCCCCGAACTGCCGCCGCTCTTGTGGGGTCTGCGTGCCGGTGCCCTGCTGGCACTGCAGGCCGCGACCGCAACGACTGCCGGAGTCATCCTCTGGGAGCCGGTGGATGGCGAACAGCACTTGGCGCAGTTGCTGCAACGCCACATGGTGAACCAGATGCTCGCCTATGGCCGGGCAGTTGAGAGCCGTAAAAACCTGCAGAGAGAGTGGCAGGAGGGGCGCAGTGTCGATCTCGATGGCTACCAGTTTGGCGCTAACCACTACGCTGACATCGCCAAGCTTGAGCTGATACCGACCACCTGCCCTACCCTGCTGCTGACCAGTAGTCCCGACACCCGGGTTGCCGACCTGCTGGCTCCAAAACTTCAACAGTACGAACAGGAGCAGATCCGGCTCGCCCCCTTCTGGAACAGTGTGGGACATGTCGAGACTCTGGCGCTGGCCGAGGCCACGGCTGCCTGGCTCTGCCGCTCCTTTCCTGCTACGCTGCCTCTGCCTCCCTTTCGCTCGCCGCCCGCTCTGGCAACGCATGAAGTGCCGCTTGAGATTCAGCTACAGGAGAGCAGCAACAGCCGTTGTGGCACAACAGTGCGTGCCACTCTCCACCGTCCCTCTGCCGGAGCGCCCAAAGGCGCCATGCTGCTCCTTGGCGGCTGGTCGGGCGACAGTCTCGGGCCGCATCGTCTCTTTCTGCTCTTTGCCCGTCAACTGGCTGCTGCCGGCTATCTTGTGCTGCGCCTGGACTATCGTGGGCGTGGCACCAGCGACGGCCGGGTCGACGACGCCACAATCGCTTCGATGCTGGCCGACGCCACCGCCGCTGCCGACCGGTTACAGCAGGAGGCCGGCGCAGAGACAGCGCTGACTGTGATCGCGCTCTGCTCCGGCTGCAAGGTAGCCATCGCGCTAGCTGCGGCTCGACCGGCTATCAGCCGTCTGGTGCTCTGGTCGGCCGAGGTGATGGGCTCGCTCCGCAGCGCCGATACCAACCTGCGCAAGAGCCTGAACGCCCTGCGCGGCTATCTGCGCAAACTGTGGCGGCGTGAGACCTGGCGCAAGATTCTGCGCGGCAAGGTGGAGGCACGCATGGTCGGCAAAGCCCTTGTGGCACATGAGACCCGTTCACCTGCCGAGGCACGTGCTGAAGATCAGTGGCTGGCCCGTTTTCGCCACTATCGCGGTAGTGTCCGCTTTATCTACGGCGGCTCCGATCCCGCGGCCAAACCGGCCGCCACCGCCTATCAGCGCTTCTGTGAGCGCCACAAAATCGCCTTTGAACTCGACACGATTCCCCATGCCGGCCACAGCTTTTACAGCACTCCCTGGCGCCACGAACTGCTGCGGCGCACCACCGCCTGGCTCAAGCTTTAGCGATCAGCTCGGTGGCGATGCGTCGTGCCCACGCATCGGCCGCCAGAATGGTTTCAAGATCGTCGGCGGCCTCTCTCTGATGGCGCGCCATTACGCTCCCGGTAAGCTGCCAGATCGCATTAAAGGCGATTTTCTCATCGAGAAAGGCGGCGACTGCCACCTCATTGGCTCCGTTAAGCACCGTCGTCATGGTACCACCGGCCCCTATTGCCTCACGCGCCAGACGCAGGGCCGGAAAGCGTTGCGGATCGGGAACGGTGAAGTTGAGTTGACGCAGGGCCGCCAGATCGAGTGTCGGCAGATCGGTAGCCAGGCGCTCAGGCCAACTCAAGGCATAGTTGATCGCCAGCCGCATATCGGGCTGCGAGAGTTGAGCCAGCAGCGCTCCGTCGTTAAACTCCACCAGCGAATGGATGATACTCTCGGGATGTACCACCACGTCGACGGCCGTCGGCGGCAGGTTGAAGAGCCAACACGCCTCAATCACTTCGAGCCCCTTGTTCATCATCGTCGCCGAATCGACCGAAATCTTGCGTCCCATTGCCCACTTGGGGTGGTTCAGCGCCTCCGCTACCGTGACACGGCTGAAGTCGACCTCCGGGCGGGTCGCGAAGGGGCCGCCCGAGGCGGTCAGGATCAGACGCCGCAGGCGCTCCTCTGCCGGTAGATCCCCTGCCCGGCTGCCACTACGCACGCAACGGGGTGTAAAACTCTCCGACTGCAAGGCTTGAAAGATAGCGCTGTGTTCGCTGTCGATCGGCAAGATCGCAACCCCTCGTCGTGCCGCCGCCGCCATCACGATATTACCGGCCGCCACCAACACCTCCTTGGTCGCCAGAGCGATATCGAGCCCCGCCTCAATCGCCGCCAATACCGGCTGCAAACCTGCCATGCCGACCAACGCTGCCACCAGCATGTCGGCTTCGCAACTTGCGGCCAACTCAACGACACCCTCCGGCCCCTCCAGCAGCGTGGTCCCCGGCGGCAGCCGGTCACGGATTGCCCCGGCCGCCCACGGAGCCGCCACGGCCAAGCGCTTGACACCAAAACGTACGGCCTGCTCCAACAGCAACTCCGAGGCGTGGTGCACCGCCAAACCTGCCACGCGGTAACGCTCGGGGTGCGCTGCCACCAGTTGCAAGGTGCTCCGGCCGATCGAGCCGCTACTGCCGATAATTACCAACGACTTCATCAGGCCAGCCAGACGACAATGAAGTAGAGGAGCGCCGGGGCAAAGATCAGACTGTCGATCACATCGAGGATGCCACCGATCCCCGGAATGGTGCAACTGGAGTCTTTAAGTTGTGCCGCCCGTTTGAACATCGACTCGATCAGGTCGCCCAGAACCCCCACCAGCGTCAACAGCAGGCCTACCAAACCACTCCATAGCGGCGTGAGCAGTGCCCTGCCACCACTGCTCCAGAAGATGCCATCCGGCCCCCAGGCATAGCGCCCCGCGATAACTGCCACCAGCCAGCCGCTGACCACCCCTGTCACGATGCCACCTGCCAGTCCCTCCCACGACTTGGCCGGTGAAATCCGTGGCCAGAGTTTGTGCCGCCCCCAGCGTGTGCCGCAGGCATAGGCTCCGGTATCACTCAATTTAACTACCAGCGAGAGGTAGAAGCAGAGAAAGACTCCACTCCGCGTCACCCCCCAGGTGGAGCTGGCCTCCAACTGCGCCAGACGCAGATAGTAACTCAACATCAGCGGCAGGTAGAGGAAGCCGAGCAGAGTAATTGCCGCCGTCTCAAAGGCCCGTACCGCCTTGCGATCAGCCAGTGAGCGCAGCAGCACCAACAGAAAGATCACTATCAGCAAGGCGCTCTCCCACCCCGGCAGCAACTCGCCCCCAGCACCCGGCGGTGTTGCAAAGCGGTAGACCGCCAACAGCCACAAGATGCCAAGCGCCACTCCCATCCGCTTATGCGTCCGATAGCCGCCACAGAGGGCCAACTCATAGAACTCCCATTGACAGGCCGCGGTAAAGGCAACCAGCATCAGAAATAGCAGGGGGCCTGGCAGAAAGGCCATGCAGGCAGCAAAGCCGGCGGCAATTGGCAGCCCAAAGAGGAGACGTTGTTTCAGCATCTTGTTTCTCGGGAGGTTACACTCTGTGCCAAACCGCCGAAGCGCCGTGAACGCGTGGCGTAAGCGTCCAAGGCAGCCTCAAAATCGGCCTCACGGAAGTCCGGCCAGAGTACGGGAGTGACGTAGAGCTCGCTGTAAGCTGCCTGCCAGAGCAGAAAGTTGCTCAGGCGCAGCTCGCCACTGGTACGAATAATGAGATCGGGATCGGGCACATCGGGCAGAAAGAGCTCAGCCGCCACCGCCGCCTCATCGATCTGCTCCGGCTTGATCTCTCCCCGCAGCGCTTTGGCAGCCAGACGTTGCGCCGCCCGCCTGATCTCATCGCGTCCGCCGTAGCTGAGCGCCAGGATCAGTTCGCCATTCGGGTTATCTGCGGTCGCCGCCTCTACCCGCTCGATCTCGCGCCTGACGGCTGACGGCAGATCATTGCGCTCGCCCATCATCCGCAAGCGCACACCATTCTCATGCAGTTCGCCATCGCGACGGCGCAGGTAATCACGCAACAACTGCATCAGGCCGTCGACTTCAGCGCGAGGACGGCTCCAGTTCTCCTTGCTGAAGGCGTAGAGGGTCAGATACCTGATACCGGCACGCTGACAATATTGCAAGACACAACGAATTGTCTCGGCGCCGGCCAGATGACCCTTCAGCCGTACCTGACCGCGCTGCTGTGCCCAGCGCCCGTTGCCATCCATAATAATGGCAACGTGACGTGGCAAGCTCTCTCTTTTAAACTCCGACATGGTGTAACAGAGACATCTTAGCCAATTAAGGCCCCATATTACCAGAGCAAAACAGCGCCTCCGGGTAATCGGTAATCGATTAAATTCATGGTTGACTTTGAGCCATCAAGTTGCTAAATTGCACCCCCGTTATGGGACAACAACTTCGTAGACGCCTCAAACGCACGCGCCGTGCACTTTACAACAAGCGGGTCAAAGAGCGCACCAGGCAGGCAGAGGCAGCAGCAAAAAAGTAGTTTAAAGTCGGCGTGACACGCCGCAACTCCTCTTTTTGGGCGCGATGGCCGAGTGGCTAGGCAGAGGTCTGCAAAACCTCGTACAGCGGTTCAATTCCGCTTCGCGCCTCCAATCTTGCGCACCACTTTGTGGGGGCGTTTCTAAAACCTGCAGACAGCCTGTTACGCCGGCTGCCAGCTTGCCGGTTCGAGATCAAGGGGGGTGATCAGCTTGAGACCGTACTTGCGGGCGATGGCGATTCCTTCATCAACCTTGGCCACAATGTGCTGCGGGCGATGGGCATCGGAGTTGACAATTGCCACTGCCCCTTCGCTGCCGGCCAACTCCCAGAATTTGCGCCAGGGATACATCGGACGCTTGCCCTGCGGCGAGTCGCGCTGCGGTTTGCGCAAACCGTAGGCGTTGATCTCCAGCGGCAGTCCGGCATCGCGTGCCGCCTGGATGATGTCGCGCGAGATCGCCTCGGTATCGGCATCCCAGACTGCGTAGAAGCTGCCGAAGAGATCGGGATGGGCCATGAAACGGCACTGTTTGGCGCTGGCGTGGATCGCCTCGATGGCGTAGTCGGCGTAGGCTCGCAGCAGCGCCGCCTCGTTTACCATCTCATGCGAATAACACGAGACCCACTCGCCCCGGTAAGGATAGCTGTGAAGCCCCAACACCAGGTAGTCCTGCTCATAACGACCCAGCAACTCCTCTTCAAAGTAGTCGGGATAGTCGGGCAGATACTCGCACTCCATACCGCAGTAGATATTCAGTTCCGGATAGTGTGCGGCAGCCAGACGCACCGACTCGCGATATGCGGCCACCTCGGCATGGTAGAGGCGCACTGCAATCCAGAGCTCATCGTCGGGCGTCGGCATATGTTCGCTGAAGCCGAGCGTCTTCAAACCGCCGACAACCGCCCCGGCAGCATACTCAACAGCATCACCCAGCGCATGTTTACAACGGAAGGTGTGCGTATGCCAGTTGGCTTGGTAAGTTGGGGTCACGATCTCCTGCGGCACTATCATGAGGATTAATCGGCGGCCTCAAGCACGGCTCTGATGCGACGCACACCGGCGGAGGAGCTCTCCTCCTTCTTGATACGGAAACGTCCCAGCTCGCCTGTGTTCTGTACGTGCGGTCCACCACAAACTTCGCTGCTGAAGTCGCCGGCACTGTAAACTTTGACCTGTTCATCGTATTTGCCGGTAAAGAGGGCAATCGCGCCGGACGCCTGTGCTTCGGCCAACGTCATCGTGACCATTGTCATAGGCAGCTTGCGTGCGATCTGCTCGTTAACGATCCGTTCAACCTGCTCCAGCTCCTCCTGAGTCAGCTTGGCAGAGTGGGTAAAATCGAAGCGCAAGCGCTCGGGGGTGATGTTGGAGCCCTTCTGCTGCACATGATCGCCGAGGACATCGATCAGGGCCTGCTGCAGCAGGTGGGTGGCGGTATGCAGCCGCGTCGTGGCAACGCCATGGTCAGCCAGTCCACCCTTGAAGTTGGCCTCACTCTGTTTGGAGAGCTCCTGATGTTTGCGGAAAGCCGCCTCATAGCCGTCGCGGTCGACCGTCAGACCCGCCTCGGCGGCCAGCTCTTCGGTCATCTCAAGCGGGAAGCCGTAGGTGTCGTAGAGCTTGAAGGCGGTGCGTCCGGAGAGCTGCGTCTGGCCATGTGTGGTGAGGGCAACAGCCACCTTGTCGAATTCACGCTGCCCGGCATTGAGAGTCCGTTCAAAGCGCTCCTCCTCGGTGGTGAGCTCGTTGATGATCGTCTCGCGCCCGGCGGCCAGCTCGCTGTAGAAGTGGCTGTAGTTGGCAATGACAATCTCGGCCATCCGGGGGGCAAAGCCGCTGCTGATTCCCAACAGGCGGGCATAACGCACCGCGCGCCGGATCAGACGCCGCAAGACGTAGTTGGCTCCGACGTTGCCCGGCTTGACGCCACCGCGTGGATCGCCCAGGATAAAGGTGGCGGTACGCAGGTGGTCGGCGATGATGCGCCTTGCGCGCTGGCGGGTATTCTCGTCAAGCGCATCCGCCGCCGCCGAGGAGAGGGCATCGATCTCGGCCATCAACGGTGCAAAGAGCTCGGTCTCGTAGACCGACTCCACCCCCTGCAACATGCAGATGGTGCGCTCGACACCCATGCCGGTATCGACGTTCACCTGCTGCAACGGCTCATACTTGCCCTCAGCCGTCTTGTTATACTGCATGAAGACGTCGTTCCAAATCTCGATATACTTGCCGCAGTGGCAGCCGGGACGACACTCTGCACCGCACGCCTCCTGCAGCGTATCGATGAACATCTCGGTGTCGGGACCGCACGGCCCCGTCTGGCCGGCCGGACCCCACCAGTTGTCATCACGTGGCAGGGCATAGATGCGCTCATCAGGGATGCCAAGCTCGCGCCAGATCGCAATCGACTCCTCATCACGCGGGATACCCTCCTCACCTTCGAAGACGGTGACGCTGAGGCGTGACGGATCGAAGCCGAGATACTCCCTGGAGGTGAGAAACTCATACGACCAGGTGATCGCCTCACGCTTGAAGTAGTCGCCCAGCGACCAGTTGCCCAGCATCTCGAAGAAGGTGAGGTGCGAGGCGTCGCCCACGGCCTCGATATCACCCGTCCGGACACACTTCTGCACATTGACCAGACGGCGTCCGGCCGGATGCGGCTCTCCCAACAGATAGGGCACCAACGGATGCATGCCGGCGGTGGTAAAGAGCACGGTGGGATCATTTTCCGGAATCAGGGAGGCCCCCGAGATGATGGCGTGGCCCTTCGACTCGAAAAACTTGAGGTAGAGCTCCCGTAATTGGTTAGCTGTCATGATGCTGCTTGCTTGGTTGTGAAATGTGATACTATAGCCATATCACCATAAAATTGCAAAACGCCTCAGGCCCAACCGCGTTTCTGCGACGCTTCGGCCACGCGCCTGATCGCAATCATATAGGCGGCATCACGCATATAGACCTGCTCGTTGCGGGCCAGGGCGCTTACGGCGGCATAGGCCGAAGTCATCTTGCTGTTAAGCTTGCTGAGTACCTCATCCCGCTCCCAGAAGTAGTTGGTATTGCACTGCACCTGCTCGAAGTAGCTGCAGGTAACCCCGCCGGCGTTGGTCAGGAAGTCGGGCAGGACAAAGATGCCGCGCTCCTGCAACACCTCATCAGCCTCAGGCGTAGTCGGTCCGTTGGCCCCCTCGGCCAATACCTTGACGCACCCGGCGATCTTGCCCACGGTCTCACGGTTGATCTGGTTCTCAAGCGCTGCCGGCAGCAGGATATCAACCTCCTGCTCGATCCAGGCATCGCCCGGCAGCCGTTCGTAGCCGAGCTCTGCCGCCCGCTCCTTGTTGATCGTACCGAATTTGTCGGTGATGCCGCGTAGCTCGGTGAGCGAAATGCCCCCCGCCTTGCGGAAGGTGTAGGCCTGCTTGTCGGCCTGATCCCAACAGGAGATCGCCACGACAGTACCGCCACGCTCCAGATAGAGCTCTACCGCATACTGTGCCACGTTACCGAAGCCCTGTACACTGGCCGTAGTTTTGGTGATGTCGATCCCCAACTCCTTGAGCGCCTCATGCAGCACATAGACGATACCGTAACCGGTGGCCTCGGTGCGTCCGAGCGAACCACCCATACCAACCGGTTTGCCTGTAATAAAACCGGGATAGTGGCCGCCATGCAGCGTCTCATACTCATCCAGCATCCAGAGCATGTGCTGCGCATTCGACATCACATCGGGCGCCGGCACATCGCTGACCGGACCGACGTTGCGCGCTACCTGCCGCACCCAGCCGCGGCACATCAGCTCCTGCTCACGCAGGCTCATGGTGCGGGGATCACAGACGATCCCGCCCTTGCCGCCGCCCAGCGGAATATCGACCACCGCACACTTCCACGTCATCCACAACGCCAGGGCACGCACCGTATCGGCCGTCTCGTGTGGGTGAAAGCGGATGCCGCCCTTGGCCGGGCCACGCGCATCGTTATGCTGTACACGGTAGCCTTTGAAGACCTGCACACTGCCATCGTCCATCCGGACCGGTATCGAGAAGTGATACTCGCGCATGGGTTCACGCAGCAGGGCAATGGTGCCGGCGTCCAGTTTGAGTTGGGCAGCGACCTTGTCAAACTGCGCCTGGGCGACATGGAATGGATTGTAGGAGGTGTTGCTCATTTAGGAGTCCTTTGTCTCAACTGTTACATCAGAGTGGGGCGGGTTAAGATCCGCAACGGCCGAAAAACAGTGCGCTATCTTACCAGAAAAACAGCCGCACTACAATTTTAAAGAAGTTACCCCGATTTGGCGGGGGGAGATTATCACTCCTCTGCCACTCTTTATGCTCAACCCCTTGCGCTTGCCTCGCCCTTGTTGTTGCATCAAGCGCTTGATAGAGCTAACTGGCGGGCTCTACCCTGGAGCTGACAACACCCTCGTGAAGACGGGTTTCAAGGAGCGCACCGGCAGGCGCGTCGGCAGCCTGACGCAGTATCCGGTCGGAGCCGGCCAGGCGGGTAATACTATAACCGCGCGACAGAACCGCCAGCGGGTTCAATGCCGTTAGCTGACGGCTGGCCAATCGCAGACGCTGGCTGAGCAGCTCGTGTCGGCGTCGGGCCTGGAGTTCGAGGTGCGTGGCGCTCTGCTCGAGGTGGTGGCGCAGTGGCGCTAACCGCTCCTGCTGCTGTAGCCGGAGCCGGCTCTGCAGTTGTTGCAGCCGCTGCTGCAGACGGGGTGGCTGCGCTACAAGTGACTGCTGCAGTCTGTGCAGATTGCGTTCGAGGTGGAGGCGCAGGTCGGGCAGCCGTTCGGCTCGGAGCTGCGTCAGGCCGGTACGGGCCTCGTGGCAACGCTGCCGCCCCTGCTGCAACTGTTGCCTTGCAGCCTGCTGGTAGCGGAGCTCCAAGTGGTCGATCTCCTGCCGCAAACGGGCGATGGCGTGCCCCGGCTCGCTGAAGACGCGATTGTCGCGGGCAGCGGCCAGGCGGCGGCGTAGTTGCTCGAAATAGTGTTGCAGAGTGCGTTCGAGACGACGCTGCAACGTCACAAGCTCGCTCTCGAAGTCGCTCTTCTGACCGATAACCTGCTCGGCGGCGGCCGATGGTGTCGGGCAGCGCAGGTCGGCCACGAGGTCGCTGATAGTGGTATCGATCTCATGTCCGACGGCCGAGATCACGGGAATGCGGGAGGCGGCGATGGCACGGGCCACTACCTCTTCGTTGAAGGGCCAGAGGTCTTCCAGACTGCCGCCGCCGCGGGTGACGATAATCACCTCGCGCCGTGGGAGTTGCGGCAGAATGGTCTCGCCGATGGCGTTGAGGCGCTCAATGCCGAGGGCGATCTCGGCCGCAGCGCCGGCGCCCTGGACACGGGCCCCGCGGATCAGGATATCGAGGTTGGGAAAGCGCCGTTCGAGAACCCGCAGGATGTCGCGCAGCGCGGCTCCGGTGGGTGAGGTGACAATGCCGATATGGCGCGGCAGCAGCGGCAGGGGCCGTTTGCGCTCGGGTGCAAAGAGTCCTTCGGCGGCCAGACGCTGCTTCAGCTCCTCAAATCTGGCCATCAACTCGCCGATACCCTCCGGCTCCAGCTTGCGGATCACGAGCTGGTAACGCCCCTGTGGCGGGTAGACGCTCAGGAGTCCATAGGCACGTACGGCACGCCCGTCACCCGGCTCGAAGTCGAGTGACTCCGCCACATTGGCAAAGAGAATGGCGTTGAGTTGGGCTTTGGCATCTTTCAACGTAAAGTAGGAGATACCGGAGGCCTGTTTGCGCAGGTTGGAGATTTCGCCGCTGACCCAGACGAGGCCGATCTCGCCCTCAAGTTTGTTGCGGATAAGCTGGGTAAGCTCGCTGATGGTGTAGGTGCGAGGCGGCAGCGACTGGCTCATGGCGCTCACTCCAGCAGGTTGGTGCCGTCATCGCACAACCGCACGGGGGTGATGGCAGAGGCGCGGCCACTGGTGCGGTCGAGCTCGATAATGGCCCCCTCCAGCGCTGCAGGCCCCTTGGCCACCTCGAAACGGGCCGGCATGCCGGTGGTAAACTTCTGCAGCACCGGCTTGATGTCCCGCCCAATCACGGAGTTGACCGGACCGGTCATGCCGAGGTCGGTGAGATAGGCGGTGCCACCGGGGAGTATCTTGGCGTCGTTGGTCTGCACATGGGTATGGGTGCCGACTACGGCCGCTACGCGCCCGGCCAGATGCCAGCCCATGGCAATCTTCTCCGAAGTCGCCTCGGCATGGAAGTCGACGATAATCGGCGCTCCGCCCGGAATAGTCGGCAGGAGCGCATCGATGGCGGCAAAGGGGCAGTCGATCGGCGGCATGAAGACGCGCCCCAGCAGCGAGACGACGACGACAGGGCCGAGCGGCGTCTGTACCGTAGCCCAGCCGTGGCCGGGCGCTTGCGACGTCATGTTGGCAGGACGGATCAGGCGACGATCGCGAGCCAGCAGGGCTGCCGCCTCCTTCTGGTTCCAGACGTGGTCGCCCAGCGTCAGCAGGTCGGCCCCGGCCTCCAGCAGCTCCTCGGCCAGCGCCGCCGTGATGCCGCTGCCGGCAGCGGCATTCTCCGCATTGGCGACCACGCCGTGTACAGCACTCTTGTCACGCAGATGCCTGACCGCCGTCTTGAAGATGCGGCGTCCGGGATTACCGACGATATCACCTACCAGCAACAGCTTCATGACTTCACCGGGCATACTCGATACAGCGCTGCTCGCGCACAACCACCACGCGAATCTGGCCGGGATAGCGGAGCTGGGCTTCGATCTGGCGGCTGATCTCACGCGCCATCAACATCGCCTCGTTGTCGCTTACCTTGTCGGGATCGACGATCACCCGGACCTCGCGCCCTGCCTGCAGGGCAAAGGAGCTGCGCACGCCTTGGCAGTTGTTGGCGATCTCTTCGAGCTTTTTGAGACGCTGCACATAGATTTCGGTGCTCTCGGAACGTGCCCCGGGACGCGAGCTGGAGATGGCATCGGCGGCCGCACAGAGGACGCCGTAGATATTGGTGGTGGCGGCCTCGCCGTGGTGCGACTCGACGCCATTGACAACGAGCGGGTCTTCATGGGCGCGCCGTAACATGTCGGCCCCGATCTGGGCATGGCCGCCATCGACCTCCTGGTTGGCGCTCTTGCCGATGTCGTGGAAGAGCCCGACGCGGCGGGCAATCTGGGGATCGTAGCCGAGTTCATTGGCCAGTGTGCCCATCAGGCGCGACACCTCCAGCGAGTGGGCCAGGACGTTCTGGGTATAGCTGCTGCGGAACTTGAGCCGCCCCAGCTCGCGCAACAGACGCGAGTCGACATGCTGCTGCTGGGCAGCATAGGCGGCTTCACGTCCTGCCTGCAGGAAGGTCTCTTCGAGGTTGGCCTCGGCTTTGGCCACCTCCTCCTCGATACGTGTCGGATGGATACGCCCATCGCTGAGGAGCGCTTCAAGCGCCTGTCGGGCAATCTCGCGCCGGATCGGATCGAAGCCGGAGATGACGACCGCCTCTGGCGTGTCGTCGATCAGGAGAGTGATACCGGTAGCCGCCTCGATGGCCCGGACATTACGTCCTTCGCGACCGATGATCCGCCCCTTGATCTCGCTGTTTGGCAGGTTGACGGTGGTCGTCATGTGATCAGCGGCATGCGGTGCCGCCTGCCGCTGTACCACGCGGGTCACGACTTCACGCGCCTCGGCCGCCGCCGTTTCACGCGCCTCCTCCTGCAACCGGCGGATGAGGCTGCCGGTCTCGGCACGCACCTCATCCTCCACCTTCTGGCGCAGTTCGCGGCGCGCCTCCTCCTGCGTCATGCCGGCCAATCGTTGCAGGCGTGCCTGGGCCTCCCGGGTGAGTCGCTCCAGCTCCTGACGCTGCCGCGTCTGAGCGGCAGCCTCCGCCTCGAGCTCAGCTTGACGGTTGTTGGCCGCCTCCTCTTTACCCTCGACCACCTTGATTTTGCGCTCCAGATTCTGCTCGCGCAACACCAGTCGCTCATCGTAGCTCTGCAGCTCCTGGCGGCGCACCTTGGTGCTCTGCTCAAACTCTTCACGCGCCTGCACTACGGCGGCACGCGCCTGAATCTCACCCTCTTTAAGGCGGGTACGCACCTCGTCTTCGGTAGCATCGAGCCGCGCCTGCGCCTGCTTCTCAATCGAGTCGGCCTGCCATTTGCCAAGGAGGGCACGGATGGCATAGCCACAGAGGAGACCGCCCAGTGCAGCCAGACTGCCAAGTAATACGTTGTTCACGGCTGCCTCCCGTTGCTGCTGTTGTTGCGCATGCGCCCCGCCAGCGCACCGCTCCAGCCGAGCTTGTGGCGCATCACGGCGTAGGGGTCGTTATCGGGCAGGAAGGCGATGTTGGCCACTACAGGACTGCGTTGAATCACAACACCGTCACCGACCTCAAGTGTGGCAAACTCGCGCCCATCCAGCGTCAGCAGCAACGGCGTCGGGGCGGCCAGGGTGCGCAGGGTGATCTTCTGCCCCACCGGTATCACCAGGGGACGGGCACTGAGCGAATGGGGCGAGAGAACGCTGACCACGAGAGCCGGCGTCTCGGGCAGCAGAATGGGACCACCGGCCGCCAGCGAGTAGGCGGTGGAGCCGGTAGCAGTAGCCACAATCACCCCGTCACAGGCGTAGTCGGTAACGGGACGATCATCAAGTTGTAAACCGAGATGCACGAGGCGGGCCGAGGCGCCGCGAGAGACCACTACATCGTTGAGCGCATTGAAGGCCAGCGGCCTGCTGCTGCCATCAGCAGCCAGCAGCGCCGCCGCAAGGGTGGTACGCGGACTGACGACAAAGCTCTTGTCACGCAGCGCCTGCAAGGCATCATCAAAGTGCGCCTCGTCGACGCCGGTGAGATAGCCGAGTGAACCGATGTTGAGCCCCATAATCGGTATGCCGCTTCCCTCAAGGGCGTGTACTGTCTGCAGCAGGGTGCCGTCGCCTCCCAGGCAGACGACAACCTCAACACGTCCGGCAAACTCCGGCAGACTCGCCACCACACTGCAAGGCGGCTCCGGCAGCAGGGCAGCGCTGTCGGCATCGATAGCAGCCTTCAAACCGAGACGCAGGGCTTCCTGGCAGACGTGCGCCAAAGCAGCGGCAGCACGCGGATTGGAGGCGTTGGCCGTTATGCCGATGGTCGTCATCCGCCGCTCTGCCCCCCGCTCACGGCGCTCTCTTGCGGTGGCTTGCGCAGCTTGATGTGGAGCTCGCGCAACTGCTTCTCGGAGACGGCTGCCGGCGCCTGCATCAGCAGGTCCTGCGCCTTTTGGTTCATCGGGAAGGCGATCACCTCACGGATATTCTCTTCACCCGCCAGGAGCATCACCATACGGTCAACCCCCGGCGCAATGCCGCCGTGTGGCGGTGCGCCATATTTAAAGGCGTTCAGCAGACAGCCGAAGCGGGCTTCGACATCCTCCGGACGGTAGCCGGCGATGCCAAAGGCTTTGTA
Organism: uncultured Lentisphaerales bacterium; assembly: GCA_964599645.1. Classification (GTDB taxonomy): domain Bacteria; phylum Verrucomicrobiota; class Kiritimatiellia; order RFP12; family JAAYLN01; genus JAAYLN01. The sequence continues at coordinate 2,709 of CAZRGQ010000048.1, read as the reverse complement.
CATAATCTCCGGACGGTGGTTGCGGATAGCGCCGCTGGAGAGCTCGGTACCGTTGCAGACGACGTCGTACTGGTAGGCCAGCACATCGAGCGGATCCTGCTCCTCAAGCGCCTTGAGGCCACCTTGCGGCATGGAGAAGGGGTTGTGCGAGAAGATGATACTGCCCGTCTCGCTGTCACGCTCATACATCGGGAAGTCGACGATCCAGCAGAAGCGGTAGGCCTCCCCGTCCACCAGGTTGAGATCGTGCCCCAGCTTGCGCCGGATCTCACCGCCGACACGCGCCGCCGCCGACTCTTCGTCGCAGAAGAAGAACATCACATCACCATCGCTGATGTTGCCGGCAGCGGCCAGAGCCGCCAGCTCCTCTTCAGAGAGAAACTTCCTGATCGGCCCCTTGATGTTGTCGCCATCCCAGACGAGATAGGCAAGACCCTTGGCGCCGAGCCCGATGGCATAATCAACGAGTTTGTCGAAGAAGCTGCGCGGCTGGTTTTTGATGCCCGGCACCGGCAGAGTGCGCACTACAGCCCCCTGCCCTATCGCCCCGGCAAAAGCCTTGAAGCCCGAGTTGCGGAAGACCTCGGTAACATCCGACATCTCCAGCGGGATGCGAAGATCGGGCTTGTCGGAACCATACTTGAGCATCGCCTCGCGGTAGGGAATGCGCCGCCACGGCGGGGCATCCACCGCCTTGGTAGTGAAGCGCGAAAAGGTGCTGTAGAGGACCTCCTCGACGACGGCAAAAATCTCATCCTGCGTAACGTACGACATCTCAAGGTCGAGCTGATAAAACTCGCCGGGTGAGCGGTCGGCACGGGCATCCTCATCGCGGAAACAGGGAGCAATCTGGAAGTAGCGGTCAAAGCCGGCCACCATCAGAAGCTGTTTGAACATCTGCGGTGCCTGTGGCAGGGCATAGAATTTGCCGGGATGGACGCGGCTGGGCACCAGATAGTCGCGTGCCCCCTCCGGCGAGCTGCTGGTGAGGATCGGGGTCTGATACTCATTAAAGCCGTGTTGTTCCATCTCACGCCGCAGGTGCGAGATGATTTGCGAGCGCAGCACGATGTTGCGTTGCACCCGCTCGCGCCGCAGGTCGAGGAAGCGGTAGCGCAGGCGCACCTCCTCCCCCGCCTCCTCCTCTCCCGCCAGAAAGAGCGGCAAGGTATCGGCTACCGATTCAATCGTGCACTCATCGGCCACCAACTCGACCTCTCCGGTCGGCAGGTCGGGGTTGATCGTCTCCGGCTCACGCAGGGTGACGACTCCCGTAACGGTAATCACGCTCTCATAGTGGAGTCGCGACAGCTCATCCGAGAAGCTGCGGTCGGGACGCACCACTATCTGGGTAATGCCATAGTGGTCGCGCAGATCGATAAAGAGGATCCCGCCATGGTCGCGCTTGCGGAAGAGCCAGCCGGAGAGACGGGCTGTGGTGCCGGCCTCAGCCGCCCGCAGCTCATTACAGGTATGGGTACGGTAGATGTGCATAGTTAAACCACTCGCTATAAAAGCTTAAATGCAGAGTATAGCAGTTTGCGGGATGGCTTGGAATCGAAAACTCATCGCTCGCCCCCGCATTTTTGAGCATTGACGTTACCCCTCCAGTCATGTATGCTTCTCTCCCATTGCGGCAGACTGACTGTCGCAACCTGATCGACGGGGAGTAGCGCAGCCTGGCAGCGCGTTTGGTTCGGGACCAAAAGGTCGGGGGTTCGAATCCCCCCTCCCCGACCATTACTTTTCAAAGCCCATCTTTAGCGGTTTAACCCAATAAAGACGGGCTTTTTTGTGCCTTGATAGGCTGTGTCCGGTTGGCCTTGCCAGGGATAAAAAACATCGAAAATGGTTCCCCAAAAGAGGTGTGTGGGCGACTTTTTGGGGGATGGTTTTGCCTTTGGTAATCGGTCAGCTTGCGGTTGACAAAGGGGGGACAGGCCCTTCCTTTTGTCACCTCACACCGCTTTCAACTGCCGCACCCCTCTCACTGACCGATTGCTCGCGCTCTCCTTTAACCCTTGTCCGCAAATGTCAAATTCTGCTAGTATGAGGCTCTTGCAAAACCCCTCGGTCGCAGCGCCTAAGGGACTATCGGCCTGTACAGGCATCAACTCCGGCTTGCGACCGTGGCGTTTTGTAAATTGAAGCTCCTGGATGCCCACCGTGGGCACACCTGACGCCCCAACATTAGCCCTGCCGTCTCTTGCGCAGCAACACGCCACGCCCGAAACGAACAAGAAAAGTATCCCACATTTCAGAACGTTTGTCTACCCCCCCGAAAATAGTTGTAGATTATTGCAGTGCAATATGTTATAAGTATTTTGCACCCGTAAGAACGGCTCTGTAGAGACTGAAGAGAGACAAAAGCAGATGCACATTACACAAAACCAACCCCCGATAGGCAAACTCTGGAACACTATCCAATCATGGCTCTTTCCTATGCTGGAAGACGAAATCGGCGAGCTCGACGAGAAACATCGGTTATTCGTCGCGGTCTGCGAACTGTGTGCGCTACATGATCATGTGGACGCATATCGCTGGTGCGGCAACGGCTGCCCACCTCATGAGCGGCTGGCACTGTGTAAGGCGTTCATTGCAAAAGCCATATGGGATTTTGCCACCACACGCGACTTGATTGATGCCATCCGCATGATGTCCGCTCGTCTGGGACATGTCGCGATCATTGATGATAACCCGGGGCGGGGT
>CAZRGQ010000047.1:0-20123 GCA_964599645.1 uncultured Lentisphaerales bacterium | reverse complement strand
GCGGCATCGGCCTCGATCAGGGGTCGTTTCAAGGGGTCAGCGTGGTCGGGGATCCAGAGGCGGTCGCCGGAGATGAGGCGGTTGCCTAGAGCGTCGTAGGAGAAGTGGCTAGTGGCTAGTGGCCAGTGGCTAGTTTGGAGGGAAGCGAGTTGGCCAAGGGGATTGTAGGATGCGACAAAAGCGGAGGTGGCACCGGAGGTTATATTAGTCAGAGCGCCGTTGTCGTCGTAGAGGTAGGTCTCTTGGATAGGGGCGTTGGTGTGGCTGCCGTAGCGTACATTAGCCGAGATGAGCCGGTCGGCGGCGTCGAAGGTGTTGTCGGCATAGCGTACCTTTTGCGGTGCGGGGAGAGTACCGGCAGTGATATCTTCGCGGATTTTCAGTCCCGCCGGGTCGCGGGTAATGGTACGTCCGGCGAAGTTGCCGATCTGCCACGCCGCTAGCTGTCCGGCGGCATCGTAGTGGTTGGTGGCGATGATCCCACCGGGAGATGTCCTGCCTGTCGGTTTGCCGACACCGTCCCAGGCAAAGGTCCAGGTGTGCCCCAGCCAGTCGCTGACTGTGGCGAGACGACCATCAACATCGTAGGTGCGGCTGACCTGCGGCGGGTTCAGCGCTCCCGCCCTACCGAAAACGATGTTGGTGAGCAGACCACCGGCATCGTAAGCGTAAGTGGCAGTGTAGGTAGCATTGGACAAGGTGGTGCTGGAGGTGGCGATACGATCCATCACATCGTAGGTAAAGGCGAGGCTTGCCGTGGCGTTCGAGGTGGAGAAGAGATTCCCCACAGCATCGTAGGAGAAGGTGTCGCCGTCTCCGCAGGGACACGGTATGCCGTGCCCGTATTGACGAGAGATGAGGCGGTTGAGCGCATCATAGCGGTAGGCGATGGTGTTGCCGGCGGCATCGGTGTGGTTGGTGAGATTGCCGGCAGAGTCGTAGCTGTTTTGAAAGAGCTGTTGTCCGAGGGCGTTGGTGGCTGTCAGGGGGCGGCTTTGAGCATCGTATGCCATCGCATAAACGTGCCCCTCTGCGTTGGTGTAGGTTGCCCAGTTGCCGAGGGCATCATAGCCGAAGCGATCGGTGGCACCGGAGGGCTTTACGGCGGCAATACGACGGTCGAGCGCATCATAGCTGTAGTGTCGGGTGCGATTGCGGGGGTCGGTGGTGGCTACGAGGTTGTCATTAGCATCAAAAGCACTCCACCAGCGGTAACCCAGAGCGTTGCCGGTGCGGATGGGACGGTCGAGCCAGTCGTAAGCGAAATCAGTGCGGACTGAGGCGGCATCCACGATGGTGGTGACAACTCCGACAATGTCGTACCAGGTGCGTTCCTGCCAGCGTGGAGTATGACGATGCGTGATGCGTCCTAGAGGGTCGCGCTCAAGATCAATGCGGGTGCCGCGTGGATCGGTGACGGCAACCAAACGATCCAGACTGTCATAACGGTTGGTGAGGAGGTTGCCATCGGGCAGGATAACAGCGGCGAGATCGCCGGATGTTGTCCAGCGGTAGTCGGTGGTGTATCCCTGTGGGTCGGTGACCGTCAGTGGCAAGCCACGTCCATTGTAGGTCATGGCACTGCTATGTCCGGCGGCATCGGTGCTATTGGTAAGCAGCCCCCGTGAATCGTAGTCGAAGCGGGTCATGTGACCATTGGCGTCCTGAAACCGGGTGAGGTTACCCACTTCGTCGAAGGTGGTGGCTGTCGTTACAGGAGACAGCATGCCGTACCCGTAGGTAGTTTGGGAGGCGAGGCGGCCGCCGACATCATGGGTGAAAGTGGTCAGATACAAAGGAAGTCCGGAGGCATTGAGGAGAGTTTCACTATCGCGGAGACCGTTCGCACTCCAGAGATTGCTGATAGATGTGTTGTCAGGCAGGGTGGTCAGCAGTAGACGGTCGTGATTGTCGTACGCAAAAGTGGTGATGTGACCCAGGGCATTGGTGAGTGCAGTGAGACGGTGTCGCTGATCGTAGCCGAAGGTGACAGTGCGGGCAGCGGGGGTGTTAGCTGCTTCGGTGGTACTGATCAGGCGGTGGTGGGGATCGTATGCGAAGTGGTTGGCATGTCCAATAGGGTCGATATATCCGGTGAGCCTGCCGCCCTCATCGTAGTGGTAGCGGTGTTGTGAGCCGTCGCGTTTTTGACGTACGATAACGCGTCCGGCGTTGTCGTGATCGCGGGTCTCACGCTGGCCGTGGGGGTCGCTGTCCCACGAAAGGAGATTGGCGACGTAGCCGAAGCTCCAGTCGGCACCTGCCGATGAGACCTGACCGGTAACCTGACCAAGAGTGTTATAGAAGTTGTGGATAATGGGGTTGCCTTCGGGGTCGGTCTGGCTGATGACAGCATTGTCGGCGCTGTAGTCGGTACTCCAGGTATGGCCGGCAGCGTCGGTGAAGCCGGTGAGTCGGCCGCTGCTGTCGTAGGAGTAGGCGATGGTGCGCTCGGCGCTGTCGCTGACAGCGGCAATACGTCCCTCCTGCCAGAGAAGTGAGAGGGCGCGACCGAAGCTGTTGGAGATGGCGGTGAGATTACCTGACGGTGCATAGTGGAGTGTGGTGGCATTGCCGGAGCGGTCGGCTACGGTGGCAAGACGCCCCTCGATATCAAATGAATAGCTGTTGCCAAGGCGCTCTGTGAGCGTGAAGAGACCGTTTGTCTCGCTAAGGATCGCTGTAACGCCGGGGGCAGCGAGGTAGCTGCCGCCGGGCTGGCGCTGGAAGGCGAGTGCGCGGGCACCTAACCTGACCGAAACACTGCCAGCGATGAAGCGTTCGGTCCACCATTGAGCCACCAACGCGGCGATCGTACGGCGGTGCGCCTCTGCGTTGGCGGCAAGTGTGCCTTGATCGGCGAGGAGGTCGGCAACTACCGCTATCGCCAGCGCAGTCGGAGCGACGGCAGCGGGTGCGGCGGCACCAAAACGGGCATCGGTATCGGCATGGCGCACCACGACGGCTTCATAGTCGTGACTCCAGCCGTGACCGAGAGAGCCGGAGTCGTGGCGGTGACGTGAGTCGTAATGGCGGCTCCAGATAAGGGGCATGGGATCCGCCAGAGTGAGGTCGGCATGGCCGGAGATATAGGCACCGGAGGGCTGTTCGATCGGGTCAGCAGTAGTTTCTTTGGGCACCGCAGCGTTGTCGGAGCGTTCATTTTTGGTGGCGTTATCCACACTCCCGGGATCCAACTGACCGGGCTCGGTGGTGTTGCCACCTGCCAATCCGCCGGAGATAATCATACCGGTGGTATAGCCGCTGCCGGAGGGACCGTGCTCGACCCAGCCTGTGCCATGCCACTGGTTCAGGGTGGTTGTGCCGTCTTGCGGCAAGAGTATGGTGCGTCCGGCATTGACGGTGGTGTTGAAGGCGTTGAGCTGTGCCGACGGATAGTTGGTGAGTAATGGACGTACGATTGATGCATAGTTGGCCTTGGTAGCAAAATGGATGGGATTACCGGCACTGTTGGCGAGATCGAGGATGCGTACGGTCGAAACGGCAGGTTTGTCGGAACCGTTTACCTGGTCGAGTACAGCGTGTTCAAGAGCACTGGCAAAGAGCATCTGGCCATCAAACTTTGCAACATCGGCGGTAGTGTGGGAGAAACTGTTTTTGATATCAATGAATGGTGCCTCCGTCTGACCAACCAGACCGAGGCTGTAGAAGAGGCCGTTATGAACACCATTCAAACGTCCGGACAGGGTGTTCGCCAATGCACTCTGTGCCAGCCACTGCTGGCCGACGGAGTGGAGGGCAAGGGCTTGCAGTGCAGTGCTATCCCCGTTTATGGCACGGGAGCGAGCCAATGCGGTGGCGGCGTGAGAGCGCATACCGCCGGGGTGTTCGCCACCCAGGCCGACAGCGACAACATAGACGTTGCTGACGACACGTGAAAGGTTATAGTTCGCAGAGATATCGGCATAGGGGTGATCAACTGTGACAGTGAGGGTGGCTTCCTTTTGTGAAGAACCTGCAGATTCAGCCATGATCGCCTCATCGTCGAGGTATAGTGTCGCTTTCGGGTAGGTGTAACCACTGACAGCACTATAGGAGAGCCGGAGGCAGCGGGTGTTGATTTCATCGAGGCTAAGGGTCTTGGTTGAAGAGCCGTGTTTGATGGTCAGGGCAGTGCGTTTGCCGTTTTTCCAGTTATCACTCTGTAGCATGAAGTCGACAGGAGTACCGCCGATGATGCCGTGAAAGGTATCCTGGTCGTATGCGATATCCTGTGCCACTACTGTTAAACCGCCAATAAAGGAGTCGGAGGCAGCGGTTGGGTCGACTTCATACCAGGTGGCACCGAGCTGTAGCGTCAGATTGTCGAGAAGAGAGGCAAGTGAAGCAGTGGAGATGCCATGTACCGAGCTGTCGCCGAGTGTGCCACCCGCCATTGTGAGCAGAGTAGCACGGTCATAGCCGGCGTCGACCAGAATGTCGCGTGGCGCTCTGATCTGATGAGGTTTGAACGCCGGGTCAAGATGATAGGTGACCCCGTCCAGCGTCAATGCTACCCAATAGTGTTCCATAGCAAAGGTCCAGGTTGCCGGGTCATTCGGGTCCGAGTAAATAACCGGGCAAGGAACGCCTGCGGCAGAGAGCAGGTTGACAGCGGCGAGATAGCGGTCATAGACACTGCCTGTTGAGTCTGTTCCCAGCCAGGAGGTGATGTCATAACCGTCGGGTGAACCGCCCAGCGGAACACGGAACCCACCGCTGGCAGCAGTAGAAGGGGCGGCAATATAATAGATTGTAGCGGTATAGCCGGAGGCACGTAGCAGGGCGACCAATAGCAAAGCCTGATCGGCAGCATTACCTTCACGGTCGAGCAGGGTACGCTCAGGGCCGCGGCTGATTCCGGGATAGGGGGTAAAACGGATGTGGTCACGCACAAAGAGATAGCAACGCGCCCAATTACCATCAAGACCGCGTGCTGTTTCCTGTATCCTCTCATCTGAACCGGGTGGAACGCTCAGAGGCAGATCCAGTGCGAATGACCGGGTTTGAAGAGGAGTTGGTGGCGTCTCCAGTGCAGTAGCCAATGGTGGTTGCGTTACTGGTGTCAGTGGCACGGGCTGGGGCGGCGCAGCCTCAACTACCTCAAGTAGCGGTAGCTCCTGCGAGATAGACACACGCCAGCCGTCCCACTCCTTTTGGGCGTAGGCTATAGGGATACAAGCGGCCAGAGCCAGTAGGGCGGCTAGGAGGTGCATGTGGCGATAACTGGGCATTGCTGTGAGGATAGGTGTCATCTCATATGCGGGTTATGCGACAAATTATCGTAAAACGGGTAAAAATGCCGTTTTTGGTGTGGCAAACTGGCCGAGTTATAGACGAGATTATAAATTACGAAAGCGAGCATTCGACAGTTGCGCTTAAGGTGAAAAGGATGTAATTTTAATAGATTGTTTTATATAGTTCAGTAATGGTATCCAAGTAGTCTCATCAGAATGCCGATATGACAGAGTCACCTCTATTACATAGCCATCTTTGGGTATCTTGTATTGCCGAACAAGCCATTTAACCGGAGCGTTGTAGCCCATTCTAATGTAAGAAATTAGGAGAGCTTGACAATCATTAAATGGTTCGATACTAGCTGACTTCATTTCAACAATTTTGGGGCCACCCTTTTTCTCCATGGCTTTCAATCCGTCCAAAACCATCTTTCCCGCCTCATTTAGGTCATCTTTAGAAACAAAGGACAAATCATTCGTTCTGCTTGTCGGACGGTTTATGGCGTTAATACGTAGCATCGCACCCGTTGGAACCGGAGCCGCATTTGCAGCAATGAGTGTTTTCTTAGCCTCTTTAGGATGTTTGCGCAGGGGGAGTTTTGATTTGTGTCCCAGATCGAGAGAAATGATGGTCCAATCTGATGGTAATTCGACAGAAACACCGAAATCTAAGTCATATTTCTCAAAGTTACTTTTTTCTGTTGCATACACCTGCATTGACAACATTAACAAAGCTAAAAATGTTGAACATACAAAGCTCTTAAATGGCATCTTCATCTGTAGTCCCTTTCTGTTTTTTGCACCGCTTTAACAATAGATAACAAAACAGTATTGCAAAAGCAAATGAACCGCCAATCTCATTCGGAACGGGGGCGGTTTTGGGATTTGGATTAAATGTGTGAGATTTTCCTAGAAGAGAAGGAATGGTCACTAAAATGGCAATGCTTACAAAAAACATTACAATGCCCAATGACCAGATAGCAACACGTGATGGAGTCCGGTTTTTAAAGACAGTCTGTCTTAAAATTTTTGCAATCGTAAAAACAATAAGATAAACGACACCCCAAAATATCAGCATCTCTGTTGTCCTTCGCTTGTTACAATGATCACAAACAATTTACTTAATAATTGTCCTTGTGACAAGCTTACAACGTATTCACATGTTCGAGTGGTGGAACGTTTCATGGTGCCCCCCTCTCCTGTAGCGTAGAGGGGTTGCCGGCAGGGGTCAGAGTAACAGTTACTGCCTCTCCATCTGCACCGACATAAGTTCCGACAACTTGATCATCTTCATCGTAGTAGTAGCGGATCGAGCCGTGGGCACCGGGGTCGGGGGTAGTGGGGTCGCTGCCGGATTGCAACTCTTCGTCATCGGGATAGCCATCGCCATCGCTATCACGTTGCAACGGATCAAGACCGTAGCGATAGATTTTGAGCCAGTCGGAAAGGCCATCACCACTGGAGTCCCATAAGTAGGGATTGGTGCCGAAGTGCAAGCGTTCCATGCCATCGGGTATGCCGTCACCATCGCTGTCAATGTCGCCACGTGCGGCATGCAAAAAACGGGTTGCGTATGGCGACACTAAGGCTGCAGGCGTGAAGGGGGCAGTCGTTTGCACGGTACCGGCGTAGTGCCAGAGAGTTCGGCCTGCCAGATTGGTTTTAGTAAAAATATCTATCGGCAGATCGGAGGGTGTATAGAGATCAAAGCTAAAAGTTGTGGGAGAGGTTGCACTGATACGTGCAAAAGCAACGCGGTTTGTGTCGTGTGGCATCCTAGGCTCATTGCTGCGTGGCAGAGCGTTGGCAAGTGCCGCATCTCTATTTGCCAGATACTCCGCCTGATACTCTTTAGGAATCAAGGTCAAGGCAAGCTCGATGCGACTGCGGGCACGCTCACGGTACCACTGCTCCAAAGCGGTAGCGTCCAGCCAGTCCGGGGGAGTCCCATATACATGGCGCGTCCATGCCTGTGGCTCATAATACGGTACCGGGAAGTAATATAGTGGCGTATTGCCGCTTATGGCAACCCGGAGACGGCTGGTTGTTTCTGTTTCGCAGATGCGTAGCGTCCAGGCCGGCACTCCAAAAATGGTTGTCGGGGTAGTGTTGGTTACTGTATGCAAAGCGGTGGCATCAAAGAAAAGCGGCGGACAAGCGATGCCGTATCTGGCAATGCCCGGCGGATAGAGGGGAGCAATCGCAGTGAGCTGATCGAACTGCGTAGTGACAAAGCTCCCCAGGCTCTCCCAATCAGTGAGCTGCGGCGCAGCCGAGAGTGGTGGCAGCAGGCCCATGGAGAGTTGCGCCAGCAATACTCCAAGGCATGGTAGCAGTCGTATTGTTCGTCCCAATTATTATCTCTATGGTGAAAACTTGAAGTTGAACGGATTGAAAACGATACCATTCTGACAAATATACCCCTTCGGTGCAACTGAAATTTTGGAGCCATGTAATAGACAAGCGAAACTGTTGGCAAAGAGCTGCGTTTGTGCCATAATAGGCGGCATGCACGCTCCAGCCAGCCACGACAGAGCCCCATTTATCTGGGGCATGCTGCTGCACATGGGTATCACCATGTGGTCCGATACCCCTGTGACAGAGTGGGGTAATCTCGACCCGATCCATGCCCACCTCTTGAGTCCGGCCGACCACCTGCGCTTTGACGAAGAGGTCTGGCAGCGGATCACGGCACGCATGGCAGCGGGCGGCCTCAATACGCTGATCATAGATTTGGGCGAAGCAGTGCGCTATGCGAGCCACCCGGAGCTGGCCGTCAAGGGCTCCTGGGAGCCGGAGCGGCTGCGCCGGGAGTTGCAGCGGCTGCGCTCTCTGGGGCTGGAACCGCTCCCCAAGCTCAACTTCTCGGCGGCTCACGACGCCTGGTTGCAGGATTACGGACGCCAACTCTCAACCCCGGTCTACTACCAGGTCTGTGCCGACCTGATTGCCGAGGTCTGTGACATCTTTGACCGCCCCCGCCTCTTCCACCTCGGCTTTGATGAAGAGACGCACAACCACCAGCGCAAATATGCCTTCTCCGCCGTGCGCCAGGGGGAGCTCTGGTGGCACGACTTCAACTTTATGGTGGCCCGGGTCGAAGAGCAGGGAGTCCGCCCCTGGATCTGGTCCGACTACATCTGGCACAACTACACCGAGTTCAGCCACCGCATGTCGCACAACGTGCTGCAGAGCAACTGGTTCTATGGTGCCGCGCTGGATGGCGAAGCGGCAGAGAGCGCTCCCGTGACGGCCTACCGCCAACTCGAAGAGCTGGGCTACGACCAAGTGCCGACCGGCTCCAACTGGGCCAATGATAGCAACTTTGCCAAGACCGTGGAGCATTGTCGCACAGTCATCGCACCAGAACGCCTGAGAGGCTTTATCGCCGCCCCCTGGTTCTTTACATTGCCACCCTTTGAAGAGCGGCTGGCAGCGGCAGTTGATCAAGTTTCCACCGTTATCAAGTCACAAGCAGAGACAAAACCACTGGAGAGACCATGAAGATTTACCACCTCGACCTCAAAACGGCCATGTACAACGAGTATTGGCTGCTCGACTTCTTTGAGCGCCTCAAGGAGAACGGCTTTGATGGTCTCTGTGTCGAGATCGACAACAAACTGATCTTCCCCTCCCATCCCTCTTTTGCCGCACCCGATGCCCTCTCCGCCTACCAGTGGCATCAACTCCTGGAGCAGGCTCGTGACATCGGCCTCGAGACCTACCCCTTGATCCAGACCCTCGGCCACATGGAGCACATCCTGACAGCCGACACCCCGCTGCGCCGGCTGGCAGAGTCGCCCGGCAACAACTATCAGTTCTGCCCCAGCAAAGAGAGCACCATCAACTTTGTACGCGACCTCGTACAAGACGTCTACCACATCTTCGGCAAACCCTCCCGCATCCACCTCGGTGGCGACGAGTGCCGCGGCATGGGTATCTGCCCGCGTTGTACCGGGCGTTCGACCAGCGAACTGCTCGTCGGCTACATGCAGCAACTCCACGAAATCGCCGCCTCGCACGAGATGCAACTCGAACTCTGGGCCGATATGGTGTTGGCCAACCCCGAGACGCTCGACCAGCTCCCCACCGATATCTGCTTTATCGATTGGCTCTACGCCCGCACCGAGGTGCGCTCACCACGCCTGCGTTACTGCTTCGGCTACCCAGAAACCCGCAACGAGGCGGGGCTGCCCGCCGACGAACTGCTGGCCGGCCTGCCACCGCACCTCGAACCGTTGCGCCCCTACCTGGTCGATGGCGACGGCAACTGCAACATCTTCTTCGGCGCCCACTTCCTCAAGGCCAAAGGCTTCAAGACGATGGTTGCCAGCGGTGTCCGCTCCGGCGGCGACAGCTATGCCCTGCCACGCACCCGCCGCAGCATGCTCAACGTCGGCGCTACCGAGCTGGCGGCACAGGAGCTGGGCATCGACCACCTCGTCACAAGCTGGGCCGTACGCCTGAGCCACCCGGAGACCACCTGGCCGGCGATGTTGGCCACCAACCTCGAACTCGATGGTGAGACGCTCGCCAACGTCGGCGCCTCGATCGGCGGTCTCAACAACGACATGCTCGACGACCTCGATATCGTGCAGGAGGCGATTGAGGGCATCGACCGTCTGGCGGAGCATCTGATGCGCTACCAGCGCCCCTTCTACGGCGACCTCCTCGGCCATATCGAAAATATCAGGCAGGCTCCCGATGCCGCAGAGCAGTTTAAGCGCATCGAAGCGCGCATCGAGGCTGCCAAGCGTCTGATTGCCATCTTCGAGCAGCGCGATGAGGAGGGTCTTGGCGACGGTGAGGTACTGCAGCACTGGATCGACGCCCTTAACCTGATCGAGCTGCGTTCACGTCAATGTCTGGTGCTGGCGCAACCCGACTGCAGCAACGGGGAGTTGCTGACGCAGCTCGCGGTGCTGGTCGAGGAGAATCGCCACGCCCTCACCAACTTCGCCGATCTCTGGAAAGAGAGCCTCACCACCGAGTCGCTGCTTGAAGAGATCGAAGTTAAATTCAAGCGCGACATCCGCACGCTTACCGAGATTATCGGCTAACTCCGGTAGAAACGTTATGAGATACCGCTCCATGCAATCCTCCGCACGGCATCTGGCCTTGGCAACCCTGCTGCTTCTGCCGGGCACCACGCTCCTGGCTCAGGGGCTGATGCTCGATCTCGACGACGAACCTGCGCCGGTCCGCAGCAGCACCGGCGCTGCCGCCAAAGCGGAGCCGCAAGGCATTGCAGATGGGCTCAAAACCATCAAGGCACCGCTCTCCGGCTGTGTTGTGATGCCCTTTGGCGGACTGCCCCTGCTGCCGACAGAAGCGATTCCGTTTCCCACTACCAACGCGTTGGGGCTGGTTGCCGTGCGCAGCGAAGTGGCCAACGCCTCCTTTGTGCTCCAGAGTCGTCTCAAAGTCGACAAACTGCTCGTCAAGGCCAGCGACCTGGTTGCGGCAGATGGAGCCACGATTCCGGCGGCGGCCATCGATCTGCGGGTGGTCAAGTGCTGGTATCAGTCGGGCAACGCCTGGTATACCACCGCCGGCGATCCCGACAACCCGACGCTGGTGCCGGAGCTGCTGCTACACGACGACTCTCTGGTAACGGCGCTGCCGGGCAACAAGCAGAACTCGGTGCGGATAGGTGGCCAACTCACACCGGTCGCGGCCAAGGCCTCCGCCCCCTTCCTGCCCGACGACGACGCCGCCACCCTGCAACCGCTCACCCTGCAACCGGGCCAGAACCGCCAACTCTGGCTGGCGCTCAGGGTGCCGGCTGACGCAACCGCCGGCATCTATCAGGGCCGGATCGAGTTTGTCGCCGATGGCAAGGCGGCCGGCCATATCGTCTGCGAGGCGCGGGTACTCCCCTTCGACCTGCCGCCACCCGCCACCTACCACGACCGCTCGCGCCCCTTCCGCGCCCTGATCGCCCACGACCTCGAACTGGCGTCGAGTGAGACAGCCACCGCCACCAGCGAGCGTCTGCAAGCCGCCTTTGCCGATATGGCCGACCATCTCGTAGAGTACCCCCTGCTGCCGCAGGTGACGGATGCCGCCGCCGCACGCCGCGTTATGGCTCTGCGCCAGGCGGCCGGACTGCCCGACAGACCGCTCTGGTTCGCGCCGCCGCAGGCACGCAGCGCCTGGCACGACCTGACGCTCGAAGACGTCGCCGGCTTCAGCTTTGACAGCGCCCTGACACAGGCCAAAGCGGCCGCCGAGCTGGCCGGACACCACGACCTCTTCTGCTACCTGCCGACCCCGAAAGCACCACCCGCCACACTCGTGCCCCTGCTTGAAAAGTTCAAAGCAGCAACCGGTGTCAAACTCTGGCTGCGGGGCAATGAAGAGACGATCAACCTCTACGGCTATCTGCAGGAGGCCCACCTCTACCAGCAACATCCGACGCCGCGCCAGATCGCCACGCGCCACGATGTCGGCAGCTTCGTCCTCTGGTCGGGCACACCCGACGTCGGCGTCGAGAATCCTGAATTCTGGCGCCGTCAGACGGGGCTCGAGCCCTACAAGTGGAACTACGATGGCGTCGTGATCAACGGCTACAGCGATGCCAACCACCCCTGGTCCGACGTGGCCAACGGCCAGACCCGCTCCCGCAGCCTGACCTACCCGACAGCCGGCGGCTGGCTCCCCACCCTCGCCTGGGAGGCGGTCCGTGCCGCCCTCTACGATGTGCGTTACTTCACGCTGCTCAACAACCTGGCCGCCACGTGCATGGCCTCCGACGACCAACTCGTAATGATCGAAGGCCGCCGCGCCTCACTCTGGCTCCACCTCAACACCCAGACCACCCACAACCTCGACACGATGCGCCTCGAGACAGTGGCCTGGTGTCTGAAACTGCACGAGGTGATCACCAACACCGGAAAATGAGACTCACCAGCCTTCAGATTGCACTACTGCTACCATGGTCGACTGGATTCTAAAACTCAACTAACCGATGAACTACCCAATGAGACTACCTACGAGACTTCAGAGCGCCCTCTTGGCGCTCCTCCTGTTGCCACTCTGCCTCCAGGCGGCTCCGCCGGTGATCGAGTGCCGCCACGCCCGTGGCGGCTGGATGGAACTTTTAAAGGGCGCTTCACTCGCCAAGATGGAGGAGTTGGCCCAGCGGCGCAGCGACGCCTTTGAGACCAGCTTTATACATCTGGCAGCCGCAGGTGCCACGGACGACGAATCGAACCATGGCGTACTCGTTGCCTACAACGATACCGGCTGGCTCCTCGGCGTGCGCCTCGACAAAGCGATTGATGGCGAGACTCCCGGCGGCAAGTATGATCTCTTTCTCTACATCGACACCCCCGGCAAGCCCGCCATCCCGCACCATCTGACCCTCGACTACGACGATCACGGCTTCACCAACAAGATGGTTCACAACTACATGGGCGCTGCCCTGATCCTCGAAGAGCAACGCTCGCGCATCCGCGGACCGCGGGTGGTGCAGCGTCGCTTCGTCTCCGACAGCCACGACTATGAGCCGCTCAAGGTCGACTTCAACACCTTCGTCCGTCCCGGCGAAGGCTACTATACCACCTTCTTCTTCACTTGGGGCAACTTCATCGGCCGCCTGCCGCTGCCGCAGGAGGGGCTGGCTGAGTGGCGCCTCAAGATCATCCGCACCACCCCCGCCGGCAACCGCCACATCTGGGGCACCAACCCCCACCCCTTCAGCGGCTGGGGCGTGATGCGCTGGCCACGCGTGGTGGAGAAGATCGTCGACGACATGCACCGTCAGTCGATGACTGCCGGCTTTGCGCGCCACTACGAGGACAAAAAGCGGGAGATCAGCGCCCTCTGGAGCGTCTCGCAAATGGAGAAGTTCTATAACTTCCTGGAGCTTGAGGTGCCTACTTATGAAGCTCGCGAGCCGGAAGCCGACCTCCTCTTTCTCCGCACTGCGCTCGACCCGCTGATCCAGAAAAATGCGCGCCTCTCACAGGTCTCCTTTACACCGCAACATTCGCGCAACCAGCCGACTGTCAGCTCGCTGCCACCGGCAGAAAAAGAGCTGATCTATGCCGCTCTGCCGCGACTGCGCTACTTTAACCACGATGTCGACCTGCTGCGACGCGACTTCCTGCTCAACGCCCTGCTCGGCCACCCGCCGGCCATGCCGGTGCTCCCCGAGAAGGAGGAGGACAAACCACGTGAGGCCGACTGGGAGCAGCTCAATGCCGCCATCGACAACGTCGCCATCGACCTCGACGACGTCACCTATTGAATCAACTCTCTACGAATAGCGCCATGACCTTTACCACCAAACTTCGCCACCTCTTGCCCGGCCTTCTGCTGGCCACACTTACGGCCGCTGCTGCCACTCCGCCACCACTCCTCACCTTCGATCCCGCACGCGCTGTCAACCGCACGATTGCCGACAGCGCCGGGCACGGTGTCACACTAACCCTGGGAGAGGGAGTTGCCATTGTCGATGCCGGCGGCCCCGGCGGTGCTGCCATACTCGGCTTCAACGGCAGCGACAAGGCGGAGTCGACCTTCAAGTTTGAGGAGCGGTTCAACCACGACCTGCTGTCCGGCGACGAGGTCTCTGTCAGCCTCTGGTTCCGCTCTTCACAGGCGCAGGAGGGTACCATCGGTCTCGGCTTTGTCCAGCGCCGGCATGGCTATATGGAGCAGGCGCCACTCGGCTTCGGACTGGCTACCAAGACCACCCCCTTTGGCTCCTACCGCATCGGCTCGGGCTTCGACCGTCCCATGCACCTCGACTACTGGCACCACCTCGCCTACACCTACTCCATCACCAATCTCCGCATCACCGTCTGGTACGATGGCCGGGTACAGGCCGATAACGCCATCAAGCAGGATGAGCCTGCGCCGCTTGAAAACCTGCTGCAGCCTCTCGGCAAAGGCTTTGCCGGCGCTATTGCAGACATTAAAATCTGGAACCGTGCCCTGCCGCCGGAACAGCTCCTCACCTTCCGGCCGACCGCCGCCGAGATTACCGCACTGGAGAGCCAGTTTGCCAGCGCCGCCGACGCCACAAGCCATGCCCCTTTCAAAGCGTGGTGCCAGCGACTGCGCAGCCGGGTCAGCGCCGCAGCCGCCGGCCTGCCGCTGCGCGACTGGCAACGCCTCCAAGAGCGCGCCCGCAAGGCAACTACCCTGGCCAACTGGACCGACTCCCTTGGCGGCAACTCCACCCTGGCCGAGGCACCCCTCGCCTGCTTCACTTTCTACCCCTTCAGCGACCAGAAGCGCCTGCCCCATATCCTGCCCCACGACGGCAGCGGTACCGACACCCTGCAGGCTGCGTTGGCCGGCAATGAGTATGAGGCCCTCACCTTCATGCTACACCCCTTCAAAGATATTGAGCGGTTTGAGATCAAGGCCACCCCCCTCAGTGGCCCCGGCGGTGCCTTGCCACCAGAGTCGCTCACCATCCGCCTGGTCAAATGCTGGCACACTACCGCCTCGGGCTGGAACCACTACTTCGGTGGCGGACGCGAATTCCCGACCCTCGCGCCTGAGCTGCTCCTCTACGACGACTCCCTGATCGTCACCGACGAAGCGAAACGCCAGAACCTGCTGCGCGTCGACTACCCCGAAGGGGCGCGTTACCTCGATATCAGCATCCGCGGCCTGCAGCTCGACAACCCTCCCTTCAACTATATGATCGAACCGGTAAGCGACGCCACCACCCTGCAGCCGCTGGCTCTGCAGGAGGGACGCAACCAGCAGTTCTGGATTACGCTCCACGCCCCTGCCGATGCCAAGGCCGGACTCTATACCAGTCGGCTCGACCTGATCGCCGACGGCCAAAAGGTCGGTTCCATTCAGCTTGACGCCACCGTCCACCCCTTCAACCTCCCCCGCCCACGCACCAACTACGACCTCTCACGTGAATACTACGGCGTCTTCATGCACCATATCAAGCTGGCCGACCAGATCAAGCTGGGCAAAGATCGCGCCCTAGCCGAACGCCGCCTGCTGGCCGAACTGAAGAACATGGTGGCGCACAACATGTTGCACCCCCACAGCCCCGGCTTCGACAACCCCGAGGAGGATGAGCTCACCATCCGCTTCTATGAGATCATGCGCGAAGCCGGCATGCCGTGCAAACCCCTCTGGGCCGGCTTCGCCTGCGATCCCGGCTGGATGATCTCCCGGATGCAGTACCCCACCACCTCGCCCGAGACCAAGCCCGAAGAGTTTGCCAGAGTGATGACAAACTTCAGGAAGCGGATCGACCGCCAGTTACCACTCTGGGACAAACATCTGGGCCATCGCGACGTCTTCTTCTACGGCTGGGACGAGGCTGGCCCCGGTGGTGTACGTCACCAATACCCCTTCTTCTCCTACCTGCACAAGCATGGCTTTAAAGTTTTCACCACCTCGGGCAACGCCTTCTGGAACGCCGCCGTCAGTGACTGCAACGACATCCCCGCCCGCATCACCCGCACCATCTCCGAACAGTGGCACGCCGGTGGCGGTATCAACATGTCCTATGCCGCCCCCTTTACCGGACCGGAAAACCCCGAACTCTGGCGACGCAGCAAAGGTATCCGCATGTACCTGGCCAACTATGACGGACTCAACGAATACATCTGGTATGAAGGCTATCATATCTGGAATGAGTTCCTCACCCCCGCTACCTATAAGAACTTCAACATCGTCTACCCCACCATCGATGGCGTCATCGATACCATCCCCTGGGAGAGCCTGCGAGAGGCCTTCGACGATATCCGCTATGCCACCAAACTGCGCCAGTTGGCGACACCGCTTTTGAGCGCCGACGATACAGCCCGCCGGGCCACGGCTCGCCGGGCGCTCCTCTGGCTCGGCACAATCGACCCGGAAGTTATCGACCTCGACGAGATGCGCGCCACGATGGTCGATTGGATTCTTAAACTCAACTAACCCGCAAACGACGGAGAGACCATGACCCGCAATACCAGATCCGTTATGACCTCATTGACTGCCAGAAACGCCACACTGCTGCTCCTCACACTTGGCAGCCTGACCACCACCCTGGCCGCCGACTTCGAGACACTCTACCGGCAAGCGACCGAACAGAGGAAGCAGGACTTCTACGACATGGCACTGGCCTCCTACAACGAAGCAGCCCAACTGCCCGGCCTGGAGCCGGAGCAGCTTGTCAAGGCGCTCCACGGCGTCGGCACGGCCGCACGCGTCTTGCGCCAGCGTGCCACCGCCCTGCAAGCCTTCGAAAAAATCACCAAACTGCCGGGTGCCACGCAGGAGCAGGTTGCCCAGGCGCACGTCGAACTGATCGGCACGATCCTCTACCCGATGCAGTACGCCTGGGTGCCCGACGCCGCCTCCCTGCAGTCCGCCCTGGCAGCCTACGAGCGCTGTCAACAACTGCCGGGCATGGATACCAGCCTCAAAGTTCAGGTCATCAGCGAAATTGCCCTGGCGCAACAGCGCGCCGCCCAACATGAGGCCGCCATTGCCACTGCCAGGCAGCTCCTCGACCTCCGGGGTGTGGCGCGCGTAAAACAGGCTGAAACCCACGAGCTGATCGGCGACAGCTACGCCGCCCTCAAGGAGTATACCAAGGCGGTGGCTCACTACGAACACGCCATCGCAGCCGACAAGTATCGTGTCCTCAACAAGATCGGCAACACCGCCCGCCTCGGCAAAAACTATACCCGCGCCATGGAGGCCTTCTCTGACCTGATGCCGATGATCAACAAAGAGGAGCAGAAGGCCGACTACAACCGCGTCAAACGTCTGCTTGTAAGCATGACCGAAGCGACGCGCAAGATGATGAAGACCCCCACCGCTACCGATGCCTTCCGCTCCGACAGCGACAACGAGCTGATGAATCTCACGCTCGATGATGACATCTGAAAATCAGTGTACCATGATAATGCTGGCGGCAGTAGCCTGGCATTCGTAGCAACCGGGGTCAACGCGCTGGCCGAAGATGCGGCGTGCGCCGACGAGATCGGTAGCCTCTGCCATCCACGGCTGGTTTAACCCCTTGTTAAGGCAGGGAGAGTCGGCACGCAGGCGGAAATCGCCGCCGTCGTGATCGCGGAAGCGTGGCTCGGCGTCGAAGTTGGTAGCGCCGCTGGCGCCGCCCCAGCAGGAGTAGCTCACACTGCCACCGCTCTGCAGCAGGTCGTGGTTGCTGTTATAGACGATAAGAGAGGCTTTTGTGGCGTCAAGCCCCCTTTTTTATTTTTTTGTAATCGGTTGGTGGCAGGGGGGAGGCAAGTAATAGGTGAGAAGTGAGTGACGCGCTGCGGCGGCAGAGGGCTGACGCGCTGCAGGCTCAAGGAGCCGCCCGGAGGGCACGGCCCGGCCGGAGTACCGGAAGCCAAAAAGGGCCTTCAGGCCCGACCGAACACGACTGTATCCGGGGCTGAAGCCCTCGATCGCTGCCGCCTGAAGGCGGGACTCCGACGCGGGGTGGGGCGGCGGGCAGAGATAGGGACAGAGAAAAAGCCGACGATACGCTCTTTGTCCAACTCTTCGTCTCGATTATCGTCAACGTCTGTCCCATGGATGGCAGATCGTCAGTAGGCGAGACCGGCTGGTTCCTGCTCCAAGTGACAGAAGGCGGGCTCTGGGAGGTTAAAGCCGTTGGCCTTGTAGGCTTCATAGTCGAAGCGCTCGCACTCGTCATAGCCGATCTTGTGATAGTCGAAGAAGCCGCCCCAATCCTCGTAGCCGTCGCCCAACTTGTGCTCCAGAAAGGCGTCGGCCATCGCCATGCCTAGACGGGGCCCGGTCCAGAACGCGCCCATGGCGAGCAGGTTCGCGTTGTTGGCGGTGGCAGCGCGCTTTGCAGCCTGCAGGCTCTCGCAGACGGCAGCATGCACATGCGGACACTTGCTGGCAGCGATGTGGATGCCCATTCCTGTGCCACAGAAAGCCAGCGCTTTCTCGAATTCACCCTCCGCGATTTTGGCGCCAAGCAGGAAGCCGACGCGGTGATACATGGGGATGCCTTCCAGCGTCGGTGTCAAATCCGTAACTGTCCAGCCGCGTGCCTGCAAATGCGACTTGACGGCCTCCTTGAGTGGAAAACCGGCAAAATCCGCCCCCATAACTACCTGTTTCTCTTTCGTTGTCTTCATGGTCTTGCCCTTTCTGCGCTTCGCATGAGATCGCTGTAATTGAAACCCGATAATCCATCAAGCCTCAATTGTTGAAATATTTACTGAATTATGTTGACCGCTTTGTCAATTCACGGAAAATTTGGCGCGAAGCCTTCTCTGAGGCAGTGCGCAACAACCACTCTGGATACGACATGCCCTATCTCGTCTTGTCCAGACGCAACAACGGAGTTATTGTGACCCACGATCATGCCCTGGCGCGAATTTGTCAGCTAGCGCATGTTGACGTGATCTGTTGATGTCGTCTTAATACTGCCACTGCAGCAACGGGGTAACATTTTACGAACTGGACGCTGCCACAATATTTTGCTAAGATGCTTGGTTCATATCCCCGCGTGGGGAGAATGGCAATCGAATCGACTTGTCAGGCCGTTATGGCTGACTGCCTGCCGCGTCGGAGTTTCGATCGAATCGATGAGCAGCAGCTCAGGCTGCGCCAACCAGGAAAGCACCATGCCAAAACAGAAAACCAAACGAGCCGTCACCAAGCGGTTCAAAATGTCGGCCACGGGCAAAGTGATGCGCACGACAGGGGGCAAGTCCCACTTGAACTCCTGCAAAACACG
Organism: uncultured Lentisphaerales bacterium; assembly: GCA_964599645.1. GTDB lineage: Bacteria > Verrucomicrobiota > Kiritimatiellia > RFP12 > JAAYLN01 > JAAYLN01. The sequence goes on along the minus strand of CAZRGQ010000047.1, from coordinate 1,181 downwards.
TAAGCGCAAGCGCAATCTCCGTGGCATGCGAGTCGCCAGCGAGGCGTTCCAACCCGTGTTAAAGCGGATGTTGTCAACATACTGATAACAGGAGAGAACCAATGCCCAGAGTTACCAATTCACCCGCATCGCGCAAGCGTCGCAAACGCATCCTCAACCAGGCCAAGGGCTTCCGCGGCAATCGCAGCAAGACCTACTCGCAGGCGGTCAATGCCGTCAAGCGTGCCATGAGGATGGCAACAGAGCACCGCAAACTCAAGAAACGGACCTACCGTCAGCTCTGGATCGGACGCGTCAACGCTGCCGCCCGTGCTGAAGGGATCACTTACAGCCGTCTGATTGAGGGGCTTAACAAGGCGGGCGTCGAGCTTAACCGCAAGATGCTCTCCGAAATCGCCATCCACGACCCCAACGCCTTCAAGGCGCTCGTGGCCCAGGCCCGTGCCGCACTGAGCTGAGTCTGCAACAGACGCAAAACTCACCTTAAATGACGGCCATCCCGGACGCCTGGGATGGCCGTCTCTTTTTTTAACGCCCTGCTACCCGCTACTCTGGAGAGTCTCCATGAATCTCGATCAACTGGCAACCCTCCATGCCGAATCCCTGACACTGCTGGCTGCCGCCAACGACGCCAAGGGGCTGGAGGAGTTGCGCATCCGCTACCTCGGTCGCCACGGCCTCATACCGGCCACCATGAAAGAGCTCAGGGAGGTGGCCCCGGCCGACCGCCCCGAATTCGGCAAGCAGGCCAACGCTTGGCGTCTTGCCTTCACTGCCGCCTTTGAGGAGCGCCAGACGGCATTGGCCGGCAACAGCGCCCCGCAGGTCAGCTTCGACCCCTCGCTGCCGGGGCGCTGGCACGAGACTGGCGCGCAGCATCCCGTCTCACGGGTGATCGACGAAGTTACCCGCATCTTCGGCCGGATCGGCTTCACCGTGGCCGACGGTCCCGACATCGAGACACGCTTCAACAACTTTACCGCCCTCAACACCGCCGCCCACCACCCCTCAATGGATGCGGCCGACACCTTCTGGTTCGACGACGAGCTGCTGCTGCGCACCCAGACCTCTCCGGTCCAGATCCGCGTGATGCTCGAACAGCAACCGCCGGTGCGTATCGTCACGCCGGGACGCTGCTATCGCCGCGACACCACCGACGCCACCCACAGCGCCAACTTCCA
>CAZRGQ010000046.1:0-21052 GCA_964599645.1 uncultured Lentisphaerales bacterium | reverse complement strand
ACGCCGGGATCTGTGCGGGGGGTGCCCGGCAACGGGCGTCCCTACCGCGATATGTTGGTCAATTGGTCAGCGCGGACGGTGATCTGCTCGCTCACTACGAGTATGATCCCTTTGGCAAAACCATAGTCTCCTCCGGCTCCCTCGCCCAAACCAACCCCTTCCGCTTCTCAACAAAATACTGGGACGATGTCACTGGTCTAGGCAATTGGGGGTACAGGTGGTATAGCCCGGAAATGGGCAGATGGATGAGCCGCGATCCCGCAGAAGAAAGGGTTCGAACCAATTACATGAACTATAAATATTCGGGTGGTGAGTATCTTATGATAGGAAACGCACCGGGTGATGATGTCGATGCATTCGGCCTAATGTCTGCTGCCGAAGACGCAGCACTAAGGCAGTATCTCCTCAACCAAGTAAAAGCGGGACTGGTTATCGGGCTATTGGATACTGCTGCCCGCATTTACTTTTGTTGCCAGCTTGAACCAGGGGAATCATTCGAGATTAATGCTCCGTCGACAGTTATGGCCAGTGTCGCTTTTGGATGGTATGGCAACGTAATTTTCAAACTTAAGATAACGAAGTGGTATAAAACGTGGTGGGACTGCGATTATGAATGGATATTGATATCTCTTGATCCTGCGCCATTAATTACGGAGATATGAGTTATGTAGGACGATGTGATAAGTGGTTCGAACGAGTGAGTGTCCCATGTTGTCTTCGCATTTTTATGGGTAATGCCCAGCACAAGGATCAGTATGAAATTTATGAAACCGTTAGTTCCATTACTATGGTGTATTGGGGTAACTGCTATCGCAGTTCTGACGTCCAAGTTATTCATGTGGCTAATGGCGTTTTTTCTCAAGTAGGGTGGATTGACAAAGTATTCCTACACTTATGACTCGAAGCCCCTTGCTCTCTTTGTGGAGCCCCGAAACGGCATGGAGATCACTCGCGCAACCGATGCCCTTGGTCGCCCAGTGGGTATCGCCTTGTCGTCTTTGCCCTACGCCGTCACCTACGATTACGATGCCCACCGTGATGGGGACAGGCAATTTGAAACATCCGAAAAGATTTGGTCTACTTCCTCTATCCTCTTCCCAGCGCGAACCATACCATTGCCCCTGCCAAGATCAGAAAGACAACTCCCAGCATGATCTTGGCAGGCGCCACATGTTTACGCGCCAATCGTGCCAGTCGCCGATTGCGTGTCCCCAATGCTACCGCAAAAATTTTCACTTCCCTCAAACGAAATTACCACTACCCGCGTCTTACCTTACGGATACACTCGACATGCACCACTTTTCCCTCGCTACCCACCTCAACATTGGCTATACTACCCTCAAACAAGCGAGCCATTTCCCAGCATCAGGCTATGACTAACCACCGCCATATACCTTGGAGCCTCTCTTCCCTGCCAGCCATTCGGCAGGCTGTGCTTGGGTTGCTATTTCTCGCTACCACACTCGCTACCTCACCACCCGCGACAGCTACCTCGCCGGCGGCGGCCCCGGCTACAGCGGCCCAACCGATACCGTCGGCCACACCTCTTGACTTCATCCACAACCACAGAGTTACAACATGACACGCTACATCCCCTTCCCCGCCTATCCCGAAACCGCTCCGCTCGATCTCAGCTTCATCTTCGCCGATGAAGCCCCGGCCGGCAAGCACGGCTTCCTCAAGGCTGTCGGCGACCACTTCGAGTTCGAAAATGGCCGTGAAGCCCGTTTCTGGGGTACCAACTTCAACTCCGGCCTCTGCTTCCCCTCACATGAGTATGCCACACAACTCGCCGACCGCCTCGCCATGTATGGCTGCAACATGGTGCGCTTCCACCAGATGGACTCCGAATGGGCCACGCCCAACATCTTCCAGTTCAGCAAAGGCAGACGCCAGAGCGACTCCAGCGCCCCCGATCCCGAGAGCCTCGACCGCCTCGACTACCTGATCGCCGCTCTCAAGCGCCGCGGCATCTACACCTACCTCGACACCCTCACCTACCGCAAGTTCAAGTCGGGTGACGGCCTCGAAAATGCACATCTGCTGCCCGACTGCGCCCGCCCCTACTGTTACACCTTCCCGCGCCTGATCGAGCTGCAGAAGCTCTTCATAGAACAGCTCTGGAACCACGTCAACCCCTACACCGGGCTCGCCTACAAGGACGACCCCGCCATCGCACTCTCCGAGGCGATCAACGAAGATGACCTCTTCACCCGCAAAGTGCTGCGGGTGGAGCCCTACTTCAGCCACTACCGCGAACTCTACCGCACCTGGGCAGCCGCGAACGACGCCTCCTACGACCCCGACAACTTCGATCCCGATCTCAACGATGCCGACCAAACCCGCTTCAAGATTCACATCATGGAGCAGTACTACTGTGAGATGATCGACTTCCAGCGCCGGCTCGGTGTCAAGATCCCCCTCACCGGCACCAACTGGTCGATCAACGGCGGCGTTACCAAAGCACAGCATGTAACCGACTTCAACGACGGCCACGTCTACATCTCCTGGGCCAAGAAATTCAGCGCCGAAACCCGCAGCTACCTCGAAAACAGCATCACGCAACTGCCCGGCTCCTTCGGCCGCCTCGCCTTCCACCGCCTGCCCGACAAACCCTACTTCGTCTCCGAGTGGGATATGGTCTGGCCCTGCGACTTCCGCGCCGAATCACCCATCCTGATGGCCGCCGTCGGCTGCCTCCAGAACTGGGCCGGCTTTACGATCCACACTTACGCCTACAGCCACCGCCAAAACAGCCTCCAGCCTCTCGGGCAGGAGGTCAGCTCCCGCAGCATCGGCAACGGCTTCCATCGCGAGGGACAGTTCGCCACCTGGAACGATCCAGCCAAGTTCGGCCTCTTCTACCATGCGGCCCTGATATTGCGCCGCGGTGATGTACGGCGCGCCAACGGCAGTGTCGCCATCAAGATCGACGACCCTCTCCTGCCCCATCGCCACGGCGTCTATCCCCCGCTGCCCGAGTATACCCGCGTCGGTACCTGCTACGCCGAAGTTCCTGCAACCAGTGCTCAGGCGGTGATCGCCCCCATGGATCCGCACACACTCGATCCCGACAAAAAAGAGGTCACCTCCGACACCGGCGAGATGTATCGCAACTGGGAGCGTCAATATGGCTGGATCGACACCCCGCGCTCGCAGGTGCTCTATGGCTTCCTCGGACACAACCGCCCCCTCGGCACCAGCGATGTCACCGTCGACGTCACCTCCGACTTCGCCGTCATCGCCCTCTCATCACTCACCGATGCCCCCCTCAGGGAGTCGGACAACATCCTCCTCACCACTGTCGGACGCGCCCGCAACAGCGGTGAACGCCGCGAATCGCTCCAGGTGATCGATATCGGCACCACGCCGATCATGACCCAGGTAATCGAGGCTCAAATCTCCATCCGTACCTCGCAAGCCAATCTCAAAGTCTGGGCGGTCAACGCCGAAGGCTTCTATATCGGCTCCCTTGCCACCAGCTACGAGGATGGGCTCCTCACCTTCCGCATCGGCGACTATCACCCCTCAATCTACTATCTGATCAGGACAGAGTAGGCCTTTTGCCTTTCAACGCAGATTACGTGAAAATTGTCCCTGCTACGCAGCGCAGGGCCGCTAATCGCTCAATTTTGCCCGGCTTCTGGTGAATTAGGCATCAAGCCCCACTTGGCACTCCACAGCCGCTTTCATCATCCCTCGCTTCCCCTTGTGCTCCGCTATTGCTGATATAGCACCTGTTTTTTACGCAGAAACCGCAGAAATTGCGTAAAACCTCGCCTGCTTCACCCTCTTGGCACAGCTTGCTGCGCCAGTCGGACAGCAGGGCGGCTTTTACGCTGGTTGCTCTGAGCCTGTCGAAGGGGCCGCCGTAGACAGGGCAAACGTATCTAAAGCGCGGCAAAATCACCCCTTTGGCGAGATCTGCCAGACTAGGCAGCGCCTCCTCGCCGACTCCTGAGCGTCATGGCAATGGTGTGTGAGGCACCCGGTTCAAGGGTTACGGTATCGTCATCGGCGTTGGCCGTCTCGATGCAGACAAAGCGCAGATAGTCGTCATCAGCCATGTCGGCCAGTGCCTTGGCCTTTGCGATCCAGGGATTCCAAACCACAGTGGAGCGGCTGCCACGCTTGGTGATGGTGATGCTGCGTTGCAGTCCCGGATCATGCAGCGTATGCTCCTGCCCGGTCTGGTGGTAGACGCGGTCGAATTCGGCATCGATGGTGATGGCGCCGGCTTGTCGACCGTCGACTCCGCCCGGTGCGGCATTACGATAGGCGCAGCGCTCCAAACCTTCGATTTTGATGCTTCCTATATCACTGACGGCAAAATAGCTGTGCAGCGCCTGGGTGAGGGTCAACTCGCGCTTCTCCTTGTTGGTGGTGGTGAGTGCAAGTGTAAGAGCCTCGCCGATGGTCACCTCCAGTTCCACCTTGAACTGCCAGGGCCAGAGCGCCAGCGTCGTGGCGTCGTGCGTCAGTTGCAGGCGTGCCGTCGTCTGGCGCGCATCAGACGCAGTTCCCATGAGTCGCCAGCGCCGGGTGCGGGCCAGACCGTGAGACGGCAGTCGGAAGTCGTTCGGATGTGGTCCGAACCAGGGCCAGCAGATGGGCACACCACCGCGGATCGCCTGCCCCGGTACGGTGCGCTGTGCACTCTTGCTGAGCCAGAGTAGCGGCTCATGCCCGGACGGAGTATAGGAGAGGAGCTGCCCGCCATACAAGGCCACCTCACAAGCGCCATGCCCATTTGCAAGGCAGAGGAGCGGAGCCTCCGCCGGACCTTCGCGAAAGGCGATACGACCGGGGCTGCCATAAGTGCGATTGAGTGCTGCGGTGTCGTGTGCGGGCATTGTTACTCTCCTCTTATGGTATTTTCGTTGCTGTGGTTCATGGCAGTTCCTGCTCCTGCTTGATAACCTCTGCTGTTTTGTCATTATTACCGATTGCGGCGTTAACTTCAAGTGCATGTGTAAGCGGCATCTGAAAAACTTCTCGTCCCTGACAAATTTATTTTTCCACCCCTTGCACCGATGCAAAAACTATACTATAATGAACGGCGTTCATTATAAATGAAAGGATTGTGACATGCCTACGACGTTGCCCGGTGATCCGGCGTTAACGCAGGAGATCAAGGATTATGCGCTACGTGAACTGAATGCGGATCTGATCGGCTTTGCTGATCGGGCGCGTTATGCCAACGCTCCGGCACGCATGAGCCCACAGGGGCTGATGCCTGAGTCGCGGAGCATGCTGGCACAACATCCTCCGATTGAGAAGCGGCACCCCTGCAATTTCGATGCCTGTATTTTGGCTTGCCCTTACACACGAATTCAAATAGAGTAATACCATTATGGCCACGCCCTATGTCCAGTCTGTCAGCAGGGCATTCGATGTCCTCGACAAGCTGACGGCCGCCAGCGGCCGGCAGGAGGGAGTTGTATTAGCGGAGCTGGCACGGCAGACGGGATTACGCCGCAACACACTGCATAACCTGTTGCGTACCATGGTGGTTGCCGGCTATGCCGAAGCGCTGGGTGGCGGGCGCTATCGTGAGGGCCCCAAGTGCCGGGCACTGGAACAGCGCAACCGGGCGCAGCTTTGGCGTGAGCGTCTGGCGCCGCTCTTTGATGAGCTGCTTGCTGAGACCGACGAAAGCATCATCTTCACGACCCTGGCCGGTACTGAACGCCTCTTCATCTACCATCGCGGTACGACGCATCCCGTGCGCGTCGCCACCCCATTGAAAGAAGAACGTCACTTTTTCAACTTGGCCACCTCGCGCGTCCTGGCGGCCTGGAGTACGCCGACGGTGCGCCACACCTTGGTAGCACAGTGGGGCTTGCCGGAGGCCGATTTTGCCACTGAGGCAGAGCTCTGCGAGACACTCGACCAGATCAAGACAAAGGGTTTTGTACACAACTTTTCTCACGATGGCCACGTCTCCAACCTGGCCTTGCCGGCACTCGCACCCGATGGCACCCTGCTGGGAGCAGTAGGTTGCTATCTCCCGACCATGCGCTCGTCAGCATCACGCCGACGACAGTTACTGGCGGCGATGCGACGCACAGCCGCAAGGGTGCACCTCACGCTACACGACGTGCAGCAGCCCTGCGACTGCGGCACTTGAATCTTGTTAACCACAACCGGAGAAAAGCGATGAAAACTGGCAGCAGCATACTACTGGTATGGCTCTTGGCAGCCGCTTTGGCGCATGGTGCGGTCTACTATGTGGATGGCACGGCGGGCGGTAGAAGCGTTGCGCATGCGAGGCGGCGTCCGGGTCGGTAAAAATCAGGCGCTCGCCATCGTGTTGCTTCTGACCATTGGTTAGCGGTATCCATGCGCCGGTGGTCAGGTCGGAGGTGGCCGAGACGGCCACATCCTGGCCAAAGGCGTTGGCGATCGTGAAAGTGAAGCCGGCCGGTATAAGACGTGGTTGCTGCGTTGCCAGAAACAGAGGCCACCACTCGACCACCGGACGGCCCGATTGCGTGGTGCCCCAGCCGCTGCTGCCGGGGCGCACCAGCACATGCACGAGTTGGGATGACTCAAAAACGTAGTCGCCAAAAGTGGGCGGAGTGCCCACAAAAGCGACAGTTTGCAATCTGGTGCAGCAAGCGAAACATTTATAGCTCAGATTGGTGACTGTCGCCGGAATGGTGATCCAGGTGAGGCCGGTACAGTATTCAAAAGCCTGTGCGCCGATGGTTTTAACCGTGTTGGGCATGGTGATGACCGTCAGTTGGCGGCAGCCGATAAAGGCGCCGGCATCGATCTCCACCGTGCCATAAGGGATGTTAAAGACGCCGCTTTTACCGGCCGGGCACTGGAGCAACAGGGTTTTGTTTTTGTTGAGCAGCACGCCATACACACTGGCGTAATTGGGGTTTTCTGCTGCGGCGTGGAAGGTGATGTTTGTCATTTTGCCACAGCCGTGGAATGCCGCATCGCCGATGGTTGTCAGCCCTGTCGGCAAGAAGACCTCAAGCAGGTTTTCCATGGACATGAAAGCAAAGTTGCCGATAGAGGTGACGCTCTGGGGCAATGTGATGGTCTGCACGGCGGCATTCTCGCTGAATGCGCCAGCAGCGATGGCGGTGACAGTGATGTTATCGATGGTATCAGGCACAACCACATGCTGCTCAAAGCCGTTGTATTCGTAGATAGTGCCGTTTGAGAAAGTGTAAGGTCGCGGGGGGATCGTCAAGGTAGCGGCTGAAAACGTCGCCAACTCAAGGCAACAAGATTTGTTGGTGATGTTATTAAAAACTATTTGCCGGGGCAGAGCAAGTCAATTCTACAAATTTTCGGGGCTGACCTATGATTGCCTATCCCCACTTGATTGTGACAAGCTACTACTGAGTTGCGACCACTAGCGCCATCATTTAGCCTTATCTGGCTGGTTTGGCAATGCGTATCAGGAGTTGATCAGTAGCGAAACCGACCTCGGGCCGTGTCGTATCATCCGCGACAAAGGGCAGCATCATCGAACTATCAAACTCCTCTCCACCCTGATTGGCCAACATGACGCGCAACATCGACCGTTCGAGCGCCACCTTGACGATGTTGGTGTCGAGATGGCGCGAGGCGATCGAGACCACCAAGACGTCGCTCTCATCGACCATTCTTACGGCCGGCCTGCATGGCACTTCACAGTAACGATCATAACAGAGGTAGTCTGTCGCTACGGGACGCACCGCCATACGGCGCAATGCCAACTGTGGCGTTCTGAAGTGTAGCGCCTGCCTGACCTCGTGACTCTTCGTGTCGTGATCTTCAGCCAGTGGCTCCGCAAGTTCACTGGCGCGGCGCAACCATAAGCTGCCTGCCAGCACACCAATTGCGCCCAACAACACTACATTCAACTGCACTCTGGTAAAACGCATGCTCACACAGGGTTTTACTGCACATTTCATGCCACCGCCACGGCGGATCATTCCCAAACTAAGGCAATTGTACCAGTCGCTGCTTCACGTGACGGGCACAGACAAGAATCTCTCTGTTACAGTGAGGCCGGCACCTTCTTAAATCATATCCTTCACGATCGGGTGCGATCCACAATTGTGGATGCGCACCAAGAATTCAGAAGCCTGCGACAATTTGTCCTTGCCCACCGCGACAACTTGTCGCATTATGTCCGTCGTCGTAAAACTGCGATAAATGTTTGTGTATGCCACATGCACGGCTCTTGCGTCTCGGTATATAACCTGCTTTCAGCCTACAGTCACTCATGTCTCCACGTATCACATGGCAATTTGAACACCGCTCGCCGCTCAGTCTGCTGACCGCCGGCTTCTCGCTCCTCTTTCTCATTCTGACCCTCGGCGTGCTGCTGCTGCTGGGGCGTCTCAAGCATGCCGAGATTCACTCGGCCGTGGCTGAACAGCTTACCACCGAAGGTAGCGCCCTGACCCGCTACATTATCGACCTACCCCTCTGGGAGGAGACCAACAGCGTAGCGCTTGCCTGGCTGCGACTCCCCTTTATGGTCGAAGCTCTCAACCGCGCCCAATCCGGGTTGCAGTATATCGAGGTTACGCAGGATGGTGTAGTCCTCTTCCACCACCAGGCCTCCGCCGCCCCCGACGGTAGCGGTTCTCACCCTGAGCAGGCGGGAATGGCGGAGATGTTATCCCACCAGACGAGCGACCACTCTCCTGTCTCGATCAACCGTGAACTGCTGGATCTCTTCGGCGAAGCGGTGCCGGTAGTGGTCTTCAAACAGAGCGCACGCCACGCCAACGGTTCGCTGGTCGAGGTCGAAATCGGGATGCGCCAAGCTGCTCTCGATAACCGTGAAGCTCACACGCTGCAGATTGTGCAGTGGATCGTGCATCTGGCCATTTTCCTGCTGATTCTCTCGGTTCTCTTCTCGATCGGCGTAACTTTAATCGCAGCGCATCGCGACCGTCGCCACCAGCAACGCCAGCGTCAGGAGGAGCATCTCGTCTTCTCCGGTATGGTCGCCAACAGCATTGTACACGACTTTCGCAACCCGATGTCGGCTGTCCGTCTCGATGCCCAAATGCTGGAGCGCGAAGCCCGGCGCGACGATGCCCGTCCGCAGCGCATGGGTGAGCTGGCCGGACGTATCGCCCGCACGCTGGGCCGCATGGACAACATCTTCAAGGAGTTTCTCTTCCTCTCACGGCCTGCGACAACCAGCGACAACGCCCCCTTCGATCTCGTCCGCTCGCTCCACGACTGCTGTGAAACTCTCGCCGCCCGTGCCGAACAGGCTCAGGTGACGCTCGACCTCTCCTTACCGACCCATACCACCTGTCTTGCCACGGGCTCGGAACCGGCCCTACGGCGCGCACTGATCAACGTGCTGCAGAATGCTCTGCAGCACGCCCCGGCCAACTCCAGAGTGCTGCTCTCACTCAGCCCGACAAACGATAAACGTCACTGGCAGATCGAGGTGAGCGACCGTGGCCCCGGCATCCCCGCTGCGCAGCGTGAGCTGATCTTCAAGATGTTCTACACGACCCGCCCCGAAGGCACCGGACTGGGTCTCGCCATGGCCCGTGCAGCCCTCGCCAACGTCGGCGGCACGATTGTTGCGACAGACCATCAAGGCGGCGGTGCTACCATTCGCATTACACTCCCATGCAGCCGTGCCGCCCGGGCAGAGGTAGAGGAAGCAAAGCATGTCGATCAAGTTGTTGATAGTTGAGGACGATCCCGACGGCGCAGCCTCGGTGCATGATGTCGCTCTCGATAGCGGTTTTGAGGCCGTCGTGGCCCCAACCGGCATCGAAGGCGTTGAGATCTTCCGGACGACCCGCCCCGATCTGGTGCTCTCCGATCTGGTGCTGCCCGATATCGACGGCATTGAAGTGATGCGTCGCATCCTGCAGCTCGATCCTCATGTGCCCGTTATCATGATGACCGCCTACGGTACGGTCGACTCCAGCGTCCGGGCCTTGCGCGCCGGCGCCTACGACTACATTCAAAAGCCGCTCAACCTGGAAGACCTCGAGCGCACCCTGCATCGGGCTGCCGAAACCTGCCGCCTGCGCAGCCGTGTGACCGACATGGAGCAGTCGTTGCGCGACCGCTACACCGCCCGTGCCATGGTGGCTGAATCTGACGCCATGCGCACCATTATCTCCCAGATCGAAGCGCTGGCTGATACGCTGGCCACCGTCATGATTCTCGGTGAGAGCGGCGTCGGCAAGGAGCTCGTTGCCCGCGCCCTCCACACCGACAGCCGCCGCGCCAGCGGGCCCTTTGTGGCCGTCAACTGCGGCGCCTTCACCGAGTCGCTGCTGGAGTCGGAACTCTTCGGCCACGAGAAGGGCGCCTTTACCGGCGCCATTGCCCAGAGCAAAGGGGCCTTTGAGCGTGCCAATGGCGGCACGCTCTTTCTCGATGAGATCGGCGACGCCCCGCTCGCAGTGCAGCTCAAACTTTTGCGCGCCCTGGAAGAACGCGAAATCCGGCGTGTCGGCGGCCAGCAGAGCTTCAAGGTCGATGTGCGCGTCGTCTCGGCCACCCACCGCGATCTCAATGAGCGTGTGGCTGAAGGCCTCTTCCGCGAAGACCTCCTCTACCGCATCAACGTCGTCAACATCACGGTTCCCCCCTTGCGCCGCCGCCCGGCCGACATCCGTCCCCTTGCCAACCGCTTTGTCGCCCTGGCCAGTGAGACCCACGGACGTCGCATCACCCACATCGCCGAGAGCTTCTACCGTTCCCTTGAACGCTACGACTGGCCCGGCAATATCCGCCAGCTCCGCAACGTGGTGGAAGCCGCTGTCCTGCTCTCTCCCGGCAAGGAGCTGACCGAAAGCTCCGTCTCGCTGCCGCCCGCCGCCGAAACGGACGCCGATAGCGACCTCGATAATTTTGAGCTTCCCGAAGGTATGACGCTTGCCGCCTTTGAGCGCGCGATCCTCGCCAAGACCCTGATTCGCTATCAGGGCAACCGCACCCTCACCGCCGAGCGCCTCGGTCTCTCGCGCCGTACCATCCAACGCAAGATCAAGGAGCATAACCTGTGAAGTTTACCCTTGGCATAGATTGTGCTAAAATAGCCGTTTTTTTGAACGTACGCATCTGGCAGACAGCCGTCACAGGTCTGGGCGGAGCATCGTCAGCAGATGCAACTCATCAAGAAGGAGAAACAGGATGCTGACCATTAGCGACCTTAAACGCGACTTTGGTCCGATCCGTGCAGTCAGGGGAGTATCGTTCACCGTTGCCAAAGGCGAGGTGCTCGGTTTTCTCGGTCCCAACGGAGCCGGCAAGTCGACTACCATGCGGATGATTACCGGCTTTCTGCCACCCACCTCCGGCAGCGCCACCATCTGCGGCCACAAGATGCAGGAGAGTCCCGTCGCCGCCAAACGCTGCCTCGGCTATCTCCCCGAAAACGCCCCCAGTTACGCCAATATGTGCGTAACCGACTACCTCCTCTTTATCGCTGCCGTGCGTGGCTATCGCGGGGCCGAGCGCCGCCGCCGCGTCGATGCCGCCATTGCCAAGAGTCGTCTCGAAAGCGTGCGCAATCGCCCGATTGAGACGCTCTCCAAGGGCTATCGCCAGCGCACCTGCTTTGCACAGGCGATTCTGCACGATCCTGAGGTGCTGATCATGGACGAGCCGACCGACGGTCTCGATCCCAACCAGAAGTTTGTCGTGCGCGAGATGATCCGCGAGATGGCCGCCGACAAGGCGATCATCATCTCCACCCATATCCTCGAAGAGGTCGATGCCGTCTGTACCCGTGCCATCATCATCAGCGATGGCCTGATCGTCGCCAACGGCACGCCCGCCGAGCTGCGGGCACGAGACCCGCAAGGCCGCCTCGACAATGTCTTCCGCCAGCTCACCATGCACCCCGAAAGAGAGGAGGCCGCCCATGCGTAGTTCTGCCGTCTCTACCATCTACAAGCGCGAATTCAAATCCTACTTCAGCTCACCGGTGGCCTATGTCTTTCTGGTCGCCTTCCTCGTGCTGATAGGCTTTCTCACCTTCTCGGTCTCCTACTTCTACGAGCGCCGTGAAGCTGATCTCAACTGGTTCTTCGTCTGGCATCCGTGGGTCTACCTCCTCTTGGTTCCGGCGGCTACCATGGGCCTCTGGGCCGAAGAGCGGCGCACCGGCACCATCGAACTGCTCCTGACCCTCCCCGTCACGCTGGGCGAGGTGCTGCTCGGCAAGTTCCTGGCCGCCTGGAGCTTTATCGCCATTGCGCTCGGGCTCACCTTTCCGATCGTTATCACCACCGCCTGGCTCGGCAGCCCCGACCTCGGCGCTGTCGCCTGCGGCTATCTAGGCTCACTGCTGCTGGCCGGCGCCTGCGTCTCGATCGGCGCCCTGATGTCGGCCCTGACCCGCAATCAGGTTGTCAGCTTCGTTTTGGCGCTGGCCGCCTGCCTGCTGCTGATACTCGCCGGTTTCGAGCCGGTCACCAACCTCTTTGTCCACTGGGCTCCCGGATCACTCGTCGACGCCGTGGCCGCCTGCAGCCTGCTGCAGCACTTTGATGCCCTCAAACGCGGTGTCATCGATCTGGCCGACATCGCCTACTACATCGGAGTCATGGTCTTCATGTTGAGCGCCGCCCATCTGGTGATCAACAACCGCAAGGCCAATTAACCCCTCTCTGGAGTATTTAGAATGAACGCGCAATCCAACCGTTTTGCCAAATACACGTCCGGCCTCATCGGCCTCATACTGCTCGTCGTCATTATCGGCTTTGTCGTCTCCCTGCTCGGTACGCTCCGCCTGCGGCGCGACTTTACCAGCGACAAGCTCTACACCCTCTCGCAGGGCTCGCGCTCCGTCGTGGCGGCTCTCCCCGACGACGTCACCCTCAAGTTCTACTTCAGCCGCTCCTCCAAGGCGACGCCGATGTTTATCAAGTCGTATGCGCGCCAGGTCGAGGACCTCCTCAAGGAGTACGTTATCGCCTCGCGCGGACGCCTCCAACTGGAGCTGTTCGACCCCAAACCCGACTCGGATGAAGAGGAGTGGGCCCAGCGTTACGGTATTCAGGCCCAGCCCACCGGCGTCGTAACACCCCCGCTCTACTTCGGACTCGTGGCCGTTTCAGGTGAGCGTGAAGAGGCCTTCCCGGCCTTCACCCCGCAAGGTGAAGCCACCCTCGAATACGATATCACCCGCCTCATCACCCGCGTGGCCACCTCCACCAAGCCGGTTATCGGCGTCATGTCGCCGCTCCCCGTCATGGGGGCCTCCATGATGCCCGGCATGCCCCCCAACCGGCAGCAGGCGCGCCCCTGGTACGTTATCCAGGAGCTGCAGCGCGACTTTGAGCTCCGCTCCATCGATCCCGGCGCGGCTGAAATCGACGCCGATATCACCACCCTCCTCGTGATCCACCCACGCGATTTCGCGGCCAAGGCGCTCTATGCCATCGACCAGTTTGTCATGCGTGGCGGACGCCTGATCGCCTGCGTCGATCCCCTCTCCTTCTACGATCTCGAAACGCAGCAGCAGAATCAGATGGCCATGATGGGCATGGGGCCCGGTCCCTCCTCCTCCACCCTCGAACCCCTCTTCAAGGCGTGGGGCATCGGCTTCGATACCGCCAAGCTCCTGGCCGACAACCGGGCCGTCACCCGCCTCGGCGGTGGTGGACGGGTCGAGGAGAGTCCCATCTTCCTCACATTGGGCAAAAAGCAGCTCAATAGAGACGACCTTCTCACGGCCCAGCTCAATCAGGTAATGGTGCCCTTTGGTGGTGTCCTGCGCGACGCTACCGGCGACGACGTCACCTTTGAGCCGCTCATCTCCTCCTCTGATGCCGCCTGCCGTGTCGATGCTCAGATGGCTCTCTATGGCACCGAGGCCCTGCGCAGCCAACTCAAACCCGACGGCCTGCGCCACGTCCTGGCTGCCCGCCTCACCGGCAAGTTCAAAACCGCCTATCCTGATGGCCGCCCCAAAGATGAGCTCTTCGATGATGAGGAGGCGGAAGAGACCTCCCCCGAACCCGACGCTACGCACCTCAGCGCCTGCCAGAGCGACAACACCATGCTCGTGATCGCCGATACCGACTTCCTCACCGACCGCATCGCTGTCCGTGAGATCGACACGATGTTCGGCTTCAAAAGCGTCCAGGCTGCCAACGACAACATCGCCCTCCTCGCCAATGCCGTCGAGAAGCTCTCCGGCAGCGCCGACCTGATCTCGATCCGCTCGCGTGGCACTACACAGCGCCCCTTCGTCAAGGTCGATGAGCTCGAATTCAAGGCTATGACCGCCTGGCGCGCCGAAGAGGAACGCCTCGCCAATGAGCTGCGCGAGACCCAGCGCCAGCTCGATGAGCTCCAGAGTCAGAAACAGGGGACACAGAAGTTTATCCTCTCGCCTGAACAGGAGGCGGCGATCCGCCGCTTCCAGCAGAAGCAGGTCGACGTCAAGGCGCAGCTCAAACAGGTGCGCCGCAACCTCAACCGCGACATCGAACACCTCGGCATCAAGCTCAAGCTGCTCAACATCGTCGCCATGCCGCTGGTCGTCATCATCTTCGGCGTTGTCAGCGGCCTGCGCCGCCGTCAATTCACTTAATCTGCCCACACCCTACTGGAGACCCACCATGAAAGCCAAACAACTGTTACTGCTTATCGTTGTGGCTGCAGCCCTCTTCGGCCTCACCACACTCACCAAAAAACGGAACGCCGCCTCAGCCGATGCCCTGACAGGCACGCCGCTCCTCCCCAACCTCGACCTCAACCGGATCGCCGCCGTTGAGATTACCGATGCCGGCACCACCCTCAGGCTGGCTCGCAGCGACGACCGCTGGGTGCTCACCAACGCCTACCACTACCCGGCCGACTTTGCGCGTCTCAGCCAACGTCTGATCGCCCTGCGCGATATCAAGATCGGTCAGGTGCAACGCGGCATGACCCTCGACGGGGACGCTGCCACCCGCGTCACGTTCCACGACAGCGCCGGCGCCACCCTGGCCTCTCTCAGCCTCGGTGCCGGACGCCAGGCTCGTGGCAGCGACGACGACCAGATGCGCTACTACCGCGGCCATGATGGACGCTACGTCACACGCAACGACGACGCCACCGTCCTCCTGCTCAAGGAGTCGCTCGACGACTGGACCACGGCTAACGACAACTGGATCGACAGCCACCTCACCTCAATTGCCGCCTCCGACATTGAGACGATCACCCTCGGACCCGCTACCAACGCCACAGCGGTCACGCTCGACCGTTCCGCCGGCTCGCTCACACTCACCGATCTCGACCCTGATAACGAGATCAACAACAGCAGCCGGCTCAGCGGTGTCGACACCGCCCTCAGCTATCTGCGCTTCATTGAGGTCGCCGATCCGGCTCTCACACCCGCAGAGCTCGGCTTCACCACCGGCCACTTCTACCGCGCCACGCTCAAGAGCGGCGAAATCTACACCGTTCAGCTTGGCAACAAACACAACACCGGACGCTACCTGCATATCGAAGCCTCGCTCCCGCCGGCTACCACCAACGACGCAGCCCGCGTAGCTGCTGAAGCCAAGATCGCCGAGATCAATGCCAAGCTCCAACCGTGGAACTTCCTGATCTCCACCTACAGCGCCGACAACATGATCCGCACCCGCGCCGAGCTGGTCTCTCCCAAGCCGGTCGAGACAAACGAGGTGGAGGAGGTTGCCGCTGACCTGCCCGATGAAGTGACAGCAGAGCCCGCCGCAGAGGAGGCTGAGGTTGCGGTGCTCCCCGACGACGAAGCGTGATTACGACCGCCTCAATACTTTTTATCACCGGAGAGCGCGGCCCCATCCGCGCCTCCACGGCCATGTCGCTTCTACCCTCTCACTGCCGCCACTCAGTGGTGGCAGTCACCCCCACCCCACTTCACTCATAACATCTAACTTCTAACTCCCATCAAATCATGTCATCGCCCAACGAACTCATCAATACCCAGCTCGCCCTGATCGAGCAACTGCGCCAGGAGATCAACAAAGTCCTTGTCGGCCAGGAGCGTCTCGTCAACAGCATGTTGATTGCCCTCATCAGCGGTGGCCACATCCTCCTCGAAGGTGTCCCCGGTCTCGCCAAAACCACCGCCATCCGGACCCTCTCGCAGGCTCTCGGACTGCAGTTCCAGCGTATCTCCTTCACACCTGATCTCCTCCCGGCTGACGTTGTCGGCACACTGATCTACAGCCAGAAAGACGGCGCCTTCATTCCGCGCCAAGGCCCCGTCTTCACCAACCTCCTCCTCGCCGATGAGATCAACCGCGCCCCGGCCAAGGTGCAAAGTGCCCTCCTCGAAGCGATGCAGGAGCGCCGGGTCACCCTTGGCGACACCACCTATACCCTGCCCGATCCCTTCCTCGTCATGGC
The DNA here is from genome assembly GCA_964599645.1 of uncultured Lentisphaerales bacterium. Lineage (GTDB taxonomy): Bacteria > Verrucomicrobiota > Kiritimatiellia > RFP12 > JAAYLN01 > JAAYLN01. Next base: position 4,717 of record CAZRGQ010000046.1, on the reverse strand, counting down.
CACCCAGAACCCGATCGAACAGAAGGGCACCTATCCCCTTCCCGAAGCCCAGATCGACCGCTTTATGCTCAAATGTATCGTCGACTACCCCTCACGCGATGATGAGCGCCGCATCATGAACCGCTTCACCCGGCCCCAGACCGCCACCGTCACTCCGATCCTCTCCGCCACCCAGATCGAAGCCCTGCGCACCGCTCTCGACCAGGTCTACTGCGACGAGAAGGTCGGTGAATATATCCTCGATATCGTCCATGCCACCCGCACTCCTGCCGACTATAAAGCCCCTGCGCTGACTCACCAGATCGAGATGGGTGCCTCTCCCCGTGCCACTCTCTGGCTCAACATCGGCGCCCGCGCCAACGCCCTGCTTCACGGTCGTGCTTACGCCACCCCGCAAGACGTCAAGGAGGTCGCCCCCGATATCCTGCGCCACCGCATCCTCCTCACCTACGAAGCGGAAGCCGAAGACATCACCACCGACCACATCATCGCCACCCTCCTCAATACCATCCCCGTCCCGTAGGAGAAGTGAGAAGTAAAAAGTGAGAAGTGATGCTTAACGCCCCCATTTACACTCTCACTGCTACCACTTGGTGGTAGTAGCGACCGCTGATCCAGCCAAATGCGCACAGTACAAACATCTACGACCAACAACGACACCGCTACTCTCATGAAGCGCGTGGCCGCTATCCGTCTGCTGACGGTGCGCCTCGTTGACGACCAGTTGGCCGGCGACTACCACTCCAGCTTCAAAGGACAAGGTATCGAGTTTGACGAAGTCCGCCCCTACATCCCCGGCGATGATGTCCGCTCCATCGACTGGAATGTCACCGCCCGTACCGGCACACCCCATATCAAACGCTTCTCCGAAGAGCGCGAGCTCACCGTTATCTTCCTCGTCGACGTCTCCGGCTCCCAGAGCTTCGGCTCCACCACCCGCACCAAATCGGAGCTGGCCGCCCTGCTCACCTGTATCCTCGCCATGGCTGCCGTCCAGAACGCCGACAAAGTCGGCCTGATCAACTTCAGCGACCGCATCGAGAAGACCATCCCGCCCCGCAAGGGACGTACCGCCGTCACCCGCCTGGTGCGCGACGTCCTCGCCGCCGAACGCACCACACGCCAGGGCACCGATATCGCCGCCGCCCTGAGCTACCTCAACAACATCCAGAAACGCCGCGCGCTCGTCTTTCTCATCTCCGACTTCCAGGATCGCGACTACAACGACGAACTGCGCCTCACCGCCCAGCGGCACGACCTCGTCTCGCTTGTAATCGAAGACCCCCGCGAACTAACACTCGTCAACGCCGGCCTGCTTGAGGTTCAAGACCCCGAAAGCGGCGACCTCATCCTGCTCGATACCTCCTCCACTACCGTCCGGCAACACTTTGCCCAAGCCGCTGGGGAGGAGCGCACCCAGCTGCGCCAGACCCTGCAACGTTTCGGTATCGATAACGACTTCTTCACCACCGACGAGAGCGACGACGCCACCATCCACCGCCTGCGCCGCCTCTTCCACCGCCGCGAACGCCGCCATGGGAGGGGTCGATGAAAACTTCGCGCTTCTTACTTATTACTTTTTACTTTTTACTTGCGCTCGCGCCTCTCTCTGCCCAAACGCCATCTCCAGCCACCCCCCCCTTCACTGCCAACCTCTCCTGGGGCAACGTCGAAATTCTCCTCCGCGCCGAGCCCGCCAGCGTCATGCTCGAACGCGATCTCAACGTCACCCTTACTATCACCGCCCCCGCCCACCAGACCATCGAGATTCCCGATCTGCGGCATCGCTTCCAGGGCTTCACCATCGCCGAAGGCTTCGCCCGCGACCCCATCACACTTCCCGACGGACAACGCAGCCGCGAATACCGCTGGCGACTCGTCCCCGGCCTCGACGCCGAATACCGCCTCGCCCCCTTCGCCGTCACGATCCACGACGCCACCACCACCCCGCACGAGCGCAGCTTTGCGACCCGCCCCGTCGTCTTTCCCGCTGCCACCCGCGACACCTCGCTCACCGATGCGGTTGAGATCAACCCGCGCCCCTTCTGGATTCCCCCCACCCGCCGCGACTACCTCCAGGCCGCGCTCCTGCTCGGCCTGGTGGTCGTGCTGCTCCTCTTCCTGATCCGCCTCATGCGCTATCTCCAGCGTCAGGTCAAATTGCACCGCATGTCGCCCCACGAACGTGCCCTTACCGAGCTCGACCAGCTCCTGCGACAGCAACTCCCCGCCCGCGGTCTCTTTAAAGAGTTCTACATCGAACTCACCCAGGTCGTGCGCCGCTACATCGAACGCGCTCACCACATCCGTGCTCCGCAACAGACCACCCCCGAGTTCCTCGCCTCGGCCCGCAACCACCCCGATTTTCCGCAGACTGTGCTCGGCTCGCTGCGCGCCTTCCTCGAAGCCGCCGACCTGATCAAGTTTGCGCGTCAGGAGACCAACGCCACCGCCGCTGAGGAGGCTGTCGCCACTGCGCGCACCTATATCACCGACGATGCCGCCACCCGTGCCGCCAATCCCACCTCTGCTCTCACCACCACTACCTCTGACACCTGAACCATGCTCCGCCTCGCCACACCCTACGCCCTGCTGCTGCTCCTCCCCTGGGGAGTGGCCCTCTGGCGGCTATGGCGGCGCGCCCCCCGGCGCGGACTCACCTTCGCCCCGCTCCATCGCCTCCCGCCACGCACCGCCGGCTGGCGCTCTTGGGCTGCCCGTCTGTTACCGCTCCTCTTCCTCCTCGGGGCGCTGCTGCTGATCATCGCCGCCGCCCGCCCCCAGACCTACTTCGCCCGTGAACGCCGCGTCGTCGATGCCCTCGCCATCGCCATGGTCGTCGATATCTCCGGCTCGATGGAGGCGCTCGATCTCTCCCCCGGCGACCCGGCCTCGCCCCACGCCAAGACCCGCCTCGACGTCGTCAAGGAGATGTTTGCCAGCTTTATCGAACAGCGCCGTGACGACCTGATCGCCCTGATCGCCTTCGGCGGTTACGCCACCACCCGCAGCCCCCTGACGGCCGACCACGCCGCCCTGCTCCAAATCCTCAAGGCCGTCAACATCCCGAAGTCCGACTTCGACGAGCATGGTCGCGCCATCTCCCAGGAGGAGCTGATGACCGCCATCGGCGACGGCCTCGCCACCGCCCTCGCCCGCCTGCAGGATGCCGAGCCTAAAACCCGTATCGTCGTCCTCCTCAGCGACGGCGAATCCAACACCGGCATCACCACCCCCGAGCAGGCCGCCGAAGCCGCGGCCAAGCTCGGTATCCGCGTCTACACCATCGGCGTCGGTGCCACCTCCGGCCGGGCCCCCTTCCGTACCCGCGACCGCTTCGGACGCGAAGTTGTCGCCTACGGCAACATGGACCTCAACGAAGAGCAGCTTAAAGGCATCGCCCGCACCACCTCGGGCCGCTACTTCAACGTCCGCGACACCGCCGGCTTCCGCAAGGCGCTCGATGCCATCAACGAACTGGAGACGACCCGCATTGAGCGCAGTACCTACAGCCACTATCACGAGCGCTATCTCCCCTTCCTGGCTGCCGGCGCCCTCCTGACTACACTCGCCCTCCTCGGCAATCTCGTTACCATCCGTCGACCGCTCTAACCCCGATCATGCGTTTTCTCTATCCACTTATTCTCAGTCTGCTGCTACTGCTACCGCCACTGGCGCTGCTGGCCTTCTGGCTGCTACGCCGCGCTGAACAGCGCCTGGCCCACTTCGTCGCCCCGGCCATGTTCGAGCGCCTCGCCCCGGCCCGTCGCCCCGGCCTCGTCACCACCCAGCTCATCCTGATGCTCAGCGGGCTTGCCCTCCTGACTATCGCCGCCGCCCGCCCCCAGTGGGGCCGCTCCGACATCACCATCGAAGCTCGCGGACGCAACCTCCTCATTGCACTCGACGTCTCCCGCTCGATGCTCGCCACCGATGTCCATCCCAACCGCCTTGAGCGGGCCAAAGCCGACCTCCTCGATCTGCTGGCCGACCTCGAAGGCGACCGCGCCGGACTCCTCGTCTTCCGCGGCAAGGCCAACCTGCTCTGTCCCCTCACCTCCGACCGCGCCTTCCTGCGCCAGATACTCGACGGCGCCTCGCCCGACTCCGCCCCGCGTGGCGAGACCGATATCTCCGAAGCGATCATCAAGTCGCTCGACGCACTCGAAACCGCCCACGACCAGCATAACGCCATCCTCCTGATCACCGACGGCGAAGACCTCGCCGGGCGCTCTCTCGATCTCGCCCGCCAGGCCGCCCGCCGCAACATCCCCATCTTCACCGTCGGTCTCGGCGATCCGGCCGGCGCTCCCATCCCCAATCCCGACGGCAGCGGCAACCTCATGTTTGAGGGTCGGGAGGTCCTCTCGCACCTCGATGAAACGACGCTGGCCGCCATCGCCGAGATCACCGGCGGCAGCTATATCCCCCTCGCCACTGCCGGCACCGCCGGCACCACCCTCGGTGCCATCTACCGCCAACACCTCACCCGCGTCGCCGCCCGCGACTATGAAGAGCAGCTCGAACGCCGCTATATCGAACGCTACCAGCTCTTCCTGATCCCCGCCATTCTGCTGTTCCTGGCCACCGCCCTCTTCAGCCGCGGCCGCCTCGCCGCCCCCCGCCGCATCCCGTCACCTCGTCTGGACGAGGATGCACCGAACCGTAACCAATTGGAGGGCGAGGCTGCACCGGACCGTAACCAATTGGAGGGCGA
>CAZRGQ010000045.1:0-21202 GCA_964599645.1 uncultured Lentisphaerales bacterium | reverse complement strand
CAACCGGAATAACGGGTGGTTTCTAGATGAGCCGATTCGCCATATTGAAACATCAAACCGCGGCCACGCGGCATGGGGACGCTGACAGCCCCCCGCGTGGGCTGCTGTATCCGCATTCATCCGGACAAGCGCGTACGCCCTGGCGACCAGCCGGCGCCGCGCGCGCCAGGGCTACCCCCCCCCCGATTCCGGCCTGATCTGACCTTTTTTCCGCCGCGAAGCCTCCAGGGGCCTTCCAGGGGGCTTCACGGCCATGCCAGCAGCCGCCTGTCATGCGGCAGGCGCTGTGGAAGAGTCGGCGGCGATCCGGCCATGATTCCACCTGTCTGGGGCGCCCCTTTCCGTTACTCCTCTCCCTTTCACCCGCGCGGGGATGTCACCGTCTCCGCATCTTACGGTACACAAAAACAGGAGCAGGAGAGATGAGAAGAGCACCCCCGGGCATGAGGCGACTGAGCCCCATGCGCGTAGCACGAGGATGGTCATGGCTGGCCCTGGCGGCGGCCTGCCTCGTCATGACACCGCTGGCGGTCGTCGCGGCGGAGGCCTGGTTCGGCGGCGGCTGGTACGACGGCTACGATAACGCGCGCGCCCTGGGCGCGGCGGGGTATCCACAGGTTCACAACGGCGTGGGAGCGACCAACGTCACAGCCACAGCGGCGTCGCTGACTGGGATGCTGGTCGCAGAGGGCTCAGTGCCGGCAGCGGTACAGCTCTTCTGGGCGCGCGAAGATGGCGGCAGGGATGCGGCGGCCTGGGCAGCGGCGCCCGGCGCCGGGAGCCATGACTTCGGTCAGGTCGCGCCCTTTGCGCCGCTCTCATACGCGATCACGGTTGAACCGGATTCGACCTACTACTATCGTTTCTTCGCGATTAACGCGGCGGACGAGGGCGGCTGGGCGCCGGCGACGGCCTCCTTCCAGACGCCGGCGCCTCCGCAGGTGTCGACCGGTCCCGGCGCCGGGGTGGGGTTCGCCACGGCGGGGCTGCATGTGGAGCTGACGGCGGGGGGCGCGGCGCAGGTGTGGCTCGACTGGGGGCCGGCGGATACCGGGGTGGCTCCGACCGGATACACCACTGTTGACATGGGGCTGCGCACCGTGGCGGGGACGCCCGCTGCACCCAATCCCTGCCGGGAGCGGATCGAGGGGCTGGCGGGCTCGTCCACCTACGCCTACCGCGTGCGCGCCGCGAACGCGTACGGGACGGACGCGTCGGACTGGGTGTGGTTCACCACCAATCCCTCCGATTTCATCACCACGCCCGACCAGGCCTGGTGCGGCGGAGGCACCCGCGACGGCTACGACTGGAGCGCGGCTCTGCTGGCTCTCGAGAAGATGATCCGCGGGACGATACTGAAGCTGCGCTGACTTTCGATCTTAGGTTTTTACTTTTGCTTGACGGTTTTTACTGATGGAGAGATGACATGAACTGGAAACACATTGCTAGAATCGTGATTTTAGTGGCGTTGGCGCTGCCGGCGGCGGCGAACTTCGTGCAGGTGCGCAACGTCGAGCTGCGCCGTCAACGGCCCGAGGCGCGGGCGGTGGAGGTGGCGTTCGATCTGGGGTGGGAGAACTCGTGGCGCAACGATCTGAACCACGACGCCGCCTGGGTCTTCGTCAAGTTCCGCGCGCCGGGTTCGAACCACTGGCAGCACGCCTATCTGACGGCGGCGGACGGGGCGGTCAACAACGCCCCCGGCGGGGTGGTCGCTCTCGGTAGTAGCCCTGTGGGCGGACAGGAGCGGGCAGTCGGCGCCTTCATCTACAGCGCCAACTGCCAGACGGGGACGGTCAGTTACTCGCGGACGCGCCTGACCTGGGACTACGGTGCCAGCGGCTATAACTGGGCGGCTGGAACGGAACTGGAAGTCTCGGTACACGCGATTGAGATGGTCTACGTGGCCGAAGGCGCCTTCTACGTGGGGAGCGGCGGGACCGAGAGCGGGAGTTTCACCGAGGGGAGCTGGCAGAGCGGCGCCACGATCCCCTTCATGATCGCCGGCGAGGATGAGATCGGGCTCGGCCCCGCGCCGGACAATCTCTGGGGCACCTCGACCAGCGGCAACAACTCCATCGGTGTCGAAGGCACCCTGCCGGCGGCCTTCCCCAAGGGGCACGCCCCCTTCTACTGCATGAAATACGCGATCACGCAGGGGCAGTACGCCGAGTTTCTGAACCTGCTGACCTACGCGCAGCAGGCCAGCCGCGCAGCCATTTCCCCGGCCGCGGCGGCGGGCACCTACCTGCATGGCGCCTACCGCCACGCGATCCACGTGTCCGCACCGGGCGTCAATCCCGGCACTCCTGCGGCGTACGCGACCGACAACCCCTACGTGGCCTGCAACTATCTCAGCTACGCGGATGTCGCGGCCTACACCCAGTGGTCCGGCCTGCGCCCGATGACGGAGCTGGAGTTCGAGAAGGCCTGCCGCGGCCCGGCGACACCGGTGGCCAACGAATACGCCTGGGGGACGGCGGCCATCTCGGGCACCGGCGGCGGCGCCAACTACAGCGATCTCGGGGCGTACAACGAGTCGGTCAGCCAGGGCAACGCCATTTACTCCGGGAGCAGTCCCGGCGGTCCGGCGCGGGTGGGGATCTTCGCCACGGCCGGCGCGGCGCGGGTCGCCGCCGGCGCCTCGTACTGGGGGATCATGGAGCTGAGCGGCAATCTCTGGGAGCGGGCGGTCTCGGTGGCCAACGGCCGTTTTTTCACGGGGGTGCTCGGCGATGGCACGCTTCCTGCCAACGGCGACGCCGATGCGGCAGATTGGCCCACCACGAACGCCTCCGGCGCCGGGCTTCGCGGCGGCAATTGGTACCACGCCGCTTCCTCTGCGCGCGTGTCGGACCGCGGCTACGCGGCCTACGTGGACGCTGGTCGGCGCAACAACTATGGCGGGCGTGCCGTGCGCTCGGCGCCGTCCGGGGTGGCGCCTTGAGTTCTTGGGGGTGCAGGGGGCGGAGCCCCCTGCCGAAAGGGTTTTCATGAAATCATAGATGGAGGGGGAGACGATCCGCTACATCAATGAGGACAGGGTCGGCAACATCTGGTTTGAATTTATAAATTATACTACGCCGGGCAAAGCGGTCTTTTACAAGCTTTCGGAGGTTGAACAGCAGTTGGCGCAGATGCCGCGCCAGAGCGAGCGTGAGCTGAAGTTGACGGGAAGTTTGAATCAGCCGGAGCATGAAGCAGGGGCAACTCCCATCTGGCGCATCGGGGGCGGCGAGTGGGCGGTGGGTGAGAGGGGTAAACTCCACTACGAGATGCGCTTTCCCACCAGCGGTACCTATCGGGTTGAGGCGAGCAGTATGGTGCTTGGGACGCCGTTGAAGCGGGGTGCCGGCTTTGATGTGACGGTGAATGTAGCGTTACCGGAGACACGTCGTACTGATGGAGCGGCAGAGCGGCTTGTGGTTACTGATCCCTTCTGGAGAGTGCCGGTGGCGGCTGTTGCGGGTGGCGGTGGTGCATTGACATTACAGTGGCGTGTGGTCAACGGGGCCTGGCAGAGCGTGACAACGGAGGGGGTATGTGAACTGGCAGAGTTGGAGCCGGGCGAGCATCAATTGGAGTTTGCCGCAACTGAAGAGGGATATTGGGTTGATAATAGACCGCTCAAGATCGTGGTCAACTATCACCCCGATTACAGTGCTCTGGTAGCAACCCGTTTCGAGTTGTTGCGAAGCAGTGAGCATGAGGTTGCTGCCCGGGCTGCAAGGGAGTTGGTACGGTTGGGAGAGCGGGCAGAGGCGGAATTGCAAGAGCGCATGATACGTGCTGAACGCGAGGCGCAACTGTTGCCATATATGCGCCAGATACTGCAGCGCATAGCAGAAGAGCATGACGAAGATCGCGACAAAGAGTTGGACGAAGATAGAGACGTTGTTATCTTGCGTCCAGCCTACTCAGTTGAGGAATATAGTTTTGTGCTGCGGCGTCGACAGCGCGACGCCCTCCAGGGAGCTCCGCGCGCTGCATGTGCCATCCCCGGCGCAAGCGCCGGGTTGGGCGGCACGCCGTTGCCGCCGCAGTTGGGGCGGCCGGCTAAAACCGGTACTCCGGCCGGGCCGTGCCGCTCACAATTCACCACCCCATCACGCCTTTGCACCCCCACAGCATCCCATTATTCGTGTCGATCTGTCTCTATTCGTGGTTCCTGCCACGAGGACTTCTCGTTCACTTATTGCTGCAGGCGGGAGTGGAGTTCGGCTTCACTCATCTCGACAATGCCCAACTCACGGGCACGTTGATATTTCGAGCCGCCGGGGGAGTCGCCGACGAGCAGAAAGCTGGTGTTGCGTGAGACGGCAGAACTGATCTGTCCGCCGGCGTTGCGGATCAGGGCAGCGATCGCATCACGCGGCTGACTCAAAGTGCCGGTAATGACAAAGGTGAGACCGGCCAGTGGAGCGCCGGCCGCACTGCGGGGAGCACTGCTGCCACGGGGCACGATAGCCAGCTCCTGTAGGCGGCGTGCTGTCTCCAGCCCCCACGCCGAGGTGGCGAAGCTGAGCAGCGAGCGGGCGGCCTCCGGCTTGATGTCGACGATAAAACGTGGTGGCCGGGCGCTCTCCGAACCGCTGCGCCGTGCCACCCCCTGCGCCAGCAGGCGATCACCGATCGCTGCCACAGCGTCGCAGAGGGTGGCAAACTCAGCAGCCGTTTCCGCGCCACTTGCGGCGCTGCTGCGGCTGCGCGGGTTGGCTTTGACGGCGGCATCGGTCAGATCGGCCAGTGCGACAACATCATGCAGGAGTGGCGACTCCATGACGGCGTTGAAGTCGGGGTGCCATTTGGCGACCTCCTGGGCAACGCTTTCGCCGATGTTGGGGATGCCGCAGGCTACCAGCCAGCGCCAGAGCGGCAGTTGACGCGCCTCTGCCAGTGCGGCCATGATCTTGGCCGCCTGTTTGTCGCCCAGCAGGCGGCGTTCCTCTCCCTCGCCGAGGTTGAGTCTGGCAAATTCACCGCTGCTCCAGTGGTAGAGGTCGAGCGGATCGTGCAGCCTGCCGCTGGCCACCAGCGCCTCGGCCACCCGGCCACCGAGGCCTTCGATATCGAGGGCTCCGCGGGCGGCGAAGTGTTCGAGACGCGCCACCAGACGTGCCGGGCAGGCGGGGTTGAGGCAGCGATGAGCCACCTCGGCCTCCAGACGGGCAACGGCGCTGCCGCAGGCGGGGCAGTCTGCCGGCATGACAAAGGGGGTTTCGCTGCCGCTGCGTTGTTCGGTAATGACGCTCTCAACGGCCGGAATGACATCACCGGCCTTGATGATCCAGACGTGGTCGCCGATACGCAGGTCTTTGCGCGCAATCTCATCGGCATTATGGAGCGTGGCACGGGCGATGGTGGAGCCGGCCAGCAGCACCGGCTCCAACTCGGCGACGGGGGTCAAGACGCCGGTGCGCCCCACCTGGACCGTGATATCGCGGATCGTGGTAGTAGCGCGCTCGGGTTCAAATTTATAGGCGCGGGCATAGCGCGGGCTCTTGGCGGTAGCCCCGAGAGGGTCGTACCAGCGACGCTCATTGACCTTGATGACGGCGCCATCGATCTCAAAGGGGAAGTCGTGCCGCAACGCCTCCAGCTCATCGAGGGCTGCCATCACCGCCGCCATGTCGGCGCAGCTCCAGGAGCGTGGTGGCGTGGGCACTCCCCAGCGGCGCAGTTGCGCTAACATGTCGTTATGGGTTTCAAAGGCAAGCCCTTGCAGCTCACCGGTGGCGTAGAGCACGACGCTGAGCGGACGCTCGGCCACCTGGCGCGGATCGAGCAGCTTGAGCGAGCCGGCGGCGGCATTGCGGGGATTGGCAAAGGGGTTCTCCCCCGCCGCCTCCTGACGCGCCACCAGTGCGGCGAAGGCGGCTTTGGGTAGGTAGAGTTCGCCGCGCAGTTCCACTACGGCTGCCTCAGTAGCGATGCGCAGCGGGATGGAGCGGATCGTGCGCACGTTGGCGGTGACGTCATCACCCGTCTCGCCATCACCACGCGTGGCAGCCTGTACCAGCAGCCCCATCTCGTAGCGCAGACTGAGGGCCACGCCATCGACCTTGGGTTCGACCACAAAGCTGCAGTCGATCTCCGGTATCTGGCGTCGCAGAAAGGTGGCGAAGTCGGCCACACCGCCACGGCTGTGGACTTTGTCGAGACTCATCATCGGCAGGCTGTGGTGTACCTGGCCAAAGGCGGTTGCCGCTGCGCCGCCGACCCGCTGTGTAGGAGAGTCGGGAGTGGCCAGCTCCGGATGGTTGCGCTCCAGCGCCTCCAGTTCCCGATAGAGGAGATCATAGGCGGCATCGCCGATTTCGGGGCGAGCCTCGACGAAGTAGAGATGGTCGTGGCGGGCGATTTCACGGCGCAAAAAGGCGGCGCGGGCGGCCGGGTCGACAGCCTCAAAGAGATCGCGATAGAGTGAAGAGTGGGCGCTCATATTGCGGCTATTTTACCAGTCCGGCGGGCAAGGGGCAACCAAGGAGGGTTGAGCAGGGTGAGATTCAACGTGGTTGAATCTCACCCGTATTCAGTCAACATTTTACGCCCAATTTTCAGCTCTCGCTCGCAGATACGCAGTTGAAAATGTTCCTCTCTTCCCATCGTTCACAACTGCCTCCCCCTTGTCACTGACCGATGACCGCAAGGGGTCTTTTGGAGATTGACCAAAAGGCGGCAGTTATGTAACTTACAGGCGATTGGAACGGTCGGCTTTCGCAGGTGTCGGAGCGGTTGGTTCCGTGGCATGTTGGAGTGGCGGGCGCTTCCGGTTGGATGGCCCCGGAGTGTCGGTATGATTTTAAAACGTCTCGCTGCATCGGGTTGTTGTGGTCTCTGCCTGATGCTGGTCGCTACTGCTGATACGCTGCCGGAGGACGACAAGAGTTGGCTGGGCGGCTCGGTCGAGATGGCATTTATGTCGGGCTATCTCGAACAGGGGATGCTGATCAACGATGAGGCGGTCTGGCAGCCTTCGCTGACACTGGAGGCTTATGGTCTGGCCTTCAACGTCTGGGGCAACTTCGATTTCACCAAGGCCTATTCAGATGAGGCGCCTGCCTTCACCGAGGCCGTCTATACGATCTCTTACTCGGGGCAGCTCGCGCCGCTGGCCTATTCGATCGGTTTCTCCCGCAACACCTACCCTAACAGCTCCGAGGAGGAGGAGTGTGGTGAGGAGTGTTATCTGCGCCGGAGGCTCAAGCCCTCTCATGCCCTCTATGGCTATGTGGAGTATCCCGATCTGCTGGTGGTGCCGGCCTTGACGGCTGAATATACCTTTAACTGGGAGGAGAGCTTCTACCTCCAGTTTGCCCTGACGCACGAACGGGAGATCTCGCAGGAGCTTGCGGCTGAACTCACGGCAGCGCTCGGCTGGGGCTCGGCCGATTTCCACAGCGTCAACTACAACGAGCACCAAGCGGCGCTCAACGAGGCGGCGTTGACGGTGGCTCTGCTCTGGAGTCCAGTGGAGGATCTCACGTTGAAGGCTTCGCTCACCTACTCCTATCTGGTCGATAAAGATGTGGCCGACACCGCCAAGGAGTGCGGCTTCAAGTCGCCCGCTGCCATGGTGGGCGGACTCACGCTCGAGTGGCAATTTTAGAATAGCTGCAGTTACGCACGTAGAGAGAAAAAATGGCAGAGTTTCTCGAATTTCAGAATGTCAGCAAGGCGTTCGGCCCGGTTCAGGCGGTCGACGGCGTCTCACTCAGCATCAAGCGGGGGGAGTTCTTTTCGTTGCTGGGGCCGAGCGGGTGTGGCAAGACGACGCTGTTGCGCTTGATGGCCGGCTTTGAGCAGCCCGATGCCGGCCGGATACTGCTCGATGGCGAAGATATCACCCACCTGCCACCCAACCGTCGCAGCGTCAATACCGTCTTTCAGAATTATGCACTCTTTCCCCATCTGACGGTGCGCGAGAATATCGCCTTCGGGCTGCGTATCGCCCGCAAGACGACCCGTGAGATCGATGAGGCGGTAGCACAGATGCTGCAACTGATCGACATGGAGGATCAGGCCGAGCGCCGCCCCGGCCAGATCAGCGGTGGCCAGAAGCAGCGCGTGGCGCTGGTGCGGGCGCTGGTCAACAAGCCGCGGGTCTTGCTGCTCGATGAGCCGTTGGCAGCCCTCGATCTCAAGTTGCGTCAGCGGATGTTGCTGGAGCTCGACCTGATCCACGATCAGGTCGGCATCACCTTCCTCTATGTGACCCACGATCAGGGTGAGGCGATGAGTCTGAGCGACCGTGTGGCGGTGATGGCCCGTGGCGTGATCGAACAGGTCGGCCCGCCGGCCGAGGTCTACGAAGCGCCGCAGACCCGTTTTGTGGCCTCCTTTATCGGTGACACCAACTTCTTTGAGGGTGAGGTTACCGGGCTGCCCTTTGAAGACTACTGTCAGGTGGAGGTGGTCGGGCTGGGGTCGATCCTCTGCTACAACGACCGTCAGAAGCAGCCGGGCGAGCGTATTATCCTCAGTCTGCGACCCGAGAAGTTTCATGTCACGGCCGAGCGTCCGCTTGACGACCGCAAGGCCAACATGGTGCGGGGGCAGGTGGAGGATATCATCTACGCCGGCAACCATACCCGCTACTGGGTGCGCGTCAACGATCAGCGCATCTCGACCTATCAGCAGCATCGGCGTTACCACCTCGATGAACAGCCGATCAAGTGGGAGGATGAGGTGTGGCTCTGGTGGGATGCCGACAGCGGCTATATGCTTGATGATACGCTGTCGCCGGAAGCTCTTATCGCCAACAGCAACGGGGGAGGGGAGTAGTGCGGCGCTGGCGTGAAACGGCTGTGACGGCGCCCTCGCTGCTCTGGCTCCTGTTGCTCTTTCTGGTGCCGACGCTGCTGGTGGTGGCATTGGCCTTCAAACCGTCGGATGGCTATGGCGGCATCGGCAGCGGCTGGACATTGGAGACGCTGCGTGGCCTGCAAAACCCCAGCTATCCGGCGATTATCGGGCGCACCGTTGTGCTGAGCCTCTGCACCACGCTCGCCTGCGTCATGCTGGCGATTCCGATGGGCTACTACATGGCGCAGACACGACAGCGGTGGCGTCAGCTCCTGTTGGTGCTGACGGTTGTGCCCTTCTGGATCTGCTTTCTGGTGAGGGTCTTTGCCTGGAAACATCTGCTGCATCCGGACGGCTTTATCCGGCACAGCCTTGTGATGCTGGGGGTGATTGCACCCGACACGATGTTGCTCTACACCTCGGCGACAGTGCTGCTGGTGATGGTTTACAGCCATCTGCCCTTTGCGATTCTGCCGGTCTTCGCCGCTGCCGACAAGTTTGATTTTCAACTCTTTGAGGCGGCTATGGACCTGGGGGCGACGCGGCGGCGCGCCTTTATCAGTGTCTTCCTCCCCGGCATTGCCCGTGGTATCGGCACTGCAGTGCTGGTGGTGCTGATCCCGGCACTCGGTTCCTACATCATCCCCGACATGGTGGGAGGCACCGAGAGCGAGATGATCGGCAACAAGATTGCGCAACGCACCTTCTCCGATCGCAACCTGCCGCACGCCTGCGCCCTCTCGGCGATCCTCACCGTGGCGGTACTGGGTCCGTTGCTGGGTATCGTCCTGCGCAAGGAGCGCTCACCGGCAGTGGAGGGAACAGGAGGCATGCGAGCGTGAAGAGCAGCCGTATTCCCCTCATCACCACCCTGGCGATCCTCCTCTTCTTCTACCTGCCGATCGCCGTGCTGGTGTTGGACTCCTTCAACGCCTCCCGCTTTACCGGTGCCTGGGGCGGCTTCTCGTTCAAGTGGTATCAAAAGCTCTTTGCCGAGCGCGAGATTTGGGAGGCGGTGCGCAACTCGCTGCTCGTGGGCGTAGCGGCCACTCTCGTCTCCACCGCCATCGGCACAGCGGCCGCCTTTGCGCTGCACCGCTTCGATACGCGTCTGCAGCGTCTGCACAACGTCCTGATCTACACCCCGCTGGTGGTGCCGGAGATTTTGATGGGGATCAGTCTGCTGCTGCTCTTTATTGCCATCAAGACGCCACTCGGTCTCTTCACCGTCTTTCTGGCGCACGTCACCTTCTGTATCAGCTATGTGGCGCTGGTAGTGTTGGCGCGTCTGCAGGACTTCGATTTCACCCTGCTGGAGGCGGCGCAGGACCTGGGTGCCGGCGCCTGGGACTCTTTCCGGCGCGTGCTGCTGCCGCTGCTGGCACCCGGTATACTGGCGGGCGCGCTGCTCGCCTTTACCCTTTCGATCGACGATTTTGTCATCACCTTCTTCGTGGCGGGTCCAGGGGCTACCACCCTGCCGATCCGCGTCTACAGCATGATCAAACATGGTGCCACACCGGTCATCAACGCCCTCTCGACCCTGATGTTGGTCGTGACTTTTCTGGCGGTGATCGGCGCCCAGCGCCTGATGCAAGAGAGAGAGTAGCGAGATGCAGAGAACAGTATGCAATGCGGTCTTGTTGTGCGGCCTCCTGCTGGCAGGTTGCGGCCCGGCCCGGCCGGTGCTCCACCTTTATAACTGGGCCGACTACATCAGCCCCGACCTGGTGCGCCGCTTTGAGCGTGAGAACCAGTGCCGCATTATCACCGACACCTTCGACTCCAACGAGGCGATGTTTGCCAAGCTGAAGGCGGGCGCCAGCGGTTATGATCTGATCTTCCCCAGCAGCTATATGGTCGATATCATGCATCAGCAGGGGATGTTGCAGCCGATCAACCACGAGCTGCTGCCCAACCTGAGAGAGCTCGATCCCGACTTCATGCAGCTCGTCTCCGATCCCGCCTGTGAATACAGCATCCCCTATATGGTGAGCAATGCCGGACTCGCCTACCGCAAGAGCCGTTGTCCCGACTTTGAACCGACCTGGGCGATGTTTGACAACGCCGCCTACAAAGGCCGCATGACGATGCTCAACGATATGCGCGAGACGATTGGAGCAGCGCTCAAGTTTCTCGGTCACAGCCTCAACACCACCAATGCCAGTGAGATCGCGGCGGCGCGTGATGTGGTGATTCGCTGGAAGCGCAATCTCGCCAAATTCGAGAACGAACAGTACAAGAACGGGGTTGCTTCAGGTGAATTTCTCGTGGTCCACGGCTACAATGGCGATGTGAGCCAGGTGATGGAGGAGAACGACGACATCGCCTACACCACACCACGTGAGGGGGTTTCACTCGCCTGCGACGAGATGGTGATTCCCAAAGGTGCGCGCCAGGTAGAGTTGGCGCATCGCTTTATCAACTTTCTGCACACGCCTGAAGTGGCGGCCGAGAACATCAAGTTTGTCTTCTACCTCTGTCCCAATCTGGGCGCTTACCGTCTGCTCGATCCGGCCACACTTGAAGATGAGACGATCTTTCTGCCGCAGGAGATCCGCGAGCGTTCCGAGGTGGTGCGCGACCTCGGGCCGGCCAATGCCCTCTATATCCGCGCCTGGGATGCGATTAAGGCCGCCGATTAAACTCTTGGGGAGATAGAGTCTGTGAGGCCGGCAGCATGCAGGAGTGCATGGTGGCTGTCACCAAAGGCGAGTGCGATCAAATCATCGACTATCGGCGCCACGATCTCATCTCTTCATGGCGCAATAATCGTGCTGGTGGCGCTGCCGCCGGGGCGATTGGCGGTGAAGATGCGGTCGTAAAAGATCGAGTGGAGCGCCGTCAGCAACGTCTGGTCGCGGATCGGGCGTGGCAGCAGCGGTACCTGGAAGGCGAGCAACATATCGTGCTGCGGATGTTGGCGGCTGTGGGAGGTGATTAAAACCCCGGGCAGGCGCGCTGTGCGCCGGTCGCTGCGCAACTGCAGCAGCAGATCGATGCCGGGTTGATCCGGCAGCTCCTCGTCCACCACCAGCAGGTCGGGCACCTCTTTGCGACACTCCTGCAACACCTCAGCGGCGCTTGTGGCCCGGCAGGTCGGGTAACCCTGCCCCTCGCAGACGAGCGCCAACTGCTCCAGTGTGGCGGCATCGGCCGTTGCCAGCAGAATGCGCGGCGCTGGCACCAATGGCAACGCTACAGTAACTTGTGTGCCGCGGTCGCTGCCCGGTGCCGGACTCTCAACCTGCAACTTGCCACCATGCAGCGCCACCAGCTCTCGTGAAATTGCCAGCCCCAGCCCCGAACCGATCGGTTGGTCGCCCACCTTGAAATAGCGTACGGTAATATGGTCAAGCGCCTCAGGTGGTATCCCGATACCGGTATCACGCACCTTGAAGATCACCTCGTTGCTCCCCGCAGCCGCACACTCGACCGTCACCGCCACTGTGCCTCCCTCCGGTGTAAACTTGATCGCATTGCCGACGATGTTGAGCACGACCCGCTCCATGCGGTGGATATCGCACATCACAAAGCCGGTACGCGCCGGGCGACAGATCACCAGACGCACCCGCTTCTCTTCGGCCTGCACCCGCAACGACTCGGTCCCCACCTCCACCAGACGCGCCAGCGGCACTCTGGTGCGACTGAGAGTCAGCGTCTGATTCTCAATCTGCCGCAGGTCGAGGATGTCGTTGACGGTATTCTGCAGGCGGCGGCAGTCGGCATGGAGCCGGTCGAGATACTGGATCGCCTTCTCCGGCAGCTCGCCGGCGACGCCGCGCTGCATGTTGCGCACGGCATAGATCATCGAAGTCAGCGGGGTGCGCAACTCATGCGAGACGTTGGAGACAAACTCCTGTCGTGCCCGGTCGAGGGCCTCCAGGCGCTCCACCGCATTCTTTAACTCCTGCTGGGCGCGCGTTCGCGTGGTGATATCGCGCACAAAGAAGCAGAACAGCCACTCACTAGCCAGCAAAATTCTGGTGATGGCGATCTCGGCGGGGAAGGTGGTTCCATCACTGCGGGTGCAATAGGCCTCGACAATCGTATATTTGTAGGCCTCCAGGTTGTGCCTGATCTGATCCAGCACGGCCGTATCGCCACCCGAAATAAAGTCGATCACCAGCCGTCCGCGCAGCTTGGCGCCGGATATCAGAAAAAAGTCGCTGGCGCGTTGGTTGCTGTGACGCACAATGCCGCCCCCGTCGGTGATTAGGACGGCATCGTAAATGCTGTCCAGCAGCCGCTCAAAGGGGGTTGCAGCCGACTCAGCCGGCTCTTCGACGGCGACCCCCAGGGTCACCGTCGATGACGGAGCGGTGATAGCGGACATCTCGCCCTCTGGCGAGAGGTCGATACGCATCGTACGGGTGTAGGGCAGGGAGTCGCTCATGCTGGGTCACTCGGCGCTGCAGCCGGTTCAGGCCGGCTCCAGGGTGCCGTCGGCCGCCGTGCGCCAGGGGGTCCAGCAGAGCCCGAGTGTTGTTACCGTCAAGTCGGTCTTGCGTGGGCGTACCAGACG
Organism: uncultured Lentisphaerales bacterium; assembly: GCA_964599645.1. GTDB lineage: Bacteria > Verrucomicrobiota > Kiritimatiellia > RFP12 > JAAYLN01 > JAAYLN01. The sequence goes on along the minus strand of CAZRGQ010000045.1, from coordinate 7,872 downwards.
GCTGCCGAGGATGAGCTGGTCGGTCGGGGTAATCTCCTGCAGGGCCGCTGCTTCGGCGTCAAACTGCTGCTGCAGCGCCTCCATGCGCTCTTGCAAGACATCGAGGTTCTCTATAGCGCGTGCGATATCGCCTTGCTTTTTGCCGACCCGGGTGGCGCTTTTGAGCGTGGTTGAGGCGCGCCCCACGGTGCCGACAGAGGCGGCTCCGCCACGTCCCAGAAAGGCGCCCATCAAGGTGGTGCCGAGTGCCAGCAAGGTGTTGGCCTTCTGCTGCCCCTTCATCGCCTTTTCACGGTCAACCCGCTCGCCGGCCCGTCTGATCTGATCGGTCAGCGTCTGGAAGCGGGCGGCATAGCGCTGCTTGAGCTGCTCGCTCTTGAGATCGCGCGCCTCACGCAGCGCCTGCGCTACCCGTACGCGGAAGTCGCCCTCAGGCTCATCCGGCAGAGAGAGCAGCTTGAGTTCGGCGTAGTCGTGAAAGGTGATGGCGACTGTCTGGTAGAGTGTCGTCAGTAGGTCACGTTTCCAGGCGGCATAGCTCTTGGCATTGGTGGCGACAGCCGGCAACGGCTTGTAGCCGGCTCCGGCCAGTGGCTCACGGTCGAGGAGCGCCGCATCGGCTGCCAGAGTCACCGCCTCCTCCCAGTCGATACCACTACCGTCGGGGGTGAAGGATGCGAGCATCGTGCGGGTGGTCCACTCATCGAGTTTGGCCCGGGCATCGACGAAGTGCAGCTTGGCCACACCCACGATGGCCGCGCGATAGATGATCTGGCCACCGGGATTGCGGGGCCGTTTGTAGAAGAGAGGTATCTCGGCTGCCAGTGGTGGCGGCGCGCTCTCGTTGGCGACGGCCGAAGTGCCGCTTGCAGCTTCGTCAACCGGCAGAGCCGTGCTGCCTGCAGCAGTGGTTGCCGCCACTGCGACGACCTCCGGGAGCTGCTCCGGTGTTGGGGTGAAGTGGCGCAACTGCGCCAGCGTCAATGGTCCGCGCAGGTAGCTGAGAGCCCAGCGCGACTGAAAGAGCAGCGGCGCCGCATCGTGTACGTTGCGCATCAGGAAGCGGCGTTTGCCGAGGCTCGAGATCAGCTTCTCTGTCTGGGCGCGGTCGAAGCCGATTCCGGTTGTGGCGGCGGCTCCTTCGAGACCTTCGATTACGCGCAGTTTGTCGCGTTCGGTCTGCAGACGCCCGATAAACCAGGTGCCGCAGTTGGAGAGTCCCTTGTAGTCGAGGTCGACGGGATTCTGGGTGGAGAGCACTACGCCGAGGCCGAAAGCGCGCGCCTGCTTGAGGAGCGTCAGCATCGGCGCCTTGGAGGGCGGGTTGGCCGTCGGCGGAAAGTAGCCGAAGATCTCATCCATGTAGAGGATGGCGCGCAGACTGCTGGTGCCCGACTGCAGCCGCATCCAGCCGAGTATTTCGTTGAGCATGAAGGTGACGAAAAACATCCGCTCGGCATCGGAGAGGTGCGCCAGATAGAGGATCGAGATACGCGGCTTGCCGCTGCGTGTGTGGAGCAGGCGCTGCACATCAACCGGCTCGCCGGCCATCCAGGCGGCAAAACCGGGAGAGGCGATCAGGTTGTTGAGACTCATGGCCAGGCCGAACCGCTCCTTGGCCGGGTAGAACGATTCGAGATCGAAGACGCCGACCTTCTCAAAAGGCGGCTTCTGCACCTCATGGATAATCGCCGTCAGGTCGAGACTGCGTCCCTGACGCCAGGCGTGATCGAGGATCGTCGAGAGCAGGATATGGTCGCGGCTCTGAATCGGATCGGCATTCAGTCCCATCAAGCCGAGCAGTCCTGAAACCGCCGTCATGATCCGTTCACGCAGCGCCGTGACATCCTCGATCAGCTCGGCAGCCGGAGCCTTGAAGGAGCGCAGCACCTGGAGCGGACGCCCCGCCGTGTTGCCGGGGGTGTAGACGGTCACCTCGGCCGCCTCCATCAGGCGTCGGATACGGTCGCCATCCTGGCCCCACTCTTTGAGGCCGTTGCGCCAGCTCTCGGCGGTATCGCGTGCCAGCTCATCAGGAGTCACTCCCTTGCGCAGCGCCTCGGATTCGTCGATCCAGGGGCGGAAATCGCCGGCCCGCAACTCGGGAAACTGCAACAGCATATTTACCAGGTCACCCTTGGGGTCGATCAGAATCGAAGGAATGCCATCGATGGCCGCCTCTTCGATCAGAGTTGTGGCCAGTCCCGTCTTGCCGCTGCCGGTCATGCCGACCATCATGGCATGGGTAGTCAGGTCCTTGGCATCGTAGAGGAGGAGGTTTTCACTCGCTTCGCCCGTGGTGACCTCATGTTCACGTCCCAAATAGAAGAGACCCAGCTTCTCATAATCCTGCATGTTTACTCTCCTGTCGTCTGCGGCTAATCAAAAACACGGCACAAAAGCCCCTTGAGATAGAGTCCCTCGGGGAAAGAGAGCCCCTCGGGATGATCGGCAGCCTGGTGCAGGTGCCGGCAAACCTGCAAGTCGCGCCGTGCATCGACGGCAGCGTCGCAAACCACCTTGCGGAAGATATCGGGCGTCACCAGACTGGAACAGGAGAAGGTGGCCAACACCCCGCCGGGACGCAACAGCTTGATTGCCAGCAGGTTGATGTCCTTGTAGCCACGACAGGCTGCCATCAGATGTTTGCGTGAATCGACAAACTTGGGCGGGTCGACTACGATCACATCAAAACTGCGGCGCGCATCGCGGAAACGGCGCAGCACTTCGAAGGCATTGCCGTGGATAAAGTCGTCGTCGTTGACGTCACAGACGTTGAGCTTGCAGTTGTCACGCGCCAGCGCCAGCGCCTCCCGCGATTGATCGACGTGTACTACCGAGGCGGCCCCCGCCTTCAGCCCCAGCACGCCAAAACCGCCGGTATAGGAGAAGACGTTCAACATATCGAGGCTGGTGGTGTAGGGCGCCACCAGCGCCCGGTTATCTCGCTGATCGAGGTAGAAACCGGTCTTCTGCCCCTTGCGCAGATCGACGTAGAAGTCGCAGCCATGCTCCCTGATTGTCAGACGCTCCGGTGGCTCAGCCCCGGCGAGCAGGCCACTTACCGGTTCCAGCCCCTCAAAGGCGCGCATCTCGCTGTCGGAACGCTCATAAATGCCCTCCGACGGCCAATAACGTTGCAGTGCCGCCAGCACTACTTCACGCCAGCGCTCCGCTCCGGCCGTGGTGAATTGGCAGACCAGATAGTCGCCGTAGCGGTCGACCACCAGACCTGGCAGACCATCAGCCTCGGCATTGACAAGGCGGAAGGCGTCGGAGGCATCAGCCGCCAGGAGCGGACCGCGTGCTGCGATCGCCTGCGCCAGACGCCCCTCAATAAAGGCCGCATCGATCTCCTGCGCACCATCGAAACTCCACATGCGGATACGAATCTGCGATGCCGGCGACCACGCCCCATGCCCCATTACAGTGTCATCGGCGGCCTGCACCGTTACCGTTTCGCCGGGAGCCGGATTCCCCTCCACCCGGGCCACAGCCCCGGAGAAGACCCAAGGGTGTCTCCGTTTGAGTGAATAGTCACGTTCCGGAGCTAAAGATACTACTGCCATACTCGTGGCAGGGCCCTCGCGGCCCTACCTCTCCCCGCCTCATACGTTACTTCTGACTCTTGACCGCCCGGTTCTGCGGCTTAACCGCCTGGCCGCTCTTGTGAGCCTCACGAATCGCGACGCAGAGCGCCAACGCTTCACGGCCGGCCACCCAGGCATTCGGTTCGCCCTTGGCGATATTTTTGACGAAGGTGGCGTGTGAATCAGGCAGCGCCTTGATCTCGGCATGGGTCACCTGCAACGGTGCACGTTTGGCATCACGATAGGTAATCAGAAAGCCCTCCGAGTTGGTTACCAGGCTTGCCTTGTCGCCATAAAGCTCAAGGGCACCCGCCCCCTGTGGGAAGGTCCAGCTCAACTGCAGCACGCCGGTGGCTCCATTCTTGAAATCAAAGATAGCCGTGACGTTGTCCTCCACCTCGTGCGACCAGTTGCGGTTAATGGCGTTGATGCTCCTTACCGGACCGAAGGCGCACTGCAGATAGTCAGCCATATGCACGGCGATATCGCCTACCAGACTGCCCTCATAGCGCTTCTTGACAAACCAGGTAGCGCCGGGCGACCAGCCCTTGTCAGGACTGTCGGACGCCGCCCGCAGACAGCGGATATGCATCGGTTTGCCGATAGCTCCGGCTGCGACCCGTTTGGAAATCTCAACGTAGAGCGGAATAAAGCGCAACGACTGGTTAACCTGCAGCACCAGCCCCTGGCGCAGCGCCAGCGAAATCATCTTGTCGGCCTCGGCCAGACTGCCGGCCATCGGCTTCTCCACCAGGACATGTTTGCCGGCCTGCAGTGCCTCCATCGTCTGTGGAAAGTGGTAGACGTTGGGGGTGGCGATCATGACGGCATCGAGATCGTGCGCCAGCAACTCGGCATACGACTTGCAGATCGTTGCCTTGGGCAGCTCATGCGTCTCGGCAAAGGCGGCAGCCTTTCCCTTGGCGGTATCGAAGAGAGCCACAATCTCAGCTTTGCGCGGCCCCAGCTTCCTGATCTCCGAGATATGGTTGGTAGCAGCGATCTTGCCGCACCCGACGAGTCCGAAACGTATCTTGCTCATACTTGCCTTTCCTTCAACAAAAGATGACTCATTATGCCATTATTATAACGGAAGTGCAAGGTCGGCAAAATCGCGAGGAGTGCGATCCACAATAGTGGATACGCACCCGGAATTCAGAAGCCAGAATCCGGCACTCAGAATGATTTCGCTTAAAATATACTTTTTCTTGTGCTCACATGACGGTGGCACTTAAACTCAATCTTAAACGGCACACTTAATCGCTTACGCTTAAACGACGGCGGCGCACTCGGCGGGCGCACCCTACCAACTACGGTGTCCCTTCGACAGACCTGGGCCTGCCGCCTTCCAGCCCGCGCATGCGCCGGGGGGATGCGACTGCGGGGTGCGGAGCTCGCTGGAGGGCGTCGCGCTGTCGACGCCGCAGCACTGTGTGGAGGCGATGCTTCTGTATCGCCGCGGTTGTGCAGAAGCACAACCCTTGTGAATTGTGAGTTGTGCCACAGCACGTTTTTAATCACTCGCTGCTACCACTCCGTGGTTACAGCAATAGTTGCAATTCACCACCCACCACCTCTTTTGCTCAGCGCACAACTATGACAGATCCGGGGGCAACGGTATTCTCATAGCAGCCGATATCGACCTGTTTGCCGAAGATGCGCGCCTGACCAGCGAGGTCGACACCATCCTCCATCCACTCCTGATTGAGCCCCCGGCCGATGGCGGGCGACTTGTTGCCGAGGCGGTAATCACCCGTCTCCGGTGCCACGAAGAGTGGATCACCTGCGATATTGCCTTCACCGGCCAGTTCGCTGCCACCAGGCTCCAGCAGTGTATGGAGGTAGTCGTAGGTGTCACCGGTTCTCAAGTTTAACACGTCGTCGTTCCACCAGTTATCGTAAATGATGGTATTAAGCACTGTGCCGCCGCTACGATAGAGCCCACCTGCCGTGTCGCCTGGGAAGGTGCGAGTCGTCTTGTTGCCGACGATGGTGGCGCTCTCCAGCGTCCCGGCTGTCATATGTACACCACTACTGCCACTGGTCGAACGATTCCCGGCAATCAAGGTGTTGCGTATCAACGATGAAGCGCCACTCATGTAGATGCCGCCGCCATCTGCATAGAGCGTATCCTTGCTAGGGCTCGTATGATTGCAGATATTGTTAGTCACTACGCACTCTTCAACTCGGCCGGCCGTCATGTAGATGCCGCCGCCATTATGAGCAACACCTGCAGAACATTTGAGTGTGTTGTTGATAATAGAGCTTCGGTAGATAAGGCCGGCACCGCGCATTAAAATACCAGCACCAAGTGTCTGATTATTCACACCTGTATTATCCCGGATTACGCAATTACTGATAGAGCCACCGCCACTATGGATCAGAACCCCGCCCTGTGTGCCATCACGCAAAGTAAAGCCATCGACTACAGCGCCGCTATTATTTAGATATAGTGGACACGTCGTGCCACTGCCACGACGTATCGTTGTCACTGCCGCTCCATTAACACTCCGCAGCTCGATCGGCTCGAGCAGATTGATCTGGCGACTGATACTATAGGTGCCGTTGCTCACCAGAATGAGCGCCCCGGCGGTCGCCATCTCAACTGCATCCAGCGGTGAGTTGGCGGCTGTCGCCCAGCTTGCATAGGGGGGCACCGGTGTGCTCTCTTCTGAGACGTAGAGCGTCCGGGGCACAACTCTGATGCACTCCTCGCGCACGACTGTGGCTTCACCTGCCGCACTATCCGTCACTTTCAGCCGCACCGTATAGATGCCCGGGACGGTGTAGAAGTTGGTTGCCACAGCTTGGTCACTACCAACCAGATCATATTCCGCACCATTGTCAAACGACCAGTGGTAGGTCAGCGGCTCCTCGCCGGCATCGGCAACAAACGCCTTAAACTCCACCTCACCAGCTTCAAGCAATACTGCGGGCGAAACCGTAAACCAGCACTCCATGCCGTTATCGGGATGATACTCGTATGCCCCCAGATCGACAGCGGTTCCGACAACACGCGCCGCACCGGCCAAATCTTGTGCACCATCCATCCAGATCTGGTTGCTGCCGCTATTTACCGCAGCGCCAAACTTGAGACGATAGTCGTTGCCGGTTGCATCGACAAAGTTGGGATCCACGGCAAGATTGCCTTCACCCGGCAGGAGCGGGGAGCTTAATGAGAAGCTGTAGTGAGTCGTGCCGGAGTTCAAATAGTTGTTTATGCCGCCAAGATTGGTGTTGCCCCAGATAATCGTGTTGCGTACCGTGCCACCACTGTTGTAGAGTCCACCAGCCCGTGATCCCTTGTAGTGGTTGCCGACGATGGTGCAGTTTTCAACGGTACCGCTGAGCAGGCAGACGCCGCCACCGTTGATAGCCACATGGGCGTTGCTCTCATGTGTATTGTAGGTGTTGCCGACAATCAGGCTGTTGCGCAACGTCGTAGTGGCACCGGTGATATAGGCACCGCTGCCGCCACCATCTGTCGCTGAACCGTTTCCCGCCACGTTGTTACTGATGATGCAGCTCTCTACCAGTGCACCGCCGGCAGCATAGATACCGGCACCGTAGCCACCGTGTCCGCCATCATAGCTGAGGGTATTGTTGAATATCCGGCAGTTCTGCACCAGGCCGCCACTGATCCAGACGCCAGCGCCTTGCCTGGGATCGGCATTGTTGTGGCTGTTGTTGCGCACAATCGAGTTGCGTAACGTGCCGCCACCATTAATATGGATACCACCCCGGGTGGCACCCGTGATCGTAAAGCCTTCGAGCACGGCAGCACCATGAGTAACAGCGATCAATCTGAAGTCACCGCTGGAGCGTCTGATAATCGTCTCCTCAGCGCCATCCACGCCCAGTAGCGTCACCCCTTGGTCAACGATCAACTGGCTGGTGTAGTTGTAGGTGCCGGGTCCCACCAGAATATAGTCGCCCTCACTCGCCACTGCGAGGGTCGCCTCGATACGCGCCTTGGCCGTGGCCCATGAGGTGCCGTCGTTATTATCATCGCCATCCAACGCAACATACCAGATATCCCCCTCCACCTGCAGCGCCTCTCTGAAGTGTGCCACAACCGACACCGGCTCGCTGGCAAAGAAAGTCAGCTCCGGCTCACGCTCCATCCCCTGCGGTACGTTCCCTTCCCAAAGGTAAAACTCATAGCCTGCAGTCGCAATGGCCTCAATCGTGACGGTGCTCCCTTCGGCATACCAACCGCCATTGGTTGAGAGTATGCCACCCGCTGCTGCGCTGGCTGCCACTTCATACTCCTTTTGCCACT
>CAZRGQ010000044.1:0-22589 GCA_964599645.1 uncultured Lentisphaerales bacterium | reverse complement strand
TGTACAGGCCGATAGTCCCTTAGGCGCTGCGACCGAGGGGTTTTGCAAGAGCCTCGTCAGTTTTGTGTCATTATGCGATAGTCGATTGTGAATTTGGCAGGTAGTGCCTGCGTCAGGCAGTAGCGGAGAATGTTTTATGAAGTCTGTTTTGAAGATGGTTGCGACAATCAGCCTCATCACGGTGGGGTGTATGGAGAGTCGGCTGATGGCTGGCGAGGGAGAGCCGCAGGCGTGGCGTCAGCAGATCGCGGACCGGGCGGCAATTATGAGCACGCTGAAGTGGGGACCGGTGACCACGGGCATGCCGATCCGACGCACAGGCGAATTTCAGCCGTCCAGAAAATATACCGGCGTACCATACTCCAATGGGGGATATGACGGGCGGGCAATCGGTTTTGATATCAACCTGCGCACCTACCTGGCGGCACTGGAGAACCCGGAGAGTGTCCTCTATAAACGCGATTTGCGCGGACAACGAGTAAATTCGGCCGCCTACTACGGCATGGTCTGCTCGATCTACGTCTCTTATACGCTGGGGCTGGGAGCCAATGTAAGCAGCAGTTTTTTCGGACCTGACTATCGTGAGGGAGTGCGGGAGTTGGCTGAAGTGGAGTCGGTGGCAATAGGGGATGTGCTCTGGTCAAGGGGCCATGTGGAGGTGGTAACGGGGGTGACGCATAATGAGGATGGCACTCTTAAGCAAGTGGTTGTGGAGGATAGCTGGCCGCCGACAACACGCACCAAGCGCTACTCACCTGCCGGCTTGGAGGAGTATAAAACCAAGAGAAAGGCCGTGCTCTACCGTATTGATGACTATGAGGCCTTTTGCGCCGCGAACAGAGCCGACAAGTTTAGCTTCCCCAACTACGAGTTGGATCGGCAGAAGCCCGTAATCAACCGGACGCTACTGCTGGATCATGGCGATTGGGTAGCCTATTACCGGGGTGACTGCGTACTCTTTAACGTCATGGATCGTGATGAGCACGGGGTGAAAGAGTTGGTGATCAGAGAGGGCGAGCGGGTAGTGGCAACAATACCGCTGGCAGGACGCGGGGTAGTAGAACGGAAGTTTGACGAAGTGGGCAACTTTACAGCGCATTGCACCATGGCAGATGGTGCGGAGAGTCAGGCGTGTGAGTTTGCCGTCGCTGATTTGTCGCTTGCCATGGTGGGGGATGTGGCGCAGGTAGGCCAGCCGCTGACGGTGGAGTTCAAGGCTGACAACCTCGAACCGATTCTCTTTGAAATCCGCATTCCGGGCGATCCCGACTATTCGAAGCCGGTGGCACCGATCAGGATATGGCTGAGCGAGGCTGAGCGTAAAGCGGGTCGGGTGGTGGTGCCGGCGGAGCAGATCAGGCGTAGTGGCAGTTACAATCTGGTGCTAACGGCAGAGGGTCGTTACGGTCGGCTGAAACGCAGTTTGGGTGTCGAGGTGACGGGAGAGTAGCAATGGCACTACCAAAAATTTTTGAACTTGAGCTCGGGGAGAGCTGCGAGGTGCTGGTGGAGCATGGTGGCACCTGCACCAGCCGGAGTGTAAAGCTCACAAGTGTAACGCATCTCATGCAACCCGACTACTGGTGCCAGGAGAATGTGAGCCGTGAAATCTTCGAGCGTGCTTTGGTAGAGATTGAGGTGGATGGGGTGGCGGCGACGCTGTTGGCGCGTCCCTATCAGATGCCGCAGATAGTGAACGGTCTGCGCCTGGCGGTGGAGACGACCCGGTCGTGGGCCGAGAACGCCAGCTATGCGCGTCTGGAGGACGTAAAGGGTGAGGTGCGTTTTGCCGCAGTGGCAGCCGGAGCGGCGTGGGGGCCGGCGGAGTTGTGCTTTCCAATCGTTGAGTATCGCTGGCGCGCGGCCAGCTACAACAACACCTGGACACAGATTGTACCCTACAACCAACTCTACTACCATCGCGGCGAGGATTACGGTGCGATCCCCGACCTGCTGCCGGTAGTGGCGCCCTTTGACGGGGTGGTGACGAAATCGCCGCTGCCGGCTGGTGATGGTGCCTCGAACGGTTTGGTAATTGAAGGTGCTGCGGGACTCGAGGTGCGTTTTGGCCACATGAATATCGAGGAGATGTTGCCGGCAGCAGTGGTCGGTAAGCAGGTGGTGGCCGGTATGCCCCTCGGGCGAACCGGTTCAACCTGGAGCGGACGCCGTTCGCAGACGCATGATCCACACCTCCATGTCGGTTTCAGGTTGAACGGGATGTCGATCAACCCCTTTCCCTTTATGATGGAGGCCTACTTCCGTAGCTACCCCGACAGTTTGATCGCCAATGCCGGCGGCTATGCCTTTGCCTTGCCGGGCGGGAGTGTCAGACTCGACGGCAGCCGCTCCCTGGCACGTCCCGGACGGAGGATTGTAAGCTATCATTGGGAGTTGCATGACGGGCAAACGGTGGAGGGGTGCGAGGCCGGGGTGAGCTATGAGGCCCCGGGGCTCTACTCCGAGAAGCTGACGGTGGTGGCCGATGATGGCAGCAGCGACTGCGACTTCCTGCAGGTCAGGGTTTTTGATCGTACACGTGGTCGGGAGATAGCAACCGGTTGGCTCTACACCTATCCGGGACGGGGAGCGCAGGCGGGCAAGCCGCTGCTCTTCTGGAACAGGCTCAGAAAGGTGGAGGAGTTGAGTTTTGATGCCGGTGATGGTGCGCCGTTGCGACCCTTTACTGCAGAGTTGGAGCACGTCTATCGCGAGCCGGGCTCTTATACAGTCACAGCGCATGGGCGCGGACCAGGCAGTGAGCCGGTGACGGTACGACTACGGGTGGTAGTTGAGTGATGGCACAGAGGAAGAGAGTGATGAACAAGCGAATAGTGCCGATAATCTTGCTGGCCGTAGTGGCGTTGAGTCAGGGCTGCGGCGGGCAGGCAGAGTATCTGGAGCGCTTCAAGGTGGAGCCGCAGCGCTACTACAAGCTGACCCTTGAACCGGAGGATGGGGTAGGGGAGGGGCGTTGGCTGATCCACCAGTTTACCGCCGACGGCTCTCTGCCCTTTGACGGCGTCTATGAGTTTGACTGGCAATGTCTGCAGGCAGGCCGGAGCAGTTACGAACATGCCTTCCTGACGCATAGTGAGGCGGTCGAGGTGGGTGTGGCGCTACGCGACGTCAAAGGTGACGTGCGCCTCAAGGCGCTCAAACTGGCAGAGTTGGATGTGCCCGGCTTGATCCTCAATGGCGACTTCAGCATGGGAGCCGATAACTGGTCGGGCTGGAGTCAGGTGAATCTATGTGAACTGGTCAGCGACGGTGCGGGTGGGCAGTCGTTGCTGGTACGCCAGAACGGCTATGCCTTGAGCGACTACTTTCCGCTGGCCGGTGGCGGCGGCTATACCGTGCCGCGTGGGGTAAGCACTTCCCACATGGTTTGGGATACTTCGGTTACTACTATACACCCGGCTTTAATGCGGTGGCCGACAGCGCGGCCATCGACTACCGCGATCTGGCAGCCATGGGTGGCTATCTGGCCCACACCGAGAGCTTCACCAAGGATGAGGGGGAGCACAACATCTGGGATGCCGACGGGGTGGAGAAGTGGATCATTACGCGGCTGATGTGGGATCCTTCGCAAGACCCTGTCGCTTTGCGTCAGAGCTTTATTGAGCGTGTCTATCGTGAGGCGGCACCGGAGATGGCCGAGTTTTACGCCCTGATCAACAAGCCTTGGCATGCGATTCCCCATGAAAAGCTGATGCTGACCTGCCACTCGACGATCAAGGATGTCTACGAAGGTCTGATTGTCAATCCCGGTAATGAGGAGCAGGCGCTGGCGTTGCTGGAGCAGGCTGTCAAGAGCGTCAAGCATCCGCTGGCCAGCGAATATGTGAAGCGCACACAGCAGCAGCTCAAACACTACCGCAGCCAGTCGGGCCGCACCGAGGTGCCATACGTCGAGGAGTCGCGCCATGAGTGGTTGGATGCGAGCTCGCCTCATTGGGAGAAGGCGTTGCTGGTGGACGACTTCAAGCAGGTCGATGACTGGCGCATCTTTAATGAGGCTGCAGCCGATCCGGCCACCGAGGTGCGGTTTATGCACGACGATGAGCGGCTCTATATCCGCTTCATGGCGTACGATGCCGAGCCGGAGAAGCTGGTTACAGCCGCAGCAGCCGAGGACGCCTTTCCGCAGGGCGACCGTGTGGAGCTCATGGTGTTGATCAACCGGTTTGGCGAACAGTTGCTGGCGGTGGGACCCAACAACAACCACTTGGCATCGCCGGCGCTACAGCGCGCGTGGGAGAGCCGGACAGAGCTGGTTGAGGGTGGGTGGGTGGCGCTGTTAGCCTTGCCTCTGGCGGAGTATGAGATCGACAGCGAGCAGCGCACGATCAGGCTACGGGTGGGGCGCGTCTACCGTCATGTCGGAGAGGAGCGCCGGGAGAGCAGCCACAACGGCCACAGCATCTTCAATATCTATGACGGCTTCTGGCTGCAGATGATCATGGCGCCGCGAAAACGATAAGTGCGGGTGAGATTCAACTTGGTTGAATCTCACCGTATTCAGAATCCGTTTGAATTGAATCCCCATTTTGCGGGAGTTGTTGCACACCTCTGCCTCTTTTCATGCGCAAACCCTTCGCCAGCGGCTCATCTGGCGATTCGCCCTCCATTGGACGATGGCACTCAATGATTGATGTTATGAAGATGGCGACAGGTCTGTCGCCACAAGGTAGGGCGTGTCTCTCCGAGACCGCCGCGGACGGCTGCGGAGAGCCGTCCCTACCTGTGCAAAAGGAAGCGCATGTGAAGTGGCAGCGCAAAATCTTCCGCAATTTTGGGTGAATTCAGCAGGCTTGCAGTTTGGCAGCGCGTAGTGTATGATAAAGATTTCGCTGAACGTGGCGAAAGAGTTACCCTACCTCAAGCAGCAGGAGAATTAAGCATGTCAACCATTATTGATGTTATCGCCCGTGAAATTCTGGATTCGCGTGGCAACCCTACCGTCGAAGCTGAAGTCTATCTCGAGAGCGGCGTTGTTGGTCGTGCCGCGGTACCGTCAGGTGCCTCAACCGGCGCCAACGAAGCGTTGGAGTTGCGTGATGGCGATGCAGCACGCTACCTAGGCAAGGGGGTCATCAAGGCTGTTGAGAATGTCAACGAGAAGATCGGTCCCGAGTTGATCGGGATGGAAGTCACCGACCAGATCGGCATCGACAACCTGATGCTGAAGCTCGATGGTACCCCCACCAAGTCGAACCTCGGTGCCAATGCGATTCTCTCGGTTTCGTTGGCCGTTGCCAAGGCTGCTGCCGAGTATCTCTGCCAGCCGCTCTTCCGCTACATTGGCGGTACCAATGCCAAGGCGCTGCCGGTGCCGATGATGAACATCGTCAATGGCGGTTCGCACTCCGATGCCCCGATCGCCTTTCAGGAGTTTATGATCCGTCCTATCGGTGCCTGCTGCTTCCGTGAAGGACTACGCATGGGAGCCGAGGTCTTCCATAACCTCCGCGCTATCCTCAAAGGGCGTGGACTCAGCACCGCTGTCGGTGATGAGGGTGGTTTTGCACCGGTCTTCAACGGTACCGAAGATGCCATCGAAACGATCTTGCAGGCGATTGAGAAGGCCGGTTACAAGCCGGGCCTCAAGGCCGATGGTGGTGAGATTTCGCTGGCGCTCGACTGCGCCGCCTCTGAATTCTACAAAGATGGCGTCTACAACTATGCCAAGTTTGAGACTGAGTCGCGTGGCGCTTCCAAGACCGGTGTACAGCGCACCTCGGCCGAACAGGCCGACTATCTGGCCGGGCTCGTTGCCAAATATCCGATCGACAGCATCGAAGATGGCATGGATGAGGACGACTGGGAGGGCTGGAAGTTGCTGACCGCCAAGATCGGCGACAAGTGCCAGCTCGTCGGCGACGATCTCTTTGTAACCAACGTCAAGTTCCTCAAGCGTGGTATCGAAGAGGATTGCGGCAACTCGATCCTCATCAAGGTGAACCAGATCGGTACCCTTACCGAGACGCTTGATGCGATCGAAATGGCTCACAAGGCCGGCTTTACGGCTGTCGTCAGCCACCGCTCCGGTGAGACTGAAGACACCACGATTGCCGACATCGCCGTGGCCACCAACGCCGGACAGATCAAGACAGGCTCGCTCTCCCGCACTGACCGTACTGCCAAGTACAATCAGTTGCTGCGCATCGAAGAGATGCTGGGCGACGATGCCGTCTACGGCGGCTAATCCAAACCCCAAACCTATACCTCTCCCAGGCAAAGGCGATGTGCCACCCGGCGGGTAGTGCATTGCTCCGGGAGAGGTGCTTAAAAGGAGTAACATCCGATGTACACTGCGTCCGACCTGCGTAAGGGTCTTAAGATCATGCTCGATGGCCAGCCGCTGGTGATCACCGAATTTGATTTCAGCAAACCTGGCAAGGGGCAGGCAATTTATAACTGCAAACTCAAAAACATGCTTTCAGGCACGACATTGAGTCGCAGTTTCCGCTCCGGCGACCGTTTTGAGAAGCCCGAGCTGGTCAATATCAACGTACGCTTCTCTTACGAAGCCGACGACAACTACGTCTTCTCAGACGAAAACTATGAAGAGGTAACGATTCCGGCCGATGTTCTGGGTGAAAACCGCTACTTTCTGGTCGACGACATGCCGTGTGAGGCGCTGCTCTTCGAGGGTAAAGCCATCGAGGTGACACTGCCCAACTTTGTCGAACAGAAGATCGTAAAGTGCGACCCCGGAGCCCGTGGCAACACAGCCAGCGGTAAGGTTACCAAGCCGGCTACGCTGGAAGGCGGTTTTACACTACCGGTACCGCTCTTCGTCGATGAAGGCGAAGTGATCCGCATCGATACCCGCACCGGCGAGTATGTCGATCGCGTACGCGCTTAAGCGTAGAGGATACGCCCACAAGATTCGCAGCAGACGATCTCGTTGTCGCGCAACACCAGGTGGCGTGTCGCGGGCGTCTGCTGCAGGTGGCAGCCGGTGCAGACGCCATCACGCAACTGTACCACGGTAGGACGGCGTGCCGACCTGAGTCGCTGATAGCGGCGCAGGTGGGCAAAGGGCACGCGGTTTACCACCTCGCTGTGCAGGGTTTCGGTCTCGGCCAGACGCCGCTTGACCTCCTCCAGGCGTTGATCCAGTTCGGCACCATAGGTATCGATACTCGCCTTTTCGCTAGTAAAATGCTCTTGTGCTGTATCAATGCGCTCTTGCACGGCCGGCACCAAGTCCATGGCCATAAGCTGCTGCTCTTCCAACGCCTCGATCTCATGCAGGTGATTGGAGATTTCCGTCTCCATGGCACGAAACTCGCGATTTGTCTTGAGCACCAACTGCTGCTGACGCAGCTTGGTGATCTGGTCGCGCAACGCTTTGACCTGTAGCTCGAAATCGGCAATCCGCGTCTGGACGGCCAGCATCTCGGCCTTGGCTCCATTCAGGCGATTTTGTGCCTCCTGAAGCCTGGCTGAATCGTGTTGCTTGCGTAGCGGTATATCTTGCAGCTCTTTTTGCAGTTCATCCAGTTGCGTATCCACATCTTGGAGCGCAAGCAACGGTTCCATAAAACTCACGGCAACTCCTTTAACCGGCCTGCGGGCTGAGCGCACGTCTACCGGTATGAGGTTGAAAATCAAAGAAACTTATATCATAACAGGAGGATGGCCCGACGTCAATTGTCCATTTGATTTTGACGTCGGACTATTTTTTTGTTAAGGTGTGATTGCGTGTCTCGTGGATGACGGAGGTCGCCGCTGTCTTCGCAAGAGGGCAGGGGAGGAAAGTCCGGACTCCACAGGGCAGGGTGTCCCGTGGTTAACGCGGGAACGGCAGTGCCAAATCACTGTCGATGGAGAGTGCCACAGAAAAGATACCGCCAGCCCCGGCTGGTAAGGGTGAAATGGTGGTGTAAGAGACCACCGGGAGTGGTGTAAGCCACTTCGCAGGGTAAACCCCACCTGGAGCAAGATCAAATAGGGAGAGGATGGTGCGGCCCGTGCCACTCCAGCAGGATAACTCTCCGGGTTGATCGCTTAGATAAATGACCTTAACCTGCTTCGGCAGGGTTACAGAATCCGGCTTATGAGTCATTCACGACGACATGCCTTTTTTTTACAAACTACGGCACTGGTGGCCAGCTTGCTGGCGCTTGCTGCCGCGGCAGGTTTCAAGCAGCACCGCAATGTTATGCGACGTAACATGGCCGCATTACGGGAGATTGGTTGTCCCCCCGAAACAGGGGAGACTGCAATGGCAGGCAGCCTCTCTCAGCCGCCCTTGGAGGCCACCTTTGTTTCACTGTTCAAGGCCGACGACAGCGGAGTAAAGTCGGCGCCGCCAATACTTTTTGCCAAACGTTATCGACTGGTCGGTACCATGGTCGATAGCCATGACGCCTGGAAGTCGGCCGCCTTTATTGAAGAGCGTACCAGCAGCACTCAGAAGCGCTATCGTCAGGGCGACCGGATCGGTGACGATGGCACGATTCAATCGATTGGCAGAGACGAAGTCTGGATTCGTGGGCCAACCGGCCCTGAGCGGCTGATACGTGAAGGCGGGCAGATGGGCAGTGCTGCTTACGGCAAAAGCTCTATGGCCGGCACGCAATCCTCCGGCGCAGCCCGTTTCGGTGGTGAAATGGTTGGTGAAAACAAGTGGCATTTTAAGCGGTCGGTGATTATCGATTACTATCAGGAGTTGCTGGAACGTCCGGAAAGACTGGTAAAGGTCTTCGATTCGCTGGCGCCGGTCTACAACGATCAACGGCGGATTGAAGGCTACCGGGTGCAGATCGAAGGTGAAGATGATTTCTTCAAGGCCGTCGGTCTGCAGCCCGGCGATGTGGTGCGCCGGGTTAACGCCATTGAGATGACCAACCGCTACCGGGCTGAGAATTTGATCCGCCGCTTTGCGCAGGATGATCTCGATGTGGTTGTTATCGAGTTGGAGCGTAATGGCGAGACGATCGAACAGACTTACCATACCGATTGATGGCCAGCCCGCTCAGATTTAACATAACATATATTATGCGACGTTGATTAGACGGCGCAAAATGGGCTTTCTCTTGTGTCCACCAAGTTGAATCTCACCCATCGCATTTTTGGGACAAATTGCCCGCTTGCCCATGACAACGATTTATGTTATAGTATGCGCTTAATTGCCGGGTGAACTTTGCGGCACCCGCGCCGCCCGGAGGGGTGGCAGAGCCTGGTTGAATGCACATGACTCGAAATCATGCGTGCGGGTAACCGTACCGGGGGTTCGAATCCCTCCCCCTCCGCCAGTAACGCCTTTTGTGGCGCAATCCTTCATCCGGAACAGTTCTGTGCGCAGACTGGCGCATACTGCTCTTAAAGGACCATGTGAATGATTGGATTGGTGCGGTTACCGGAAAAACCAACGACTGCTGAACAGATTGAACTTGTTAAAAGTTTTGCTGCTGAACAGGGCTACCAGATACATAACGACTGTTCCAAACTGTTGAAAGATGTTGAAACCAACGGCCCTGTTTTAGGGCTTGAAATTCCGTGCGAGCTGGAAGCCAACAAACCCTATCCTGAACTCGCCACCAACACAGCCTACGCCCTCCATGTTCAGGGCGTTGACCTGCCGCAGTATGAGGCGCTACCGCATGGCACTACACTGCTGGCGTGGCCTGAGCTGCTGTCACCCTGTTGCTAGGCACGTCGTTCACTAAGCTTGGCGCCACGCCGCAGGTCGTGCTCATCGAGTGCGGCCAGCGTATCCAGCAGTAACACCTGAAAGGTTCCCGGCAGCGGGTGGTCGATGGCTGCCACCTCGCCGGCAATGCTGAAGATCAAGAGACCTGCCACCGTGGCCCGGTAACGGTCGGGTTCAACTGCAGCCAGTGCGCCGACGATGGCCGAAGCGGTGGCTCCACTGCCGGCCAGAGTCTTCAAAAGGTGGTGTCCATTGCGGATTTGACAGTGCCGCTGACCGTCGGTTACAAAATCTTCATCACCGGTAACCGCCACCACACAGCCTTGCCGCTGTGCCAGGCTGACGGCAGCAGCACGAGCCGTGGCGACCGGATCAACCTCCCCCACCCCACCCTCTGTATCAGACTCAAGGGCGATAATCTCAGCGCTGTTGCCACGCACAATATCGGGAGCTATCTCATTGAGAAGCCGCCGCGCCGTAGCGCTACGCAGTTGAGTGCTGCCGGCTCCGGCCGGATCCAGCACCACCGGTATGGTACGCTCCCTGGCGACCTGACCGGCACGAAACATCGCCTCGATGAAGGGAGTTGAGAGGGTTGCGATATCGAGCACCAGGGCTTGGGCTGCCGCCGTCACCTCCTCCACTTCTTCAATGGCATGTGCCATCACCGGTGCAGCACCGAGTGCCAGCAGTGCGTTGGCACAGAGGTTCATCCCCACATAGTTTGAGATGCTGTGTACCAGCGGCTGCTGTTTGCGTACTGCGCGTAATCCGCTACCGATTTGATCAATTGTCGTCATACATAGAATCGTAAACAAGTTGAACGCGCTGCGTCAAGAGGCAAAAGTCTCACTGCCGGATTCTGGCTTCTGAATTCCGGGTGCGCATCCACTATTGTGGATCGCACCCCCGGGCAGCAATTGCCTCGATTTCAATACGGGCCCCCTTGGGCAGGGCCGCCACAGCCACACAGGCACGTGCCGGATAGGGTGGCTTGAAGTAGTCGGCGTAGATTGCGTTGACAGTATCGAAATCGGCCATGTCGACCAGGAAGATCGTAACCTTTACGACGTGGGCCAACGACAAGCCTGCGCTTGCCAGCACCGCCTTGAGATTGGCCAAGACTTGATGCGTTGCGGCGGCAATATCGTCGTCAATTACGCCGCCGCTGGTCGGGTCGAGTGGAATCTGACCCGAGACAAAGAGGAGTCCGGCTGCTGCGGCTGCCGGACTGTAAGGCCCCACCGCCGGTGGTGCGACATGCGCTGTTTCAAGGCTGCTCATCTGTAGTCGGCCCTCCCCTCTCAACGACACGCCTTGGCCAGCGCCTGATCAATGTCGGCCTTGATGTCGTCGACATCCTCCAGCCCCACAGAGAGACGCACATAGTCAGGTGTAACGCCGGCCGCTATTTGCTCCTCGGGGCTCAACTGCGAGTGGGTGGTTGAGGCGGGATGGATCACCAGCGTCCGGGCATCGCCGATGTTGGCGACGTGTGACAGCATCTCGACCGAACGGATAAACTCTTTGCCGGCCTCCAAGCCGCCTTTGACACCGAAACCGACCATGCCGCCGAAACCGTTTTGCAGATATTTGGCTGCTGTAGCGTGCCCGGCGTTATTGGAGAGCCCCGGATAGGTAACCCAAGAGACGGCCGGATGTTGTTCCAGCCACTGTGCCACCTCAAGCGCATTGGCTGAATGGCGGCGCTGCCGCAGTGGCAGCGTCTCCAGTCCCAGAAGAAACTCATGGGCATTGAAGGGACTTAGGGCGGCACCGATATCGCGTAGCAGGGTCAGACGCACCTTGAAGATAAAAGCGACATTGCCCATGCCGGGTACTGCGCTCAAGGCATCCCAGTAGATCAGATCGTGGTAGCTCGGGTCGGGCTCGGTGAATTCGGGGAATTTGCCGTTATTCCATTGAAATTTACCGGAGTCGACGATCACACCGCCGATCGAGGTGCCATGACCGCCGATATACTTTGTCGCCGAAGCGACGATGATGTCGGCACCGTAGTCAAACGGCTTAACCAGACCGACACCAATGGTGTTGTCGACTACCAATGGAATGCCAGCCTCCTGCGCTATTTTGGCCAGCGCTTCAAAATCGGGCACATCGAGGCGTGGATTACCAATCGTCTCAACATAGAGCGCCTTGGTCTGCGGTGTAATGGCCCGCCGGAAGGCTTCAGGCTCGTTAACGTTGACAAAGGTCGCCTTGCGTCCAAGCTTGGGGAAGGTGTGGTGCAGGAGTGAGTAGGTACCGCCATAGAGACTGTTACCGGCCACAATCTCGTCACCCACACATGTAATTGCCAAGAGCGCGCAGGCAATCGCCGCCGAGCCTGAAGCAAGTGCCAGAGCACCGCTGCCCCCCTCAATCGCGGCAATACGTTTTTCAAAGACATCAGTCGTCGGATTCATCATCCGGGTATAGATATTGCCAAACTCCTTGAGGGCAAAGAGGTTGGCCGCATGTTCCGCATCACGGAAGGCATAAGAGGTAGTCTGGTAGATCGGCACCGCCAGCGAACCGGTGGTAGGGTCGGCTTGCTGCCCTGCATGAAGGGCAATAGTATCAAGTTTAGTTGTCATCTGATGCACTCTCTTTCTTGGCTTACGGTTAAAATCAGACTAACGGGGGCAGGCCGGAGTCTCTTCACCTCCGGTAGCAGGCTTATCCAGCATATCGCGTAGTGTAATCGACTCGAGCATTGCCCCCAGGCGATCACTGACTTCGTTCCAGATGTTACGGGCACGACAGTTATCGCTATGGGGACAGGTATCAGGTGTGGTGACACAGGCCACCAGCTCATCACGTCCCTCCAGAACTGTCAGCATATCGCGCAGGGTGATCGCCTCCGGCTTGCGCGCCAGAGTAAAACCGCCTGAGGCGCCCGGTACGGCATGAATCAGTCCAGCGGTCTTGAGGCGGTTGACAATTTGCCACAGATACTTCTCGGAAATATCCTGTCGCCTGGCAATGTCACCCAGTGGCACATTGCCTTCGCCACCGTGTTCAACCAGATCAAGCATAAAGCGCACACCGTAGCGTCCGCGCGTTGAAAGTTTCATGAGGTTCTCCAGTATTCCTAGCAGTTACGTGGATGTTAATCCATTGCATGCGGGAATGCAACTCAAAACTGTGAGAGATGTTTGCCTCTGCCATACCTCCAGGCAATTTCCTGTTGCAACAGCTCAGCGCCGCCTGACCCTTCGGTCTGGCACCGTCAATCATCCGGTGCGATCACAAAAAAACGCGACCCGTCGACAACGGGTCGCGTTACTGTGCAAGAGCGAATCAGAGCCGGACTACTCCTGCTCCTTCTCCTGCTGTGAGCTGCCGGGCTGCCACTCTTCACTCTGGGCAAAGGCATCATCAAAGGCTGCAGCGAGACCGACCAGGTTTTCACCCGGTTTGAGTTCGACTTGAATCAGCTCCTTGCTGAGCTCTTCAATCTCGCTCTCATCCATATCGACGGCCTTGATGCTGAGCCCGATGCGACGCTCATCGCGGTCAATGCGGACGATACGGGCTTCGACCTCCTGACCGACCTTGACGGCATCCTTCACCTTCTCTACACGATCATGGCTGATCTGAGAGATGTGAACGAGACCATCGACGCCATCGGCCAGCTCAACGAAGGCCCCAAAGGAGGCGATCTTCGAAACCTTGCCCTTGACCATCTCACCGATTGTGTAGCGTGAAGCGATCGTATGCCAGGGATCATCACTCGCCTGCTTGAGTCCCAGACTGATCCGCTGGTTGGCTGTATCGATCTCAAGGACTACAGCCTCAAGCTCCTGACCCTTCTGGATCATCTCGCTCGGGTGATTGATCTTGCGGGTCCACGACATGTCGGAGACGTGGATCATGCCGTCAATGCCATCTTCAATTTCGAGGAAAGCACCGTAAGAGGTGAAGTTGCGCACCTTGCCCTTGACGCGACTGCCGATCGGATAGCGATCCTGCACCGTATCCCAGGGATTGGCCTCGGTCTGGCGAATGCCAAGACCGATCTTCTGCTCAATCGAGTTGATTTGCAGAACCACCACATCGACCTCATCGCCAACACTCAAGACGTCAGAGGCACGGGCCACCCGCTTGGTCCATGAGAACTCAGAGACGTGCACCAGCCCCTCAATACCGGGCTCCAGCTCAACAAAGGCACCGTAAGGCACGATATTGACAACCTTGCCTCTGATGCGGCTGCCGACGGGATAGCGCTCATCGACACCTTCCCAGGGATTCTGCTGAATCTGCTTGAGACCCAGCGAGATGCGCTCGCGGTTGTGATCGACATCGAGGATCACGACCTCCAGCTCATCACCCACCTTTACCACCTCGCTGGGATGCTTGACGCGCCCCCAACTCATGTCGGTAATATGCAACAGGCCATCAAGCCCCGAGAGATCGATAAAGGCACCGAAGTCGGTGATATTCTTGACACGTCCTGTACGGTGCTGTCCGATCTGAATCGAAGCCAGCAGGTCGCGCTTCTGATCGGCCATGCGATCTTCCAGCAGCTCGCGGCGCGACAGGATCAGGTTGCGGCGCTCGTGACTGATCTTGATCAGCTTGAACTCAAGCGTCTCGCCCACATAGGGATCGACGTCGTGTACCGGGTCGATATCGAGTTGTGAGCCGGGCAGGAAGGCCTCAATGCCGTCAACACTGACAGTCAGGCCACCACGAACGCGTCCTGTAACCAACCCGTTGAGAGTGCAGCCCTCGGTGTATTTTTCGAGCAGCGCTTCCCAACGAATCTTCTCGTCGGCCTTGGCCTTGCTCAGTTCAACCATGCCGTCGGGTCGTTCCAGTTCGACCAGCAGCACATCGTACTGGTCTCCTGCTTTAACCTCTTCTACATCCTTGAATTCGGCGATGGGGATGATCCCTTCGGCCTTGTAGCCGATGTCGATCAGGACCTCGTTGCCGCGAAGTGCCAGCACCGTGCCCTTGACGATCTTGCCTGCCTTGAACTGCTCTTCAGATGTTGCCAATGCGGCAGCCATCAGATCGTAATTGCCACCCGTTTTGGCTGTGAAAGTCACGGGGTTGCGTCTTGCCATTATCTCTGTTTATCCGTCCGAAATCGGGTGTAGCCGCTGGTTTGGGGATGTAATCGGCGACGACGTTCTGTCTGATGCCCGCTATTGCTGGCACCCCCGCTATCGGTCTCTTGGTTGGTTGCTGTTGCGTGTGGCCGGAAACTCCCATACCTAATCCCCAGATCGGTCAGGTGTCTCCGGTTTTTAACAAACGTTAAAACAAGCATTAAAGCAAAAAAGCGGCACTAAAGCAACTCTCTTTTTTCTCTCTTTTTAGATGTTTTTGAGGTTTGAAACTTTGAGGCACAAAGGTTTTAATGATTGATGTAATGAAGATGGCGACAGGCCTGTCGCTGCAAGGTAGGGTGCCTTCTCCGAGACCGCCGCGGACGGCTACGAAGAGCCGTCCCTACCAATGCAAAAAGCAGTGCATGTGATGTGGCAAAACAAAATCTCCCGCAGTTTTTAGCCCCCCGGCTACCTTGCATCCCGGCTCTAAAGAGTGTAGACTGCAAGTTCATCTTACCTTTCACCTTGGAGAAGCTGTAATGTCCCGGATACCGTTAACCTATGTCTTTGAATTCGGCGTCGCGAATGCGCCGATGCGGCCCTACATCATGCATGAGTTTGCCCG
The DNA here is from genome assembly GCA_964599645.1 of uncultured Lentisphaerales bacterium. Taxonomy (GTDB): domain Bacteria; phylum Verrucomicrobiota; class Kiritimatiellia; order RFP12; family JAAYLN01; genus JAAYLN01. Next base: position 7,234 of record CAZRGQ010000044.1, on the reverse strand, counting down.
GCATGGGCACCATCGACTGGCCGCATATTACCAGCCTGCTGCGTCAGGCACCGCGTCTTAAATGTATCGAGTGTGAGACTCTGCCACTACGCACTAACAGCTCTATTGCCGATATCTGCCAGACCATGCAGCGCCTCTTCCCTGACTCCTGAGCGTCATGGCACTGGTGTGTGAGGCACCTTCCCGGCCGCCCACGCCTGCACCACCAGCCGGGCGCGTCAGCGCCCCTGCAGGCCATCGAGATAGATTTTATAGCGCTCTTTCTCGTGGCGTGCCACCAACTCCAGCAGAGTCGGGCCGTGGGCACGTGCCTTCTCAAAGTCACCTACGGCACAGGCGCTGCGCACCAGCAGCTCCACGATATCGCGTCGGCGCGGCATGTGCCCCGGCTTTTCGCAGATCAATGTATGGGCCTCTTCCAGAATAGAGAGGGCCTTCACATACTCTTCGGCTTCGTAGGCCAGCAACGCCAGAAGGTAGGCCAATTGATGGCTTTCCCGGGTTTCGCGCTGCGGCACCAGAGCCAGTGCTGCGCTGGCCACCTCTGCAGCCACTTGCGGTCGTTGCAGCAGGTGGTTGAGTTCGGCGATCGCCAGGCGGCACGAGATCGTGTTTTGCGGCTGATTTGTCGGCAGCTCTGTCAGTAGAGTAGTATACTGCTCCAGCGCCAGCGTCAACCGCGCCGGATCGGGAGTATCGTAGTAACGCTCAGCCGAGCGTCGATACAACTCGCCCTTTAGCGAGAGCAGCGCACGACGTTCTGTATCCTTTAAATCGTCCGGCACCTGCTCAAAACGCTCCAGGGCAATTTCAAACTCTTTACGACGTATCAGCTCGCGGATGTAGTCGCCAAAGATGCTGTGTGTCCCATAAAGTTGCTCCTTCAGCTCGGCCTTGGCCAGAGCCTCATCATAACGTCGGCAGAGTTCGTCCAACTCCATAGCCCTGATATTGCCGCCAAGGTACCAACGCCAGATACGCCCCTGCAAGGCGATATCGTCTGCGGCAAAGCCGAGCGCCCGGGTACCGAACTTGTCGCGTTGCGACCAGCCGTTGTGGCTGGCGGCGCTCTGGCAGAGGGAGATTTTATGAGCCGGCGTCAGCTCCGGTACGGCCAGTGCCTCAGCAAATTTCTGGTCGACGATCTCCGGACCGGCCAGTGCCCAGGTGTCGAGATAGAGGCCATATTGCACCATGAGCGCCGCCTTGGCATAACCTTCAAGTTGTTCAATGCCCCGCTCATAGAGGGCGATACACTCCTTACGGGCAAATATTTTGCGGTTGGCCAACGCCTTGACCAGATAGTTGTAGCTCTGCGCCTCGTTGCGCCACTCGCCCTTGCCCGGTTTGGCGGCACTGGCCAGCAGCTTGTCGGCGGCGGCCAGTGCATCAGCCAGACGATCGCCGGCCAATGCAGCCTCAAAATCGCTTTTTGCGGCTTTATAGTCGTGGCCATTGGCGATGGCCGCTGCCTCAGTAGCGCTGCCGGATTGTGCCGCCAGCAGTACGCCAAGCAATAGCAGTTTTATCAGTGTCGATTTCTTCATTTCGCCTCTCCGCTTTTAAAGAGTTTTGCGGCCAGATGGTTGCCGTAGGCCTGATCGAGATCGTAGTGGAAGTTAAAGAGTTTGTCGCTGGCCAGAGTGTAGAAGGCCGCCTGCTCCGAGGGGCTCATTTGGCCAAGGCGTGCCAGTCCGGCTCCAAGTCCATTGCGCTCCTCAATGGCAGCCTCCAGCCAGTTGCGGCGGAACTCAAAGTCTTCGTTGACGTTCTTGAAGCTTTGCGGCAGCGTGGCCCGTGTCGCCTGATAGTAGGGCTCCACCCGTTTCACGACCCTGCCCGGATCGATGGCAGTACCACCGGCAAAGCGCTTGTAGTCGTCCCAGGCACGCTGCAAGACCTGTAGGCGAATGGCGCTCTTTTGTGCTGTCGTGAAGTCGGGAAAACGGATGTAGCCGGCAGAGTTGGCTGCATGCACCACCCCACCCCAGGTTTGCGCCCCGGAAGCTGCCCAGCGGATTACCGAGAGCCGCCAGAGGTTGTCGCGCTTCGCCGGCTCCAGTGGCAGACGGTCAAAGAGCGGTGCCCACGGCACAAAAATCTTGATGACATTGCCGTTTTCAAGTCGACGGGCTTCGATGGAGAGATACGGTTCGATACTCCTGAAGGAGCGATCCTCCATCAGCCAGGGATAGACGCCGTTGAGCTTCGGTTCGGTGGCCTGCGCCATAAACTGATAGTAGTGTACCACGCCACTGGTATCGGCATCGCCCGGTGCAAAGAAGCACTCCAGCGAACTGCCGGGCAGTTGGCGTCCCTCGACCAGACTCTGGGTCATCTTGCTTTCAACGGCATAGACGAGCACGGTAAAGCCCTCATCGTTGCAGCAGACGTAGAGCGCCGTCGGTTCGCGCTCGTCGTGCCACTCGCCCGTCATCACTTCACGCTGCAAGATGGGATCGGTCCAGAGCAGCGAAGCAGCCATGGCGCCGTAAGGGCGGAAGTTGAAGTTCCACTTCTCCGGTTCCCGTTGCGGCAACTCTTCAAAGTTGGCAGGCAGATCGCGATACTCTACCTCGATTATGTTTTTTTCAGCCCGTGCCAGGCCGAGCAGTGCGAACAAGAGGATTAATCTGATATGGAGTTTCACTGGATCACCGCCCTTCCGCCACTACTTTGGCGAGTTCCATTAACGTTACGATACGGTAGGCTGCCCCACTGCGAAAGGCCTCCATATCGGCATTGTTGCCATCTACCCGTTCCAGCCAGTGCAACTGACGCTTGGCTTCGCGTGCCAACCTTATATCGTCGGACTCGCGGTATTGTAAGGCCTGCTCTTTAAGTTTGGTGGCATAACGCACATCGTCGTAGCCTTCGCGCACCCCGATCAGTGCCAGGGTATTGATCGCACCGTTACGCTGTGCATAGACCAGACCGAAGTTGCGGTAGTTGCCGTCGCCACCGGGCCATTCGGCAAACTCGTTCCAGAAACGGATGGTGTAGCCATGCATCATGTGGCCATCATAATATTTCTTGTACATATCGAGCCCGAGCCGCCGCCGGAACCAAGCGGGGTTTTCGGCACCGGGAAAGGGGTTGGCATAGTTGATGATCCTGCCGCCGGCGGCATGCCAGATATCGGCCCAGTCGCGCCGGATGGCGGTAGCGGAATCCATATCGTTGTAGTCACCGGTAAAGAAGGGCAAGGCGTCGCACATACCGTGGGTCAAGAGTCGTGCCCGCCCGCTCTCGTGGTAGAGCTCGACACCACGCTCCATCTCCTGTACCAGCGCCCGGTAGGAGGAGGCCTCACTCGCACCGCAGTTGTAGAAGATCGTCTCCGGACCGATCTGCTCATCGTAGTAGTCGATCTGTTGTTGCAGTTTCCGCAGGAAGAGGCGGTCGAGGCACTCTTGCTCCTCTGTTCCAATCGCCTCCAGCGGGCCGCCGAAGTTGCGCCACCAATCACGCGGCCCCGGTGTACCGGCGCTGATCAGGTCGGTCAGCGGGTAGCCGATCTCCTTGGCTATTTTAACCTTCCAGGGGGCATCAGCCACCCGGCTGGCATGGAGCAGGTTGTGGTTTTTCAGGTTCTGCAACCCCTGACGGAAGATCTCCTCATTTGCATCGGGTGCGGAGTTGATATGGCTGAAGTAGGGACGCGAGAGGTCGTAGTAGGTCTTGGGAGCGGGGAGCTTGAAGGGCAGAACCCGCAGGTTGACTGTCAGTTCGGCCACACTCCGTCCCTCTGATTGCAACGTCAGCTTGCCTTGGTAGAGCCCCGGCTCCGCCTCGGCCGGCAGATGAAAGGTGAGGCAGAAGGGCTGATTGCGCCCCGCCTCCGGCAGGTCGAGCGGTTGTAGTGTGTCAGCATCATAGAAGGGTATATGGAGCGGATCAAATGTGACTTGATCGTAGGCATAGCGGCTGACATCGACATAACGCTCCCCATCCGGATAGTGCATCAGCAGCTCATTGGAGGCACGGATTTCATCCACCCTTACCGTCCGATCATCATTCAGCAGCAGGTCAGGCACCAGTACGCGCTGCCGTTTGTCGGCGTGATAGGTCATCCAGGCACCGCCGGTGCGGTACCAGCGCTTGACGATCTTGGCATCGAGCAGCGACGCATCGAGCCGGTTTGCGCCACAGCGCAACTCTCCCAGTTGCAGTGTAAACTGCTTTAAGGGGCGGAATGGCACCACTACCAGCAGTTGCGACTCGAACTCCCCCTGCGCCCCATAGAGGTCGATCGAGTTGGCGAGCTGCCCCTCACGCGGCAGCTCATACGGTTGCAGCAGCTCCTGCGTGGTGGCCGGCAGCGTATAGCAGGCCAGCGAGCTGCCATCCCCTGCCCCTGCACCACGTTTGAGTCCCTCCATAATCGTCGTCGCATTGGCCAGATCACGTGCCAGCCGCCGCACTTCGGCCAGCGTCGCATGGCCCGCATTGGCGCTCAAACCTTTGGCCCGCTGTGCCAGTTGCTCGCCCCATGCCTTGAGCCCCCGGTTACCGGCGGCCGCAACCAGCGCCCTCGCCTGCTCCTGCAGCGCAGCACGCTCCAGCTCCTCTCTGGTAGCACTGGCCAGCTCCTCCGACTCCAGCGCCACATCGTAGAAACGGAAGTCGCGCAGGGCACCGTTAAAGTTGCGTCCCAGGTGGAGTTCACCCAGCGTCAGAGCCGGCAGGAGCAGTTGATCGTTCTCCATCTGCCAGCGGCCATCGAGGTAGAGCGCATAGCGCCGGCGGTTGGCCGAGTAGCTGAATGAGACCTGGTGCCACTCGCCCCGCTTGACTTTGGTCTTGCTGCGCAGCACCAGTTGACTGGCCATGATTTCGGTAGGGGCGGTGGCCAGCACCACCTCGAGATAGCCCTCTTGGTCAACACGGCAGTCGAAGAGTCCCAGTAGCGGTTCGCTGTGCCGAGTGGGCAGGCGATCAAAGCGCACCCAGAAGGCAGCCGACAGCTCCCGCAGCTCCACGCCGCTACGCCACCGCTTGAAGGCCTCGCGCTCTGCTGCCACTGTGCTCGCCTCTGAGCCATTAAAGATAATGGCACCCTCCGAAATACGCAGTTTGCCCAGCGGTGTCAAAGTCAGACCGCTGGCGGCGCGATCGGCAATTAGAGCCGCCGGGCCGTCGTCAAAGGTGAAGTGCAGCCGTGGAACGGGTTGCCTGAGCGGGGCGGCCAGCAACGGGCAAAGCCCCGCCAGCAGCAGAAGAGTTGATAGCGTCCGATATCGCATAGTTGTGCCTCTGACCGGCAATCGGAGCGACTCTCTCCGGTGTAGACTCGCCGGCCACGCTTCGTATTAGCAAAAAACATGCCAAAAGCCCTCTGCAACTGACTAGTTACAGAGGGCCTGAAATGGTGGTAGGACTTGGACTCGAACCAAGGAAGGCATGTGCCAGCAGATTTACAGTCTGCCCCGTTTGGCCACTTCGGTATCCTACCTGAAAATTGGCAGCAAAACTCTTTCGTTTGCAATGGGCGTCAATATGGCAGATGGAGCCAAAATTGTCAACCGTCATTTTTATGCCATTGACTTACTCAGCACTCCTGAGTGCTGTCACTCAAGCGCCACTGGCTGTAGTCAAGGAGAACCCCCAAACATGGGGGGCGGCTGGTGGAGTCTGCTGTTGGCGCACATCTGGCGAATGCCGCGCTCCGGAGGGAACTCGCCTTGCACTACTGGCGAGAGGCCAATCTGGAGGTTGACTTTGTGGTACAGCATGGCCAAACCACAACCGCTATTGAGCTCAAGGGCAGTTGTAGCGCCACGCTGCGGCATGCCGGCAGCATGGCTTTTGCACAAAAATTCAGCCCGGAGCGCACCTTGCTTATTGGCGGCGATGGCATACCACTGGAAGAATTTTTGAGTCGTCTTGCACTTCTCTGGGTAGGGTAGGCTATCAATACTACTATTGGCTTTCTGGTAAGCATTTATGTCGGACAGCCTCTCCTATCCCTTCTTTTTGCCTTGTTTTGAAACCCTACAGTTTACAATGTATGCAATTTGTGCTACATTCACCACATTCACTGGCGGAGATTGGCTTCACTGGCGGAGATTGACTATGACTACGACTATTCGAATTGATGACGACCTCAAAAAAGAATGCGACCTGATTTTTGAAGACCTTGGGCTGAACATGTCAACGGCCATCACGGTCTTTCTTAAGCAGGTTGTCAAAAGCAGGGGCATCCCTTTTGAACTCAAGGCTCATGTCCCCAATAAAGAGACCCGCCAGACACTGGACGCAATCATGAGTGGAAAAGAGGAATTGAATGGTCCGTTCGACTCCGTAGCAGAACTGTTTGAGGATCTTGCCCGTGTATAAACCAGTCTATTCCAATCGCTTTAGGAAGGACATTCAACTTGCGGTCAAGCGTGGAAAAAACTTGGATAGGCTTATGCGTATAATTGAAACCTTATCTGCAGGTGATTCTCTGCCAAAGGCGTGCCGCGACCATCCACTTGCTGGCACCTATGCCGGATTTCGGGACTGCCATATTGAGCCTGACTGGATATTGATTTATCGTATTGAACGCAATAATCTGCAACTTATTTTAGCACGCACAGGTACACATGCGGACTTGTTCTAGGAGATGTTTAATCCAATAGATACGCTCTGTAGAGCTTACCTTGCACTACTGGCGAGAGGCCAATCTGGAGGTTGACTTTGTGGTACAGCATGGCCAAACCACAACCGCTATTGAGGTTAAAAGTGGTCGTATAGCCACGTTACGATATGCTGGAAGCAAGGCTTTTTTACAAAAATTCAACCCTGAACGCACTTTGCTTATTGGCGGCGATGGCATACCCTTGAAAGATTTCTTAAGTCGTCCCGCACTTCATTGGGTAGGATAAAATGAATGAGCTATAGTTTCTATGTCCCTATAAAAAATTGAAATTTGATCTGATGTGCGTTGTTGTTAGTGTTGTTGGAGTGCGATGAATTATGAGCTTCCGATTCATGAAATAGCCGGGCAACTGATCGCTGGGCTGTCTGCTGTTAAGCGGGCTGTTATCCGCTCGCCAACCGGTTCGGGCAAGTCCACGCAGATTCCGCAGATGCTTCTTGAAAGCGGCATTGTCGGCGGGCAGATCGTGGTTTTGCAACCGCGCCGGCTTGCAGCGCGCATGCTGGCCGCTCGTGTGGCTTCAGAGCGGGGCACGACGCCTGGGGGCGAAATCGGGTTTCAGGTTCGCTTTCAAAGCGCAGTCAGCGAACG
>CAZRGQ010000043.1:306-22645 GCA_964599645.1 uncultured Lentisphaerales bacterium | reverse complement strand
TTACCTATCTGCATGAGAGCGAAGCTGCTGTGCCGATGTTGGTGTGGGAGTGGCAGCGTGAGTATGCTGCCAGCTTTGCCGCTCTGGATCATGGTAGTGTCAGTGTCGGTGCGGGATGGTTTACAGCGGGTGAGCCGGTCGGGGTGATCGCCACACCAGATGAGGGGTATGAGTTTCAGTATTGGTTGGGAGATGTGCCGCATGAGCAGCGTTATACGAATCCGCTGCAGGTGGAGTTGGAGCCCGGCAGCGAAGTGCAGGCTTTCTTCGGTAAGGTGGAGGGGGAGCGCTACGTACGCGCCAACAGCGACGGTGCGTGGTACGACGAGACGGGGTGGACACCCAACGGTGTGCCGGGATTGCGTGATACGGCTGTTTTGAACAGCCCGAGTACGCGCCGTAAAATCACTGTGCCGGAGTTCTTTGCGGTGGGCGAGTTGGTTATCAGCAATACGGCAATCATGGTGGCGGTGGTGGACTCCGGTATCGGCACGTTGGAGACGGACGATAGCGGCTATAAGAGCTACAAGCCAGCGCTGGCGCTCGATGCCGAGAGCAGGCGCGTCGTCGGCTTTGATGTCGTCGGGAACCTTGAGATCGCCAACAAGGGGTTGGTCTACGTCGGCGGCAAGGGACAGCAGGGCAACTCGCGGGTCTCTGTCGGCGGTGATCTGGCGATACCGAACGGCGGCTTACAGATCTCAGCCGGTGTGGTGATCAACGATGAGTTCCCGGCGAGCGGTTACAACAGCGACGGCACCTTTGTGCCCTACAGCGATCTGGTCGAGCTCTTCCGGGGCAACAACTACCTGCGTGTTGCCGGTGAGACGACGGTCGGGAGTGATGGTAAGCTGCATACCGCCAACGACCATCGCAGCGGAGCGGCGGTACATCTGGCTCTGCAGGATGTGGTGGTGGCTGAGGGAGGCATGTTTACCGCGCACTTCGGCGGCTATAGCCGCTTTCTGGTAAATGGCAAAACCTATTCGATGTGTCCGGGAGGTCTGGTGACCGGCGACAACAAAAATGCCGGTAGCCATGGTGGTCGTGGTGGCGGGACATCAGCCACTTCACAGACGCCGATTCGGGTCTATGGTCATGAGACGGCCCCCTTCTATCCTGGCGCTGGTGCCAGCGGCTCGGACTATTCGCGTGGTGCCGGTACGATCAGGTTGGATGCTGCCAAGCTGACCTTGAACGGCGGCTTGATTGCCTCCGGTTATGCCGACAATAAAGCCGGACCGGCGGGGGGCGGTATCTGGGTTAACTGCAGCCAGTTTGAAGTGGGTGAGAATGCCGTGGTCTCGGTACAGGGTCGGACAGGGCTCAACGTCAATGGCGGCTCCGGCGGCGGCGGCGGACGGGCCGCGATCTGTGTCGGCTTGAACGACGATCAGATGTGGCAACTCTTTACCAACGAGACACACATGGCAGAAGAGGTGGTGATGTCGCCGCTGGCGGATGTGCTGGGGGTGCGTTTCAACTGTGAGGGGGGTACAGCGAGCGCCTCCTTCCGCCCAGGCGAAGCGGGGAGCGGCGTCTATATTGTAAGCACCCTGGGCAAGCAGTTGCTGACAATCTCAGGGGAGCCGGAGAACTTCGGTATTGTGACACCCGGCTACGGTCCGCATAGTCTGGCGAGCGAGGCGGTGGTCGCCTTCGAGGCACCGGAGTTTGTCTATGTGAGCGACGATGCGCGCTCACGGCGTCTCTGCGGTGGCTATAGCGTCACCAACGGGCTGGGGCAGACGGTCGCCAGCGGCACTGGCAACATGGGCGACGTCGTGATGGATGAGGCGCTCTGGCTGACATGGGATTGGAGCCAGTTGGAGCATAAGCTTGAGAGTGGAGTTGCCGGTTATTATGGCACACTGATAACCAACGCGATTGCGACCGCCGGCTCGCTGTGGCAGGATGATGGCGCACATATCTCGCTGACAGCGGTAGCGGCAGCAGGAACGCAGTTTGCCGGCTGGTTCGGCGATGTGCCGCTGGAGAAGCGCTATCAGACGACATTGGAGTTTAATATCAGCGGCGGGACCGTCGCAGAGGCACTCTTTGTGGCGGAGGGCAGCGGAGCCTACACCTGGAGCGGAAGCGGTGACGGCTCTTCATGGCAGGATAAGAGTAACTGGACGCCGGAGGGTGTGCCGGGACCGGCAAGCAGCGTGGTAATAGAGTCGGGCAACGTTGTAGCCGAGTTCGGTGTCGGTATCGAAGTCGGCAGCCTGCAGTTGGGGAGCGGTGCCACCTTGACTATCGGGAACGGCAGCCAGTTCAATACCTATGACCACAAGTTGGAGTGGGCGGTCGCAGCCGATAGTCTGCCGCTTAAATTGCGCGTTAATGGTGACCTGGAGATAGAGGGGACACTGCGCGTTGGTCGGCGCGACTCACTGGCAGTGGCGGAGGTGGAGGTGGGCGGCGATCTGGTGGTGGCGAGTAGCGGTAAATTCTACATCCATGCCGGCTATCATGAGGAGATCAAGGTCTCATCGCATGAGAATTGGGAGATAGGCGGAGGGTCGGTCACTGTCGCCGGAGCGACGCGGGTTGAGGCCGATGGCACGATCTACGCGTTGGGCGAGGGGTTGAGCGGGTCGCCGGTAGTCTTTACGTTGCAGGAGCTGAATGTGGCGAGTAACGGTGCTATCAATGCCGATAATGGCGGTTGGTTCTGGACAATTATTGAGGAGAGCACCTTTTCGCGTGGACCGGGAAGCACGGTGGGCAATAACTATGCCGGTGGCAGTTATGGCGGCAGGGGCGGACGCGGTACCAGTCACGGCCCCACTGGCGTGATCTACGGCTATACGAATGCTCCCTATCTGCCGGGCTCAGCCGGCGGTAATGGTAGTGGCAAGAATCGTGGTGGCGGTGCACTGCGCATCAAGGCGACGAGCGTACGCCTCTTCGGTGAGTTGAGTACTCGTGGCAGCAACACATCGAGTGGCAGCTTCTCCGGCGGCGGCTCGGGTGGCTCGATCTGGCTCACCTGCAACAGTTTGCGCAGCAGTGCCTCGACGCGGCTGGTGGCGCAAGGCGGCCGCCATATCCATACTGTTGGCGGCGGCGGTGGTGGCGGGCGCATTGCGATCGGGGTGCGTCTCTCGCCGCTGCAGATCGAGGAGCTCTATGCCAGCGGTGAGGCGAGCGGCAACTACACCAGCTACAATCTGCTGGATGAGGCGGAGCGCGTGTTGGTGCTGCTGGGTGAAGTGAATGTTGAGGGCGGCGGCACGGACGCCGGTGGCAGTGCGACAGGCGGCGATCCCGGCTCGGCCGTGATGCTGCAGGGAGCAGAGTACGGGACGATATTGATCCTGAGGTAAGAGGCAGAGCGAGACGCCCGACGGCACCACGCTGGAGAACCCCTGCGTTATCCGGCACAACGACCACTACCTCCTCTTCTTCTCGCCTTGTCGCAAAGCTCGCGGTATCGGTATGGCCCGTTCGACCAATCTGCTGCAGTGGCACGATATTCACTACTTGGACCTCCCTCTGCTCCCTTGGGCTGACACCGCACCAACCGCCGCCATGGTGCTCGATACCCGTGCAGAGCTGGGAGTCTGGCTGATGGCCTTTCATGCCGAACGCAATACTCCCGGCAACGCCCATGCAGCAGCGATCGGCTTCGCCTGGAGCAACGATCCGAACCTGGATAAAAGGGAATACTCTTGCTAGCCCCTACTGTGTATCTGCCTCTATCTCCAGCAAAATCAATTGCTCTTGATATTCAGGGCGGATAACTCTATTTTCAGGCCAATCAAGCGTTTCGCCAGTCATCTCCGGATAGAGTGCTGCCAAATGTGGCACTGCTTTTTCAGCGATGGCATAAAAATTTGGGTCAATTTCAATGCCGATGCCATCATACCCTAAAAAAGAAGCTGCGGCCATGGTCGACCCAGAACCCATAAACGGGTCTAAAACGGTACCACGCCCCAAAGGAAGAAGTGATCGCACAAGAATACGCAACAGATGCTGCGGTTTCAGAGATGGATGGTTTGCTACTGCTCTTTCTCTCTCCGGTGTCTTGAAACTCGTGATCGCATCAGGCAGAGGTCGCCCACCGGCAAGCATTCTAAGCCCACCGGTCCCCCATTTACGCAGATTATCAGCGACTGTCCTTTCAGAAAGTGGCTTGCGGAAGAGCAACCATGGCTCATAGTTTCCCCTGGGCGTTACACATACATCAGGAAATTCACTCTCAGCATTTTTGGGGCGGTCACCGCCTCGAAAGCCGTGATACAAGCGTAATATGGTTGCGCGATTCTCAAACCCCTCTTTCACCATGGCGTTCTGCACATACATCTGAAGCACGGAATTCCCTGCAATCAACACATGCCCACCGGGACGGATTTTGGGTAGTAGAACGCTCGCCCATTGACGAAAAAACGCCTCAATGGCTTCTTTCTGTTCGAGCGTAAGAACGCTGAATCGCGGCAGCGGACGCCGTTTACAACCGTCCCATTCCGGTGGTACCCGCCATACCCCGCCATGCCCTGATCGAAGTTTGGAAATCTCTTTAGAGGAGAACTCAACAAGGCCATACGGCGGATCAGTGCATACTGCATGAATTGAATTAACCTGCAAGTTGGTTATTTCATTCATGCAGTCGCCGTAAATTAGTCTGACATTGCTCATGGTTTCGACTATAGTTGTAGTTGAAAGACTCTGTGCCCGTCAAGTGTTAAAATACCAGACATGAACATGGAAGCCAAGAGTGCATTAGGCAGAATCATCCGATTACTTCGCGAAGCCAAGGGGATGTCCCAAGAGAAACTTGCGGAGAAGGCGGGGATCACGTACCAGTATGTGTCCGCCGTGGAGAATGGCAAGGAAAACTTCACTATAGGTATTCTCGATGCCGTTGCAAAAGCATTGGATTCTGACCTTCCGAGTCTGGTCGAACAGGCTTATGAAGACCCTGCGCCCATGCCTACTGTAAAGGCTACCGGTTTTATTGTCGGTGCAGTTATGCCACCACAACTGCTTCCGAGTCAAGTTGAGTCTGCCTTGAACGAAACACAGCGGGTTGTCCGCCTGATCAACACCACTATCAAGCGTGTGTCTGGTCGCCCGCTCTCAACCTACATTCAGGGAAACAACTTTAGCGGGATCGTCTCTAATATTCTATGCGATTCTTTTTCGCGGCTCACGCCCTACAAGCATAATCATGATCAACGTTACCCTGATCTGATCTGCAAGACAGAGACCGGTCGCACCACCATTGGACTCGAAGTGAAGAGCACGATACGGCCTGGAAAGGGTGGTGAAAGTCACAACGGCCATTCGGGTTGGCACGTCATCGCATGCTTTAATTTGGACAAAGACTCTGGTGATATTCTGTTTATTCATGTCATGTTTGCTGACTTGATTGGGCATGGCCAGCCAAATTCAGACTGGAAATACGTAGGCAGCAAGGTTAACGAAGAGACCGGCAGCCAGCGGACAGAGACATACGTTACAAATTGCGTCGGAACGACAAAACTTAGACATGGGACAGTATACCTTGATACAGATGCCGTAAAGATTGATCGCTGGCGAATATCTCCCGGCGTTCGGGCTCCCCTCTGCTCGCCATTTCGGAAGGTGGCCAAACGTAAATCAAAGAGACAAAACACTTAACAACGCACATTGCCACTATCCACAGTTCTCATTCGTGTTGGTAAAAAGTGCTCCTATCCACCTATTGCACCACCCGCCCACACCCCCACTGCCTGAATCGCATCGCAGAGCAGAGTCGATTAGACTTTTGCAACAGAATATCTTATAATGCCACTTTTCATGGCTGGCTGGCCAAATGGGGAGCCGTCAATACAACTTTGGAGAGCATCATGGGATATAACATCGTCGAGAAGCTGCTGCACGCCCACCTGGTAGCGGGGAAACCTGAGGTCGGCGCCGAAGTAGCTATCCGCATCGACCAGTGCCTGACGCAGGATGCCACCGGCACGATGGCCTTTCTGCAGTTTGAGAGCATGGGACTCGACCGCATCAAGGCGGAGCTGGCCGTCAGCTACGTCGATCACAACACGATCCAGATGGGCTTTGAAAATGCCGACGACCACGCCTATCTGCGCACGGTGGCACAACGCTACGGTGCCATCTTCTCGAAACCGGGCAACGGTATCTGTCATCAACTCCATCTGGAGCGTTTCGGCCTGCCGGGCAAAACGCTGCTCGGCAGTGATTCGCACACCACCATGGGCGGCGGCATCGGCATGCTGGCCATGGGCGCCGGCGGTATCGACGTTGCCGTGGCGATGGGTGGTGGTCCCTTCTACCTCAACTGGCCCAAGGTGCGCCTGATTCGTCTCACGGGAGAGTTGCAGCCCGGGCTTTCGGCTAAAGATGTGATTCTCAAGGTGTTGCAGCGCTATGGCACCAAGGGCAACGTCGGCTGGACGCTCGAATATGGCGGACCGGGTGTAGCCTCTCTCGATGTGCCGGCTCGCGCCACCATCGCCAACATGGGCACCGAGCTGGGTGTCACGGCCTCGGTCTTTCCCAGCGACGCAGTTACACGCGGTTTTCTCGAAGCTCAGGAGCGAGCCGACGGCTGGGTCGCCCTGACAGCCGACCCCGATGCCAACTACGACGACATCTGCGAGATTGATCTCGCCACGCTGGAACCGCTGGTAGCAGCCCCCCACTCACCCGGCAACGTCATGCCGCTTTCGGAGCTGCTTGGCAGGCGGGTCAACCAGGTGATGGTAGGCTCCTGCACCAACTCCTCCTTCCGCGACCTCAAGACGGTGGCGCTGCTGCTGCGCGGCAAGCGGGTGCATCCCGAAGTCTCGGCCGGGGTGGCTCCCGGCTCGCGCCAGGTGGTGCAGATGCTGGTACGCGAAGGACTGCTGGGCGAGTTTGTCAATGCCGGTTTCCGCCTCTTTGAGAATGCCTGCGGCTTCTGCATCGGCAACAGCGGCGCCCCTGAGAGCGGCGCCGTCAGCCTGCGCACCAACAACCGCAACTTTGAAGGGCGCAGCGGCACCGCCGACGCCGAGGTCTACCTCGTCAGCCCCGAAGTGGCGGCAGCAGCGGCCATCAGCGGCGAGTTTACCGATCCGCGTACGCTCGACAACCTGGCAGAGGTGCAGCGTCCCGACCGTTTTCTGATCGACGACAGCCTCTTTCTCTTCCGCGAGACGGCCGGCACCGGCCTCCCCGGCACCGTGATCAAGCGTGGCCCCAACATCGGCGAGCCGCCTGTCGGCACTCCGCTGCCGGCCGCACTAGACGGCGTGGCGGCGATCAAAGTGGGCGACAAGATTACCACCGACCATATCATGCCGGCCGGGCAACGCCTCAAGTTCCGCTCCAATGTGCCGCAATACTCCAAGTTTGTCTTTGAGCACGTCGATCCCCTCTTTCATGAGCGGGCGGCAGCCAACCGCGATGCCGGCAAGGTGAATATCATCATTGCGGGTGAGAGCTACGGCCAAGGTTCCAGCCGCGAACACGCCGCCATGTGCCCGATGTACCTCGGCGTGCGCCTGGTGGTGGCCAAGGGCTTTGAGCGCATCCACCAGGCCAACCTGATCAACTTCGGCATCGTCCCGGCCACCTTTGCCGATCCGGCCGACTACGACCGGATCGACGTCGGTGATGTGATCACCTGCGACGACTTCCACGCCCTGTTGCAGGGCCCGGCCATGCTGTACAACCAGACCCGGCAAGCCAGCTTCAAGGTGGTGGCTGAACTGACATCGCGTCAGCGCGACATCATTCTGGCCGGCGGTCTGCTGCGTCAGGTTTCGCAACAAGACGGCAGTGCCGGCAAGGAGTAAGCAGAGTGTGAGAATCCTCGGTGTGATACCGGCACGTTGGGGCTCGACCCGCTTTCCGGGGAAGAGCCTCCATCCGATTCTCGGTCGTCCCCTGATCCTCTGGGTAGTCGAGGCGGTACAACGCGCCCGGCGGCTCGATGAGATCATCGTGGCGACCGATGACGACCGGATTGCCGCCGCTGTCGCCGCTTGCGGTGTCAGCGTCGCCATGACCTCACCCGACCACCCCTCCGGCACCGACCGCGTGGCGGAAGCGGCCAAGGCAAATGACGACGATATCGTTATCAATATCCAGGGCGACGAGCCGCTGATTGCGCCGGAGTTGATCGACGAACTGGCCGTAAAGATGGCGACAGAGCCCGACTGGGCAATGGCCACGGCGGCCTGCCCGATCAAAGATGTGGCCGAACTCGCCTCGCCCCATGTCGTCAAGGTGGTCCTCGACAGTCACGATGGTGCCCTCTACTTTTCGCGGCTGCCGATCCCCTGCCGGCGTGATGGCCCCCCCGACTTGACAACGGAACTCTACTGGCGTCACCTCGGTATCTACGCCTATCGCGGTGCGCTGCTCAACCGCCTGGTGGCCGAGCCGCCCTGTCCGCTGGAGCAGAGCGAGATGCTGGAACAGTTGCGCGCACTCTATCTTGGCGCAAAAATTGCTGTTATACGTACCAATCCCTCTGGAATCGGAGTAGACACGCCGCAGGATGTAGTGTATCTTGAAGCTGAACTGCAACGGCGTATGAGCGCAGCACAACTTTGAGAGGTAATTGCTAAAGAGATGGCACGACAGCGAGCTAAAGGCTTTAAAATTGGCGATATCGAGTGCGGACAGGGTCGGCCACTGATCTTGATTGCCGGACCATGCGTCATTGAGTCGCGGCACGGCTGTGTCACGTTGGCACGGCGACTGGCCGCCCTGGCCGAGCGGCTGGAGATCCCCCTGATCTTTAAAGCCTCCTTCGATAAAGCCAACCGCACCTCACTCGACTCTTTCCGCGGTCCCGGCCTCAAAGAGGGGTTGGCCATCCTGCGGGAGGTCAAGGAGCGTTTCGGGCTGCCGCTGATCACCGATATCCACGAGAGCTGGCAGGCCGAAGAGGTGGCCGAGAGCGTCGACATCATACAAATCCCCGCCTTTCTCTGCCGCCAGACCGACCTGCTGCTGGCCGCCGGCAGGACAGGACGCGTCGTCAACGTCAAGAAGGCGCAGTTTCTGGAGGCCGGCGACATGACCCATGTGGTGCGCAAGATCGAGTCGACCGGCAACCGCAAGATCATGCTGACCGAGCGCGGCAACTCCTTCGGCTACCACAACCTGGTGGTCGATATGCGCAACCTCCTGATCATGCGCCAGAGCGGCTATCCGGTGATCTACGATGCGACCCACAGCGTGCAGCGTCCCGGCGCTGCCGGAGGGCGCAGCGGTGGTGACGGACAGTGGGCACCGGCTCTTGCCCGGGCCGCAGTGGCCACCGGCTGCGACGGTCTCTTCATCGAGACACATCTCAAGCCGCAGGAGGCGCTCTCCGACAGAGACAACGCCATTGCTCTGCGACTCTTGGGGCCACTCTGGCAAACCTTGACGGAGATTCACAGATATGCGACCCCGTAATTTTTGCCACTGCCTCGCGCTGTTGCTCTACGTCTGCCTGCCGGCCATGCTAATGGCGCAGCCACTCCAGATCGAGACGACGAATGTCAAGCTGACTCCGGCTGAAGAGGAGTTACAGCAAGCCTGGATGGCGACTCGTAACCCCAAGGCGATGCCGGTCGAGAACATCACCCTTCCCCTGGCACACCATGCTGATGGCCGTATCAAGGCGCTCCTCAGAGCGGTCAAAGCTTGGTTGCCACCCGGAGATGAGGGCGAAGTGCGTGGCGAAGATGTTGTGATCGAGACCTTTGATGAGAATGGGCGGCTCGACGGCATCTTTATCACCGACAACTGCCTCTTCAACCGTATCACCTCTGATGGCTATTGCCAGGGCAAGATCAGAATCGAGATGCATGGTCTTCAGATTACCGGTGCCGACCTTGTCTGGAATATCGAGTCACGCAACGCCAAAATACTTTCACGCCCTGAAGTACGCATCAACCGCTTCATGCAAGAGATTGGAAAGGCTTTCAAATGAGAACTATCTGCACAGCACTACTGCTCGCGCTCACTGCCACGGCGCTTATGGCGCAGACACCAGCCAAACGTGCCCGCAAACAGGGCACGACTACCATCACCTCTGTCCGGATGTCGTACGACTACACCCGCTCGCTGATCATCTTCGATGAAAACGTCAAGGTCAAAGATCCCGACTTCACCTTGACAGCCGACAAGGTGGTAGTAACGCTTGAAGGCACCAACGACGTCAAGCAGGTGCGCTGCATCGGCAATGTGGTATTGATCAACGAAGAGCGCACGGCCCGCTGCAAGGAGGCCACTTACACCAAGGCCAGCGGCAAGATCGTCATGGAGGGCGATGCCATGCTGCAGCGTCTCAAGGATCAAATCTGGGGCACCAAGATCACCATCTGGCTCGGTGACGAACGCATGGAGTGCGAGCCGGCCCGCATGGTGCTGCAACCCACCTCAATTCAAGGCGACGGGAAACGCATGTTGCCGTGAAAGAAGCGCTTCAGACAACTCCAGCCGACACTGCAGGGCAGAGCCGTGAGGGCGCCACTCTGCAGGCTATCGACCTGGCCAAGCGCTACCGTGGCCGGACGGTGGTCAAGGGCGTCAGCATCCACGTCCATAGTGGCGAGATCGTCGGCATCCTCGGTCCCAACGGCGCCGGCAAAACCACCACCTTCTACATGATCGTGGGGCTGGTCAAGCCGAACGGCGGTGATGTTCTCTTCCGCGGCAAGCGTATCACCACCATGCCCGTCTTCAAGCGGGCCCGCATGGGGCTGGGCTATCTGGCGCAGGAACCCTCGATCTTCCGCAAGCTGACAGTGGCCGACAACATCAACGCCATTCTCGAAGCGCTCGATTTGTCGGCGACCGAGCGTCGTGAACGCCTCGATGAGTTGCTGACCGATCTCCACCTCACCAAGGTGGCACGTCAACGCGCCTACACCCTCAGCGGCGGTGAACGCCGCAAGCTGGAGATTGCCCGCTCGCTGGTACGCAACCCCGCCATTCTGATGCTCGACGAGCCCTTCAGCGGTGTCGACCCGCTGGCGGTAAGCGATATCCAGCAGATCATCCGGCGGCTGCGCGACCGCGGCCTCGGCATTGTCATCACCGACCACAACGTACGAGAGACGCTGGCCGTAGTCGACCGCGCCTACCTGATCTACGACGGACAGGTGCTGCGTGAGGGCAGTGGTGAATTTTTAATCAACGACCCCGCTGCGCGCCAGTTCTATCTCGGCAGCAGCTTCAAGATGTAGGGGTGCCTTTGCACCCGCTTGACAAAGAAGAGAGGAAGAGAGATGAGTATAGAAGTCACCGCCAGACATGCACAGATTAACGAGCGTCTGCAACAGTACGCCCGCGAACAGGCCGACACCATCAGTCAGGAGTTTTCCAAGGTCGAGCACGTGCAAGTGGTTCTCAACTACGAGAGGCACAAATACAGCGCCGAATTTGTCGTACGCAACAAAGGTGGCCAGATCGTGGCTGCCGATGAGCATCCCGACAATGTTATGACGGCGATCGATGGCGCCCTCGACAAGGTGCGGCGCCAGATGCGCAAACAGCGCGACAAACAGGTCGGTGCCCGCAACGCTGGTTGACTTTTCACCACCTGCCGGCCGGCGGCGTACACCGCCGGCCTCCAAACACCATGACTTGCAAACCAAAAATGACCAAGGTAACGGTCCGCAGTTTCCTTGAGCAGGGCGACGGACGCCTCGCGCTTGAATTGGTGGCCGGCCAACGCGGCCTCAACCGCACCATTGCCGAGCCGACAATCAACCGACCCGGACTCGCCCTGGCCGGGTTTTACCGCTACTTCCCCAACAAGCGCATCCAGCTCATCGGCTATGCCGAATTTTCCTATCTGATGTCGCTTACCTCTGATGTACGAGCCAAGCGCCTGGCCGATTTTTTCGGGGTTCACATCCCCTGCGTCGTCTTTGCCCGTAACAAACGTCCCTTTGCCGATGTCGCCGCTCTGGCCGAAAAGTTCTCCATCCCTGTCATCCGTACCCAGATGGTCACCGGCCAGTTCATGAATGCCGCCACTATCATCATGGAGGAACTCTGTGCCCCCCGCATCAGGGTTCACGGCACGATGATGGAGGTGGCCGGTGTAGGCGTGCTGATCGAGGGGCAACCCGGCATCGGCAAGAGCGAAACGGCCCTCGGCCTTATTAAGCGCGGCCATGCCCTGGTGGCCGACGACTGCACCCAGTTGCGTCCCGACAGCAATGGCCGCCTCCTCGGGGCGGCCCATGAAGTGACCCGCTTCTTTATGGAGATTCGCGGCCTCGGCATCATCAACGTACCCTCGATTTTCGGCGCTACCGCCGTGCGCGGCGCCAAGCATGTCGACCTCGTCGTCACCCTCATGCGGCAGTCCGATGTCGAGACCGAACTCGATCGCACCGGAGAAACAGAGTTGACACGTGACTTCCTGGGTATTAAAGTACCGCAAGTCATTATTCCCGTTGCCCCGGGGCGGGAGTTGGTCAATATCGTCGAGACCGTGGCTCAAGAGTATAAATTGCGACTCTCAGGACAGATCGCATACCGGGATCTGGATGAACGCATCAAGCGTTATAACACGCTTGGTATGGAGAAGAAGGCGTGAGTGATTCAGCTTCTGAAAAAGTGACGCGCGAGATGGTATTGCGCAACAAGTACGGTATGCATGTACGGCCGGCCGGGCTCTTCGCCAAGGTAGCGTCGCGTTACCGGGCTGATGTGATGGTCGTTAAAGACCGCAACGCCGTCTCGGGCAAGAGCATCATGGCGTTGATGACGCTTGAGGCCGTCTGCGGCTCCAAGCTCAAGGTAACAGCCAGTGGTCCCGATGCCGCCCTCGTAATCGACGAGCTGGACGGCCTTGTCGCCCGCAAATTTGATATCCCTGATGAGCAATAGTATCACCAAGCTCGTTCCGGAGACGCCTGAGCACTCCAGCCGGATGGTGAAAGGCATCGGCGGTTCGCCTGGCGTAGCCGTGGCGCCGGCGCTGGTGATCCGTTCACGCGTGCTCAACGT
This sequence comes from uncultured Lentisphaerales bacterium, assembly GCA_964599645.1. Taxonomy (GTDB): domain Bacteria; phylum Verrucomicrobiota; class Kiritimatiellia; order RFP12; family JAAYLN01; genus JAAYLN01. The sequence goes on along the minus strand of CAZRGQ010000043.1, from coordinate 9,682 downwards.
CCCCGAGCGTCGTATCTCTGCAACGGAGACCGAGGCGGAGTGGCTTCGTTTTGAAGCGGCCAGCAGCAAAACACGCGCCCAACTGAATCAGCTCCGCTCCAAACTCGATGCCGAGACACGCAATGGTGAGGCGGGAATCTTGGATGCCCATCTGATGGTGCTCGACGATGAGGCATTGGTGCAGCGGGTGCGACAGGAGATTTTCGATAAACGTCGTAACGCCGAGGCCGCCGTACGCAACGTTGCCAACTACTTTATCAAGCAGTTTCTCAGAGTTGATGATCCCTACCTGCGCGAACGCGCCGAAGATATCGCCGATGTTGGGCGACGCTTCATCCGCAACCTGCTCGGCATCAGCGACGAGATTCCTTTGCAGTGGGGGGACGACTGCATCGTCGTGGCTGCCAACCTCACCCCCTCCGAGACGATCGCCATGCCGCGCGACCGCGTGCGGGGCTTTGCCCTCGATCGCGGCAGCACCACCTCTCACGCCGCCCTGATTGCCCGCGCCCTTGGGATTCCGGCTGTCTTCGGCCTCGGCAACATCTCCACCAGCGTCAAAAGCGGCGACATCATCGGCCTCGACGGGTCACGTGGTGTCGTCTTCGTCAACCCGCCACCGAGCGAGTTGCGCCGTCTCGAGAAGATGGCCGAAGCGCGGGCCACGACGCTGCGTGAACTCGGCGCCTTGCGCGATCTGCCCGCGACCACCCCCGACGGTCGCAACCTGCCACTCTATGCCAATATCGAAAATGTCTCCGAGATGGCCGCCATCGAGACGCATGGAGCTGAAGGGATCGGACTCTTCCGCACCGAGTACCTCTGGCTTGCCTCGGGGCGTCCCGTCAGCGAAGAGCAGCAGACCGCCGCCTACATGGCCGCCGTGCGCGCCCTCAAAGGCAAGCCGCTGGTAGTGCGCGCCTTCGACCTCGGCGGTGACAAATTCTCCGGCAGCCACAGCCACCTGCAGGAGGAGAATCCCTTTCTGGGACTACGCTCCATCCGCTACCTGCTGCGACATCCCGAAATCTTCAAGGCACAGATGCGTGCTGTGCTGCGCGCCCGCGCCGAAGGCGAGGTGCAGATCATGTTCCCCATGATCAGCCATATCGATGAGCTGCACGAGTCGCGTGAGATGCTGAACGCCTGCAAACACGATATCTTGTCCGAGGGGATCGACTGCCCGGCAATCAAAATCGGCACCATGATCGAGGTGCCTTCGGCCGCCCTGATGGCCGATACCTGGGCTCGTTACTGCGACTTCTTCTCGATCGGCACCAACGACCTGACCCAATACACACTGGCCGTCGATCGCAACAATGCCCACGTCGCCCATCTCTACCACCCGACTCATCCCGCTGTGATACGCCTTATCGCCCACACAATTGAGGCCGGTCACCGGCACAACATCCCTGTGGCCGTCTGTGGCGAGATGGCCTCGAATCCGGCTACCGCCCTGCTGCTGCTTGGTATGGGCATCGATTCGCTCAGCATGGCTCCGGCTGCGATTTCCAGCGTCAAGGAGGCCATCCGCAAGACGACCCTGATCGAGGCTCGCGATCTGGCACAACAGACGCTGGCAGCAGAGACGGCCGATGAGATCATGCGCCTCTGCTGCGAGCTGCTCAATCAGGTGGCACCCAATCTGGCGCCTCTCACCTGAGTCTCTACTCTGTGGTAGTTGCCGGTGCCGGTGCCGGCTTGGCCTTGGGTGCCTTGGCAGCGGCCGGCTTGGCCACCTCGATGCCCAGCTCCTGCAAACGCCGTTTGGCCTCACGCACCCCGACACCACGCAGCCCGAAGAGACTCTCCTTGGTCTTCTGACGCACCTTCAGGACGCTATCGTTGCCTTCCCACAGCGAAACGGCTTTCGGGGTCACCCCTGCCAGCGCGGCAAACTCGGACTGCGAAAGTTTCATCGCAGCACGCATGCGCCGCACACCTTTGCCGGTGATCCAGCCACCGCTGCTCTTCTTGGCACTGCTTTTGGCTGACGCCTTGCGCTGCGCCACATCCGCTTTGACAGCGGCCTGCGGCTTATCGGTCGCACACAACTTGACACACCGCTCCAATTCATCAAGGCGGCGTTTGATCTCGGCAATAGCTTGCCGCATCTGGGTACCTTGCTTCTTGACCGGCTCAAGGTTCACCCGCGCCTCTTTACGTGACAAACGGCTGATCTCGGCCCGTAAGGCTTTGATAATTGTAGTACTCATGCTCTTCCTTTTGTGTTGGTTAAGCTGCGTCCGAAAACTCGCACACAGCTATGAAAACAGAGAGTTTTACAACTCCCAAGCCGCAAAAACCTCCACCCGAAAAGTGAACTTCAAGTGATGAAATTTTTGTGATGGCGTTTTGAATTCGATCTGAATATAATAAAAACTTGATCGTTACGCAAGTCTGTAAAAAGAGAGAGAAGTTATGATGATTCTGACTTCTGGATTCTGAATACGGTGAGATTCAACCAAGTTGAATCTCACCCGTAGCCGCTTTGGGCCACAATTTACCGCTGGCAAATGGGAGGTTTTTGCCCTACAATACCCCTTTTCCAATTTTTGCGGCTTGCGGCCGTCTCATTCCCTTTGAAAAAGAGCGATGATTAACTTTCTAAAAGCCGTTTTCGGCACTAAAACGGAGCGCGATCTCAAGAAGTTGCGCCCTCTGGTAACACGTATCAATCAGATTGAGGCTGAGTATCAGCAGCTCCCTGAAGCCGACATCAAGGCCAAGACGGCGGAGTTCCGGGCTCGTCTGGCGCAGGGAGAGACGCTGGATGACCTCCTCTGTGAGGCCTTTGCCGCCGTCAAAAATGCCTGCCGCCGCATCTATGGCACCAAACGCATGGTCTGCGGTCATGAGCTGACCTGGGAGATGATCCCCTTCGATGTCCAGTTGCTGGGCGGTATCGTACTGCATCAGGGTAAAATCGCCGAGATGCAGACCGGTGAAGGCAAGACACTGGTGGCAACCCTGCCGCTCTATCTCAACGCCCTGGCCGGCAACAATGTACACCTCGTGACGGTCAACGACTACCTCGCACGGCGCGACAGCGAGTGGATGGGGGCGGTCTTTGAGTACCTCGGGCTGACCGTCGGCTGCATCCAAAACAATATGGATCCGGCTGAGCGGCGCGAACAGTATGGCTGCGACATCACCTATGGCACCAACAGCGAGTTCGGCTTCGACTACCTGCGCGACAACGGCATGGCGATGGGGGCCGAACACCTCGTACAGCGCGGCTACCACTATGCGATCGTCGACGAGGTCGACAGCATCCTGATCGACGAGGCGCGTACGCCACTGATCATCTCGGGTCCGGCAGCCGTCTCAACCCACCAGTTCGACACCCTGAAGCCGCGTATCGAGGTTCTGGTGCGCAAGCAGCGCGATCTCTGCAACGAGTTTGCCCGTGAAGCCAAGGAGGCCTTCGATGCCGGCGACCAGGAGCGCGCCATGGAGCGCCTCTATCAGGTCTATCACGGCATGCCGAAACATCGGCAACTGCTCCACCTCCTGGAGAATCCGGCCATTCGCAAGCTGCACGAGCAGGTGGAGAGCATGATGCTGACCGAGATGCGCAAGGAGCAGGCCCGCTCACTCTCGGAAAAACTCCTCTTTACGATCGATGAGCGCAGCCGGGAGGTGGCGCTGACCGATCGCGGCTGCGAAGAGTTGAACCCCAACGACCCCGAGATGTTTGTCCTGCCCGACATCGTTGCCGCCATGGCAACACTCGATGGCGAGACGGCGCTGACTGCGCCTGAGAAGAGCGAGCGCCGCCGTCAGATTCAAGAGGATTTCATGCTGCGCAACGAGCGCGTCCACAACTGCGCCCAGCTGCTGCGGGCCTACTGCCTCTATGAACGCGATGTCGAGTATGTGGTGCAGGATAACCGCGTCCTGATCGTCGATGAGTATACCGGACGCGTCCTGCCCGGACGGCGCTGGAGCGATGGTCTCCACCAGGCCGTCGAGGCCAAGGAGGGGGTTCAGATCGAACGCGAGACGCAGACGCTCGCCACGATCACGATTCAGAACTACTTTCGCCTCTACAGCAAGCTGGCCGGCATGACCGGTACCGCCGAGACCGAGGCGGCTGAGTTTGCCGACATCTACAAACTCGACGTGGTGCCGATTCCCACCAACCGCCCCATCCGGCGCATCGACGAGAATGATCTGATCTTCAAGAGCCAGCGTGAAAAGTATAAGGCAATCATTGAAGATACAGCCGAGCGCCACGCCCGCGGTCAGCCGGTGCTGATCGGTACGGCCAACGTCGACACCTCCGAGGTGCTCAGCCGCATGTTGCGCATGGCACGCATTCCCCATAACGTTTTGAATGCCAAAAACCATGCCCGTGAAGCGGAGATCGTGACGCAGGCTGGGCAGCCCGGCAGCGTGACGATTGCCACCAACATGGCCGGACGTGGTACCGACATCAAGCTGGGGGCCGGTGTCGTCTGGGTGGCTGACGAGGTGATCAAGTCGGGCCAGCGACTCGATGAGCCGTTGGAGGGCCGCAAGAGTCTGCGCCAGCTCCTGACCGAACGCCCCTGCGGACTCCATGTGCTCGGCTCGGAGCGCCATGAGTCGCGCCGTATCGACCGCCAGTTGCGTGGACGTTGTGCGCGTCAGGGCGACCCCGGTTCTTCGCGTTTCTTCATCTCGCTGGAGGACGACCTGATGCGTCTCTTCGGCTCGGATCGTATCTCCGGCATCATGAGTCGTCTCGGCATGCAGGAGGGAGAGGCGCTGGAACACCGCTGGCTCAACCGTTCGGTGGAGACGGCGCAACGCCGCGTCGAGCAGCAGAATTTCTCGATCCGCAAGCGCACGCTGGAGTATGACGACGTGATGAACAAGCAGCGGGAGGTGATCTACGCCTTCCGCGGCGAGTTGCTGCGGGCTGATGCCGAGGAGGTACGGGCTCAGATTCTCGATGTGATGCATGACATCATCCTGACGCAGTGCGAAGCGCTGCTCACCAATCACAAAGAGGCGCGTCCGGCGGAGCTGGCCGAGTGGGTCATGCTCAACTTCCCGATCGCGATCCGGGAGGATGAGATCAGCGAGTTTGCCGGCGAGCCAGAGCGGGCTGGAGAGCTTCTCTTCCGCCGTGTGGAAGAGGCGTATCTGATCAAGTGCAGCTTTGAGGATCCGCAACTGCTCCCCATCATGGAGCGTCAGGTCGCCTTGCAGGCGATTGATACCCAGTGGCAGGAGTATCTGCGCGCCATGGATGAGCTGCGCCACGGTGTCGGCCTGCGCGCCTACGGCCAGCGCGACCCGCTGGTGGAGTACAAGCGTGAAGCCTTTGAGATGTTTGAAGAGTTGATGAACCAGATCAAGGGCGACATCGTACAGAGCATCTTCCGCGCCTCCACCTCGCTCGAAAACCTGGAACGAATCATGAACCGCATGGCGTCACGACGCCAGCGTCTTGTCCATGATCAGGTGCAGGTGTTGGGCAGCACTACAGCGACAACGGCCGGCGGCCGACAGCCGACGGCGGCTGCACCTGACGCCACCATGAACGCCGACTTCGACCAGGCGATGTCTGCGATGTTGCAGCAGGGCGGCGGGGTCGAGACGCTGCGGCGCGATGCTCCCAAGGTGGGACGCAACGACCCCTGTCCCTGCGGCAGCGGCAAGAAGTACAAGCGCTGCTGCGGCAGTACGGTTTAAACGGAGCACATGGTGAGCGGGCAGGAGAGTCTCGAATGAAGCGGCGCTGGCTGTCTCGGGGTGCTGCCCTGCTCAGTGGTCTGCTCCTCTGGAGCGCCTTTCCGCCGCTGGCCCAAGCCGATGCCGCCTGGTTTGCTCTGGTGCCGCTGCTGCTGGTGCTGCGCCATGCGACACCGCGCAGCGGCTTCCGTCTCGCCTGGCTGACCGGCTTCCTCTTCTGGCTCGGTAACCTCGCCTGGCTCTGGCGGCTGATTGAGAATGGCGGCCCGTTGCTGCTGGTGCTGCTGGGGCATGTGGCTCTGGCCGCCTACTGCGCCCTCTACTGCGGACTCTTCGGGCTTACTCTGGCATGGCTCTGGCAGCGCCAGCGACTGGCCGCCTCTCCCTGGGGCCGGCTGCTGCTGGTCTTGCTCTCTGCCCCACTGCTCTGGGCCGGCAGCGAACTGCTGCGTGCCACCCTCTTTACCGGCTTTGCCTGGAACAGCCTGGCCGTGAGCCAGTATCGCAATCTGGCGCTGATCCAGGCGGCTGCCTGGGGCGGCACACCGGCTGTGGCGGCGCTATTGGTGGCGGTCAATGGCGGCATCGCCCTGCTGCTGCAGCGTAGCTGGTATGAGACGGTGGTACGCCGCCGCCTGGTACCGGCCGGGACGCCGGCCGCGGTACCGCCACGCTATTTCCCTTTGCGCAGTCTGGAGCTGACGCTGGCGCTGGTACTCACCGTGACACTCTGGTGGCACGGTATCGCACGGGTGCGAGCCATCGACCGTACCAGCGCCGCCGCCCCGCGCTGGCGTCTGGCTCTCTTCCATCCTGAAACACCCTCGATCTTTGAGGTCGACACCACCTCACTGGCCGAGAGTATCAAAAACTTCAGCGACCATGCTGAGATTGCCGCAGCCGTGGCGCCCGATCTGGCGATCTGGCCCGAGACGATGTTGCCGGGTCCGCCCCCCTTCGATGAGTTGACGATGCAGTTGGTCAGCAACGTCACCCATACGCTGGGAGCGCCGCTGCTGGCCGGCGGGCTCGAGATCGAGCCGGGGCCGGGCTGGGAGTGGACCATCGGTGCCCGTTACTACAATGCCGCCTTTCTCTTCGACCGCGATGGCCGCCCGGCTGCAACCTACCGCAAACAACATCTGGTACCCTTCGGCGAATATATCCCTGGCGACAACTGGTTCCCCTGGCTGGCAAAACTCTCACCGATCGGTTATAGCTGCACTGCAGGCAGCGGGGCGCTGGTTATGCCGGTCACCTCGCGCAGCCAGCCCGGACAAGCGCCGCTCAAGGTAGCGCCGCTGATCTGCTTTGAAGATACGTTGCCCTATCTGGCACGGCGGGCGGTGCGCGCCGGTGCTACACTGCTGGTTAACCAGACCAACGACGCCTGGTTTGACGGTTCGAGCGAGGCCGAACAACACTTGGCACAGGCCGTCTTCCGGGCGGTCGAGACGGGCGTGCCGCTGGTGCGCAGCTCCAACCGCGGCATTACAGCGGTAATTTTGCCCAACGGACGGGTCGTGCGCCGCCTGGGGGCAGGTGATGGCCAGGGAACTCCCGGGCTGCTCTGCGACGAAACCGGTGTCGCCCCCCACCCCACCCCCACCCTCTATCTGCGCTACGGTGCCGCACTGGTGGGCTTGCCGGGCACCATACTGCTGCTCGCGCTGCTGCTGCCTCCGGCCCTGACCCGCTTCGCCACGCGCCGGGGCAAGCCCGGCCTCTAGCCCGTACGGCATCGCCACTGTGCGACATTATACCCCACTCGACCACAGCGCAACAGGGACATATTGTCTCGCTTTTACATATTCAGATAGTGCTCTGTTTTTATCTATAATACTGTTATACAGTAATATAAAGCAACAATATCAGACTTGGCACGCTGTCTGCTAACTATATGATGCAAGCAGCGCACGGTGCGTTGCCATGAAGGGAGAAGAGCATGAACAACTACAACTACATGAACATGGCCTGGGGGCTGCTGGATGAAGTTCTGAACGCCTTTGAGCGGGATGCTCACAGCGAGGCCTCTTTACAGCGGGAGTGGCGTCCGCGCATCAACGCCTGGGAGTCGGGGGAGGCCCTGACGCTTGAGGCGGAGCTGCCCGGTATCGAGCCGGGGCAGATCGAGGTCAGCGTCGAGGGCGACCTTCTGACGCTGCAGGGCAAGGCCGACAAAGAGGGCAAGCGCCCCGGTTTCAGCCGTCAACTGAAGCTGCCGTTCGCAGTCGATATGGCCTCCGTCAAGGCGGCCTCAGCACACGGCATCCTCACCTTGACGCTGCCGAAGGCGGCCGCAGCCAAGCGTCGTCTGATCGCCGTTGAAGCGGCCTGACTATCGAATCTAACTGAGTTGCCGCAGTGCGGCAGAGAGGAGAATTAAGGATGAATGCCAAGAGTGAGAAGAGCAAAGCTGTTGCCGTGCAACAGGAGACGCGGCGTGCCCGCGTGGCGCCGCTGATGCGGTTTGCCGAGCTGGACGACGCCTTTGAGGTGCGCCTGAGCCTGCCTGGGGTCACCCAGGAGGGACTTAAGGTCGAGATCGACAACACCATCATCAAGGTGCTGGGTCGGCGCAGTGAGGCGACGTACGACGACGCCCGCTGTGTCCGCCAGGAGTTCCCGCTGGTCGACTACGAGGCTGCCTACGAGCTGCCCGAAGATGTCGATCGCGAAGCGATCTCAGCCCAGCTTGCCCACGGGGTGTTGACGCTGACACTCAAGAAGCGTGCTGCTGCCAAACCACGGCAGATCAAGGTGGCTGTCGCCTGAAAAGGTAGGGACGGCTCTCCGCAGCCGTCCGCAGCGGTTTAAGGAGAAACAGCCAAGACTGACGCGATGCTGCCGGTGCGGAGCGCTCTGGAGGGCGGCGCGCCGTCGCCGCAGCAGCGTGTGGAGGGCGATGCTTCTGCATCGCTGCGGTTGTGCAGAAGCACAACCAGTGTGAGTGGTGAGCTGTAAGCTGTCGCCGCAGTAGCGTGTGGAGAGAACCACCAATGAACACCAATTGACACGAATAATGGGATGCTGTGCTCACAGGATGATGCGCAGGCGCGTTGAAAATTCATACTTATCGCGGTTGCCGACCTTCCAATTACCTGCTAAAATGGCACCGTTAATACGATGTTGCTTCTGACCTCCATAGGCACTCTTCTCAGCTATACCGCCATCCGGCAGGCGGGGCTGCTTCTGGTGGCGACATTCACAACTTGGTGCTGGCGTCATCTGCGGCCCACGCGCCTCCGGCACCTGATCCCACCGCAGTTCTATTATCAAGGCTGGAGCCGTTACGGGGTCGCCGAAGATACCTTCTGGTTGCCTGCGACCAACTGGAGCTTTCTCCTCGGCACCAATCTGGTGGCGGGACTCCACGTCTCCAGCAGCGGCACTCTCTCCTTTAACTTACCCAAGGGCTCACCGACAGCCCGTCTGCTGCCCGATGGCACTCTGATCGACTTCCTGGCCCCACTTCAGACCCACCTCGGTATCGTGCCCTCAGCCGGTCGCTTCTGGCATGCCACCACCCCCTCGAATACGCTGCTGCTCACCTGGCAGAATCTCTACTTCAACCGCTTGACCAACTATCCGATTACCTTCCAGAGTGAGCTTTGGCCGCATGGGGATTTCGTCTATCGTTATGTGTCAAGTCCTGACTTCCGTTTGACACTTTTTGTTCACTTGTCTTCAT